>JAUYQG010000137.1 GCA_030695645.1 Legionellaceae bacterium
TAAAATACTTGACACAACCGGCTTTATTTGTAGGAGAATATACATTCAGGATAATTAGCAATCTAATTTAGAATAACAGATCTCAAATTTCTTGGACAGAAAGACATGAGGCCCTTTTCATGTCTTTTTGTCCAAAGTCCAATAAGACAAAGAACCGCTCATGGTAAATTTGTTCTAACCCAATTATCTGCTTTTCGTGCCCGTTCTCTTGTCCTAATTCTTATCTAGCAAGGGCGTGGGCTTCATTCACTAGCACGTAATTGACAACACATGATAAAGATCCACCTCACAATGAAGATGAATTAAAAAAAAGAGGATAAGAAAAGAAAAATACAGCTCATATTAATATGGGCACAACCCATGAGACAAGTGAGTTTGCTTGTGATTCATTGAAAAAATGGTGGGTTGAAAAACGGAATTATAAAGCAACGCCTATGCTTGGATGCTCATTAATCGCCCAAGAATAGGACGTTATTTCGCTCGCGATCCTAACCATGTTTAACCTAGAAAAAGCAGTTGAAGCCTACTACGAAGGCCTCGCTACGGCTTCAACTGCTTTTTCTAGGATAATAACCGGAGGAGTGATTAGAACTACAATTTAAAGCGATGAATGCGCCGATTTTTAGCTCTGTCTTTCATAAAACTTAAAATATAAAACTCTTTGAAATTTAATATGCCATCATGACAACTAGGGCCACAAACTTTAGTATTTAAAACCAAATAAGAAAGAAATAACTTAGGTAATTCTTTTTTGATTTGACGGATATCATCAATCACATAATCGGCATCAAATGTTGTATCAACGTATGTTGGATGTGGTCTAACCAAGAACTCAGGAGCCGCGATCATCTTTTTATATTTAGCGTAAGCGTATACTTTCGAGGTTAAATCGGGCTGATCCGGTGGTAAAGAAACGCAGCCCGACAAGTAATCTAAATCATAAAAATCAAGGTATTCATAAATTCCATGCCAAAGCATGCCAACAATATTTTTATGACGGTATTCTGATAAAGTACACAACCGACCTAATTCAACCAATTTAAAATTCTGAGACTTTATATTGGATAAGTCAAATTTCGTCTCACAATAATAACCTATGTTTTTCTCGGCTACGTCGCTCCTCATCAAACGATAGGTACCAACCGTTTCATTTGCTTTCTCATCGGTTACCATTAAATGACAACAATGTTGATCATATTCATCCTCATCCCTACCCATGAATGGCGTATTAGTAGATTTAAAATACTTAGTACGTAATAACAGGCAAGATTCTATTTCTTCCACTGTTTCGGCAATGTGAATTGAAAATGTTGTACTGTAGGCATTAACTTTGAGTCTAAAAGGTGTTTTATTCATACAATTATTTCACACTTTGGCTGAGAGCTATCCGTAAATTCCGTATCAATTGCGAAATTACTGAATTTAGGATAAGCACCCTTTGTAATATTAGCGCGTATTCTACCTGAAAAGTAACTATTCAGCACCATTGACTCATTAACCATAGCAATTCTGGGTGAACGAGGTAGGGTGAGCAAAGGAGCTTGCGACGTGCCCACCGTTGTACCACTGCTGGTGGGCACGTCGCAAGCTCCTTTGCTCACCCTACGAATTCAGTGATATTTTGCGAAAAATAATTTTATTAAAACGCTACATATTGGACTTTGGACAAAAAGACATGAAAAGAGCCTCATGTCTTTTTGTCCAAGAAACTTGAGATCCATTACTCTCAACCAGTTCATTAATTACACCATATGCAACTGTTTTCATAAAATAGATCGATTTCACCTAGTAATATATGTCTGTAAATTTCACAGATCTGAAATTATTTGGACGGAATTGCATGCGTTTTTTTGCATGCAGTTTTGTCCAAAGTCCAAATTAGTGAGTAGTTACTTTATTTGTTTTATTTTTTGGAATTGCCATACCTGTCTTGTTGCATGCCTGTTATTATAATAAGAGATTTTACCATGGTAGGGAGTTTCATTATAGTTATATTTTATCCGTCATTCCGCAGTAACTGGCGATTGCACTAACAACTTGAATCCGCGTTTTTTCTATTCAAAGTCCAGTAAACAATCAATTAGTCAATTGTGAATAAATTTATTTCCAATATAATTATTTTTGAACCGCAACAATCAACCCATTGATTTTACTGAATAAATTAAAAAAGATCGCGCTATGTGCAATGTTTAGGCTGTGGATAACATTGTGGGTAATTGTTGTGACGGCGGGTTAACATTGGACTTTGGACAGAATGGCATGCGTCTTTTTGCATGCCGTTTTGTCCAAAGTCCAATTAACAGCATCATTAGACGAATCGTTGTCATTCCAAATTAGAAAACGTTTATGCAATCGTATCTGTTGTTCTAACTGATTTTGCTCTGTTTTTTGTTTTACAACGTGCTCATTAACAGGCAAGCAATTTATTTTATCTTGATCTAATCCCAACCATTTCCCAGCCAAGTTTTCAACTCTCGAACGTTCGCCATTATACCAAAAAATACTTAACGCAGCTAAACCTACGGAGATGCTGATCAAGAGCACAGGCCAAGATGTTATCGAAATGGACGCCGTTAAAAAAACAGATAAAACGGCTACCGCAAGAATTTGTCCTGCAAAAAATCCACAATTGAAATATAACAGCCCGGCAATAGTAGTCGCCATAAATTTCATTGCTCTAACGTAACGATGCTCCAACTCTTGCAAATATATTTGACGCACTAAACACAAGTCCTCTTGACGAGCTATCAACATATTCCAGAGTTCTACTACGTCCGCTAAATCTTGATCTCTACCTGATCTGGGTCGGTCACAAACCAATGGTGCGTTACTCAAAGCAATCGAAAGCTCATTGACAAGCTCGTTGTTCATGTCCTGCATACGTTGTTTGGATTGCTCTATTAGCTTGTTGATAAGCCCCGCTTGCTCCAGGTATACATCCAGCAGTTGCCTAGAATGGAATAGTCGTACTCGTATATTTTCAGAGATATCAACCAAATCAAAACTATAAAACAGAACAACCAAAACCAGCGATAAAGCCAATGCCACGACAAAAACAGTCCAATTAGGAATTCCTATAAATAAGGATAATATCGAAGTGCTTCCATCAAAACCACTGCAAATAGTATAAATAGTCCCCGCAAACGCCAATGCTGTGAGCTGTATTTTACCAAGCCAACTGGTATCTTCTTCAGAAAATGGCTCGACTACGTTTTCCACACCGTAATAACTTAGAGAAAGGTCTCGTAACCACGCAATGCGCAATGACTCTTGAAAAAATCGTGTTTTATGAAAAACATCACTTGCTAACAAACTCTGTTCGCGCTCCATCAGTTTGTTAATCACGTCATGGCATGTGAGGTGCTGAGGATCCCCCTGCAAGTTACTCAACAAGCTGGAATCAGCATCTCTTTCGCGCAATTCTTGCATCAACTCCAGAGTCTGTTGGCTAACCGTAAAAACGTTTTTCACTAGACTCTAGCACCTATTAATCGACTTAATTTCGGTGAAATCAACCATAAAATCGCTGCCACACCCAGCGTGGCCATGCCAATGCCGGCAAACACATGCGTGTATACCATTAATGACTGAACACCAGGCTGCAAGGATTTAGGTAACGCTGTAAATGACGCAACCGTTGCCCCTGTAAATCCTGCCATAGCAGAAGTTAAATACCACATCCCCATCACAAATCCCAGAATTCGTGGTGCGACCAGCTCAGCAACCATAGCCACACCCAAAGCAGACACCAATATCTCGCCCACACTCTGAAAAAGATAGCTGCTAACTAACCACCATGGCGAAACCATGCCCTGACCATCATAGGCAAACCGCGCAAAATACAACACTAAAAAACTAATACCACAACACGTCATGCCTAACGCAAATTTATAGGGAACAGGAAATGAGATGTGCTTGCGTTGCAAATAAGAATAAAAATACGCTATAACCGGACTCATCACAATAATCCAAATTGGATTTAAGACTTGGAAGCTCTGTGGGTCAATCGATACGCCAAACAAGCTAGCATGCACATTGTGTACCGCAAATAAATTAATAGATGTTGGCATTTGTTGGTATAAAGTAAAAAACACCACCCCTTCTAACATCAGAATAAAAGCAAGTAATAATCGCAATCGCTCTCTTTTTTGCTCGTTGTACATGCACCAAAAATAGAACAATACCAACACGGCAGTCGTCATATAGATTAAGGTTTTGGCAAGTTGCACGTGTTGTAATAAAAAACACGCTAAACCAGCCATAGCAAAGACCCCCAGCGCAACCAATACCCATTGATACCATGTAATCGAATGCCGATCAGCAGGGGAAGCAATGTTCGCTATATGTTGGCGTTGAAACCAATAATTGACCAACCCAAACATAATGCCCACCGAGCTCGTCATAAAAGCATACGAATAACCAAATCGACTGGATACGGTTGGCCCTACAAACAAGGCCACAATGGCTCCAAGATTAATGGCCATATAGTATAAGGTAAACCCACCTTCCAATTGAGAGCTATTCTCTGCGTAACATTTTGCCAATAACGTGGCAGGGTTTGCTTTAAAAAGACCATTCCCAATACAAATACACCCCAACGCCCAGAAAACATGCTGCTTATCCACCCAGGCCAACGCACAATAGCCCATGGTCAGGACAATTAGTCCTAAAACGATCGTGCGTTTTGTGCCCAATAGTTTGTCACCAAGAACACCACCCAAGGGCACCATGCTATAAATTAAGGCACAAAATGCACCAAACGTTTGATAAGCAACGTGATTGGAAAACCCTAAATAGCGGATAAAATACAGAACCAAGATTCCTTGAACGGTATAGAACCCAAAACGTTCCCAGACTTCTAACATGAAAATCATAAAAAAAGGACGCGGCTGTTGGCGAAGCAGGGCTAACATGATGATGTGCATTCCATAGAGGTTATGGCTGTAATTTATAGTATTTTAGCGAAAAGAACAATATGATTGCATAAATTATCCATAACTCCAAGTCAGGGCGTCATTGTCGGCACCTATTTTTGACACATATAGTAAAATATAATACAATTAAACCAATAAAGATAACGAACTAACTTGTGAGAATAAATCATGACGCAATACTTTACCCAAGAGTTATTAAAGCTTAAGCGTAATAGTTCTTTTTTGAAACGTCTCAACGTTGATGAAAATATTTTCAAATCCGATGAAGAAACGGTTCAAGATACCCTGGCTCCTCTATTGCGAAAACGCGCAGTTGATCACCTAAGAACAGCTCAGACTCCGGCGGCAAAAAGTTTTCGTGGCGAGCATGTGGCTGCAGGTCAAGGCCCTTATGAAGACTATCTAAAAAAGCAAGCTCAAAATGGTGCCTGGGGTACTGATTTAGAAGCCGTCGCTCTGGGAGAGTCACTGGGTTGCAATATTGTGGTCACATCCATAAACACACAACGCAAGGATGCAACGTGGCCTCTGCATTTTGAATCGAAAGACGCTCCTACCATTCATATCTATAACGACAACGATTACCATTGGACCAACGATCCCAATACATGGACAAAGGGCGAAGGAAATTGTCTCTATAATGCCGTTGCCAAAGCGCTGCAACAACAAGTATATGATCAGCTAGCAGCACAAACAACAGTAAGTAGCACTCCTGCCACATCATTGCACTCCTTCCATTACAATGGAAAACAGGTTACTTCCGAAAAAAAGATCTTAGAAAACCAACAACGCATTGAAGCCGCTATACAAACCGCCATACAAAATCACCAAACACCCGCGGAACTAGAACTACAATACAAAATAGAACAAGAGCGAATTCATAATCTCCCAGAATCCGAGCAACAACAAATTAAGGATGATTATCGACTTGCTCTAAAACTGGCTCAAAACATTGAACCCAGTGACACTCAAAATAAGTTGTCTTATTAAAACCCCAGTTCGGAGTATTTTTTCTACTAGCCGACTTAGGAACGGGCCAGACATAACGTCCCATTCTGGTGCTAAAGATAGGTATCAGGTTGACGCGTTCTGAAGCGAACAAAAGTGACGGACGTTACGATGGAATGTTTTGACCCGGGGTGGGGAGTGCTGTTGTCCCGTTCGGACAAAACGTAACCGTGTAGTTCACCGCGCTTTGTCCTGTTTCATACGCATACGGGCATGCGAAACCAGAGCTTTTGTCGTCGTATGGGTAGGTATAGCACGAGGGACAAGCGGTTTTGAGAAAGATCAAACCAGGCAGTACGCTGTTCACCCAATTCGAGTTGGGTATCGTACCCGTTGGGTTTGAAGACGAATTACATTGTGCCACAATAGCCGGATCCGTCGGAATCACATTGGAGCCCAATTGATCCTGCCAATTATTACAGCCGCTGCAATTCAAGGATGACGTATACTGCACGTTTGACACGTCTTTGGCAAAGCAACTGGCAAATGTCAGCGTATTATCCGTACTTCCAGCAACCGTTGGAAATGCGGAGGTGCCCGCTACCAAATTATAAAACGTATAATTCGGGCCTGTTGCGGGCTGCACTTGGTATGGGCAGTCTGAGCTGATTGTCCCTGCGGTGCAACTGGTGATGACACTCGTATCCGTGCAATTCACGATGGCTGATTGGTTATACGTTGAGTTTGAGGCGCATATTTGGTCTTGTGTCCAATAACCTAATGGAGTACCACACGTTAAGTTGGCATTCCCAAGCGTCACGTTGGACTGACTCAATCCACAAACGGTACCTGGATAACTGTCACAACCACCGGTACCGGTATTCACTGTGCATGCTGGCGTGCTTCCGGTACCACTCACCCATTGATAGAGATAATTTGCCGTCAAACTCACGACGGGTGCAAAACTCCAGGTGGAGCCGCCCAGCGTCCCAGCAGGCGAGGGATAAGTCGTGCTGTATAACGTATCCGTATAGGAGACGAGACTCGGATCCCCTGGGGATCCGCAGTCATAAGGACTACTTGTACCAGCCGCTGGTATATTACTTGGTGTGACGTCTATTGGTAAGTTTATGCCGTTAATAATGGACACGTCGTAACTGTCTGGAACGGCCACATTGAACGTAAATTCAGCCCCGGTTGCCGGTTTCACAAAACCTACCGTACAAGCGCCACTGGAGTTAGCTTGACAATCGCCTGTGGCACAACTTGTGCCAGCGGCCCCCGTACAACCCGTGCGGCCCCCTAAAAAACCACTCCATACGATGCTAAGGCCATTAAGTGCGGACGTATCGGTGATTGATACGGTATTGCTCTGACCGGGCTGCAATTCATAGCTGGTATTGCTGGTTGTAAACGCCGGTTGCGGCCACGCGCAGGTAGTATCACTTTGACAGACCGTACCTTGAGGGCAGGTTGCAGTATTCGCACAAGAACCCGCAACAGCACTTGGTGTGGCACCAAACCACACGGTATTACCGGTAGGACAGTTGTTGGTAAAGGTAATGGTTCTTGATGAGTTAGTGACAATGGTATAATTGATCGGGATAGTCATCATATTTCGACCTGACGGTGTCGAAATAACGAGTCCATCAGACACGCTTTGTGGTGTTGAACCCGCTTGTATGGTTAATACCAGTGTATAAGGTGAGCCCGCACCCACTTTTTTCCCGGTTGAGTCAACGTAGGCACACCCTCCCAAGGCGGCCACCCCAGAACCACCTACGAGGCTATCTACACCAGGCGTATTGTTGTAGGAGCAAAATATATTAGCACCGGTGTTGGATGTAATGGTGAATTTGAGTTGTTGCCTACTATAAAGGTTAGACGCTGCATTGGTAGGAACCATATTGAACAGCGTCGGAACTTGAGAGCCTGGGTAGGTTGTGGACGCCGTGGATGGGCCACTAACAAACGTGACGGTATAGGGTGTAGTGGCCGCCCAAAGGGTTGGCATGGCCATCAGAAGAGCAAAGCCCCAGGCGATAGGCGCGCGGGTGAACAAAGAAAGGTGTTTCATCATGTCTAGGTCCTTATGAGAAAAAACGTAACTACTCACTCCTGTTGATTACCGTTATAAGAGAAGGCTTAATCCAGCTAACACCGTTTGAGAATAGACGTGCGTACTAATGGCCGAGGTGGTAGACAAGGATGCCGTTGATGCATTGGTTTTAGCATCGCCTAAACCGGCATACAGGTAACGCAGCGAAAACTCTAACTGATGGGGTAATGGAATTTTCAAACCACCCCCCACGTTGTAGGCAAACTGATACGCCATGTTGTGAGGCATGTTTTGCCCTACGCCCCAAGGAACATCCGCGTTGGGATTATCCAGGTAGTTAGTACCGTTGGCAGTAAAACCAATACCCCCTTCAACAAACGGATACAGCCATGGCAGAACAGGGTGAAAAGTCCACTCAGTGTCAACCATAAGGCGAGTGCTTTGAAATCCCAACTGATAAGCAAAGTTACTTTGCCCATAATCGACCGTACTTCCATTTTGGGCTGCTGACAAATAAAACAAATCCAAACCCAATAACGCGTCGTGAAAGTATCTTGAAATCGCACGTTTGGGTTGAAAAACATAACGATAAGCAGCACCCAAACCCCAGGTGGCTTTCGATGAGTAATGATTCGAAGGGACTAAGGTCTCAGTCTCGTTACCCAATAGCGTGAAATGGCCAGAACCAATCGCCGTATTCGCCAAACCGGCGTAAGCGCTCAACTTCAATCCGGACGTATCCACAGCACAGAAGGCCGTTGAATAAAAAACAAAAAAACCTCCAAAAAACCCCGTTGCGCGTTTCAACATGAAAAATTCCTTTTCAGTACAAAATCCGGGCCTCGACCGCCGCTCCGACCACATATACTGCGCGCGGCCAAAAACTAGCCCTCAAGGAATGAGTGTAATGGATTTACCGAAAACAACAACAGGGTTAGAGAAAAAAGAACGATTAACCATGGCAGAAAAACTGCAGCAATTTGAAGCAAATTTATCACGAGGTATGTCGCAGCGCAGGGCCTCAAATGATGTTGGTATTGCAAGAGGCACGCTACTTGATTGGAAAGATAGGGTGGAATCAATTCCTCTCTCGAAACTAACGGTTTATTAAAGCTTGCTATCGCCCCCCCTCTCATCTATATTTCAGATACAACTATTATAGAGCTGAGTATCATGACTAAAATAGCTCTCTACCTTGCCGGCGGGGGGGCACGAGGTGCTTACCAAGCTGGTGTACTGAAAGCCATCAGCCAGATTCTTAAAACGAAAACGATACCGTTTGCTATGGTGAGTGGCGTGAGCGTTGGTAGCATTAATGCTGCCATTCTTGCCCAACATGCCGACGATTTTCCACTCGGCGTTGAGAAACTAGAAACCTTATGGCAAGACATTCATTGTGATCAAATTTTTCATGCCAAAAACTATGACTTGAGCAAATCCTTGTTGCGAAACTTAAGCCATTTATTTCTAAAAGGCCCACAAACAACGCACTTGCTGGATACTATGCCACTCCACAGTTTTATCAATAATCACATCAATTTTGAACAAATTAAAGTGCACATTGAAGAAAATCGGCTGGAAACGATGGAAGTCATTAGTCACTGTTATGAATCTCAACGAACCGTTTCGTTTTACCAACATAATAAACCGCATTTTGAGGATTGGCATTATCCACGTCATATCAGTCAACGTGTCGGTATGAGCATGGAACATATTTTGGCATCGAGTGCTCTGCCACTATTTTTTCCAACAGTTAAAATTGCCGGCTCGCATTATGGTGATGGAAGTATGGGATTGATATCACCACTTCGGGGCGCATTACGTTTTAATATACAAAAAGTTCTGATCCTAGGTACCCGGCAATTGCATAGCTTTGACGAACACGAAAAACTCAGTTCAAAAGATATTGGATTTGCTCATGTACTAGGTAGTATGTTGAACGGCGTGTTTTTAGATAACCTGGATCGCGATATCGAACAGGTCAATCGCATGAATGAAATCGTACGACTGCTCTCCATATGGAAGAAGCGCAACGCGCCCTGGCGACCTATTCAAACACTACATTTAAGACCAAGCGTTGATGTTGCCAAAATAGCCCAAGCCGATTATCAAGCCATGCCTACGCTGCTTCGCATGCTACTCAACATACTGGGCGCGCAAAGCCATTCGGGCGACTTATTAAGTTTCTTATTGTTCGAAAAAAAATTCACCCAAGATTTAATCGAATTAGGCTATAATGACACCATGAATTCCGCAAATGTCGTTACGGATTTTTTTCGATCTTAGCTAAAACATCCCTCGCTATCGGCATAACACCATGCCAAATAAAAAAGGCTTCGGCAGCTTGCTCAATTAACATTCCCAAGCCGTCCAATGCAAAACAGCCCAATCGACGCGCCTTATCAACAAACGGCGTCGCCTCGCTTGTGCCATAACTTAAATCATAGCAAAGCGCGGCATGGCCAATAACGTGTGCTGGCAACTCCAAAAACGTGCCACCAAAACTCGCCGATGTAGCATTAATAATCAGATCATACTCAGGGGTTAACTCGTCCATGTTTGAAACATATGGCCTCTGTTTAAAATCATCCTGCAATTCAAGCGCCGTGGTTAGTGTACGATTTGCGATGGTTAATTTGGCAGGCAATGCATCAAGCAAAGGCCCCAATATTCCACGAGCCGCCCCCCCGGCACCTAATAACAAAATGCGCTTCCCCGATAGGTCCATGTGACGGCGCAAATCACGTAATAAACCAATCCCATCCGTATTATCCGCATGTAACTTTCCTGCCTTTTGCCACAACGTATTGGCCGCTCGTGCTTGCAAACAACGATCGGTTACCTTATCACACATGGCAAATGCCCGCTGTTTACAAGGCAACGTAATATTCAAGCCTTGCCCACCCGCATTAAAAAAATCCCGAACTTGTTGCTCAAAGGAGTCCAGATCAATCTGAATTTTATCATATTGCAATTGGCAACCCGTTTGTTCAGCAAATAACTGGTGAATAATCGGCGACAAACTATGTTGAACTGGATTGCCCATGACGGCGTAACGACTAACCATATCCACCTCGTTTCTATTGCATACTTTTCGTCACCAACTCAGATAAATCATTGGATAAATCCATTGCCGACAAACGTTTAAGTTCTTCTTTTATCAAAACTTGTCGTGTTTTGTCCAAACGTTGCCAACGAGTGAATGGTGTGGCAAGACGAGCACTCAGTTGTGAGTTGGTTTTGTCTATTGTCATTAACATGTCCGTTAAAAACCGATACCCGCTTCCATCGATTGCATGAAAATAACGTGGGTTCAATTGACAAAAAGCGACCACCAACGAACGAACTTTATTTGGGTTTTTCAGATTAAATGCTGAGTGTTTAAGTAATGCCTTTACTCGGCTTAATACATCCGGTAAATCAGCAGCAGCTTGCACAGTAAACCATTTATCCAAAACCAAATCATCTTTTTTCCATTGTTGATAAAACGTATCTAAAGCATGTTGGCGAACGGTTTCATCGGAGCAATTTGCCAACAACGTTAAGCTAGCGATTTGATCCGTCATCGTTTTTGCCTGAGCAAACTGCTCCTGACAAAGGGACATGCTACCGCTCTCATCTGCTCTCATCATCAACCGTAGGCAAACATGGCGCAATTTACGTAACCCGTAGGCGGCACCGTGCCTAGCATGATCTTCTTGACGCCATAATAACTCATAAAGCGCTCGTGCTTTGTCATACAAACCAGAACCCAATTCTTTCCTAAACAAATCGCGAGCATCCTCGACACGCTCAACATCCACATCCGTTAATGCATTCGCCATGTCTTCAAAATTAGGTGGCGTTAACAGTTCCGCACGCAACGCCGGATCCAAACCATCATCCATCAACACGTGCTCATAAGCATCCAGAAGAGCGCTAGGCATCTGCCAGGTATGAGCAGCAGCATGATACGATTCCAACAACGAGGTCATGGCTAAGTTCTGTGCCGCATCCCATTTTGCAAAACCGTCCGTTTCATAACGCAATAACGCCAACAATCTCTCTTGACTTGCTGTGGTGTGTAACGAAATGGGGGCTGAAAAACCTCGCAATAAAGAAACAATCGGCTCGTCCTCTAAGTCATCAAAATGAAATGTTTGCTCCGATTTAGTCAACTCTAATATCTCGTTATCCAATGGTATGGCCTGCCCTTTGGCATTAAATAATGCAATCTGAATCGGAATATGGAATGGTTTTTTATTATCGCATTCCGGAGTAACAGGACATGTTTGCGTCAAACATAACGTCAATCGTCCCTTGTTAAACGTAGATTGCACCTGCACACTCGGTGTGCCGGCCTGACTATACCAACGTTTAAATTGGGTGAAATCAACACCATTCGCATCCTCCATTGCAGTTACAAAATCATCAATCGTCACAGCTTCACCGTCGTGTCGCTTGAAATACAAATCCATCCCGCGGCGAAATCCTTCTTTGCCCAACAGGGTACGCTGCATACGAATCACTTCCGCACCTTTATTATAAATTGTTGCCGTATAAAAATTACTTATTTCTTGATAAGACTCCGGTCGAACGGGATGCGCCATACGTCCGGCATCTTCAGGAAATTGGATACTGCGTAATGCTTTTACATCTAAGATGCGATTGACGTCGCGTGAATTCATATCTCGTGAAAACTCTTGATCTCGAAACACAGTCAACCCTTCTTTCAAACTCAATTGAAACCAATCACGACACGTCACACGATTTCCGGTCCAATTATGAAAATATTCATGGGCAACCACACTTTCAATGCCAGCATAATCAGCATCCGTTGCCGTGTCTGGACGAGCGAGAATATATTTTGAATTGAAAATATTTAGTCCTTTGTTTTCCATAGCGCCCATATTAAAGTCACTGACTGCTACGATCATAAAAATAGATAAATCGTATTCACGACCATACTCATCCTCATCCCATTTCATTGCTTTTTTTAGAGACACCATAGCATGAGCGCATTTATCGACCTCTCCAGGTTCAACATAGATGTGCAAATCCACCCGTTTACCAGAGCACGTGATGAATTCGTCACGAACGCACTCTAAATTACCGGCTACCAAAGCGAATAAATACGACGGTTTTTTAAATGGGTCTTGCCAAATAGCCCAATGTCGGTCATTGCCATTCTCCCCAGAGCCAAGTAAATTGCCATTGGACAGCAAAATGGGATATTGTTCTTTATTAGCACTAATTCGAGTGGTGTACTTGGCTAAAACATCCGGTCTATCATAAAAATAAGTGATGCGTCGAAATCCTTGTGCCTCGCATTGTGTACAAAACATAGTATTCGAACGGTACAATCCCGACAGCTGCGTGTTGTTTTGCGGATAAAGTCGGGTCACTATCGTAAGTCGTACGTCATCAGGGCAATCATCCATCACCAAATCTTGACCATCAAATCGATACGCTTCTCGTGATAACAGATGATCATTCAATTGAATACTCACGAGCTCCAATTCATCCCCATATAAACGCAATTCACCAGCGTGGCGCCGCTGCAAAAGCATTTGATTGCTAACCAGGACATAATCATCATGTAAGTCAAAATCCAAATGAACCGTTATGAGAGCGAAATGCGTTGGTTTATAGTCAGCTAAATAAGTCGTAGTATGCGTCATACGTTACTCCACAAATACATGAAATTAATTATTAGTTAATAATGCAGTATATTTAATTTCATTCTATACTGACACTATTACGGATACTTTTTTTCCCAAGTACGGAGGGGAATGGCCATGAGCACACAAGATTTTTTGGCAGGATACACGCGCCGCTTTGAAACCAACAAAGAAGAAGAATTGAGCCTAGATGAGTATTTGGAGTTATGTAAAACAGACCCATCTGTTTATGCCAATCCCGCTCAACGGCTGTTAATGGCCATCGGTGAGCCGGAAGAAATTGATACCCGCCATGACCCCGTATTATCTCGTATTTTTTCCAACAAAGTCATTCAACATTACAAAGTATTCGATGAGTTTTATGGGATGGAAGAGCCCATAGAGCAAATTGTTGGCTTTCTCAAGCATGCTGCGCAAGGGCTAGAGGAAACCAAACAAGTTTTATACTTACTTGGTCCAGTGGGCGGCGGTAAATCATCCTTAGCAGAAAAATTAAAAGACTTAATGGAAAAAACCCCCATTTACGCTATCAAAGGATCACCGGTTCATGAATCTCCATTGTGTTTATTCAATGCAGAAGAAGACTCCGAACTGCTTCTCGAACGGTATGGCATTCCTAAGCGATATTTACGTTATATCATGTCACCATGGGCTATCAAACGCTTGCATGAATTTAATGGGGATATCACTCAGTTTCGAGTCATCAAAGTTAAACCATCTCGAATGAAACAAATCGCCATTGCTAAAACCGAACCTGGTGATGAAAACAACCAAGATATTTCATCATTAGTCGGTAAAGTTGATATACGTAAATTAGAAGACTTTTCACAAGATGATCCCGATGCGTATAGTTATTCGGGTGGACTGTGTCGAGCCAATCGTGGGTTGCTTGAGTTCGTTGAAATGTTTAAAGCCCCTATTAAAGTGCTTCATCCGTTACTTACTGCGACTCAAGAAAGCAATTACAATCCGACAGAAGGGTTATCATCCATCCCGTTTGAAGGCATCATTCTCGCGCACTCTAACGAGTCCGAATGGCAAACGTTTCGCAATAACAAAAACAATGAAGCCTTCATCGATCGAATCAATATTGTTAAAGTACCTTATTGTTTACGAGTATCTGAAGAAATCAAAATTTATCAAAAGCTTCTTGATACCAGTTCGCTCATCAAGGCCCCTTGCGCGCCCGGCACTTTAAATATGTTAGCGCAGTTTTCCGTATTAACCCGTTTAAAAGAACCACAAAACTCGAGCATATATTCAAAATTACGTGTGTACAATGGCGAGAGCCTCAAGGATACTGATCCTAAGGCTAAATCGTATCAAGAATACCGTGATTTTGCAGGAGTTGATGAGGGAATGAGCGGTATATCAACTCGCTTCGCTTTTAAAATTTTGTCAAAAGTGTTCAACTTTGATCATACGGAAATTGCAGCAAACCCAGTGCATTTGTTATACGTACTGGAGCGGCAAATTGAACAAGAGCAATTTCCTCAAGAAGTGCACGAAAAATACTTATCATTCATCAAAGAGTTTTTATCACCAAAATACGTCGAGTTTATTGGTAAAGAAATTCAAACGGCTTATTTAGAGTCCTATTCTGAATACGGTCAAAACATTTTTGATCGTTACATCACCTATGCTGATTTCTGGATCCAAGATCAAGATTATCGTGACTCCGATACTGGTGAAATTTTTGATCGCGCGGCTTTGAATACGGACCTAGAAAAAATTGAAAAACCAGCTGGTATTTCAAATCCTAAAGATTTTCGAAACGAGGTGGTTAATTTTGTGTTACGTGCCAGAGCAAATAACCATGGAAACAACCCTAAATGGAATAGTTACGAAAAACTACGTTCCGTAATTGAGAAAAAAATGTTCTCAAACACGGAAGATTTGCTGCCGGTTATCTCATTCAATGCCAAAGCATCAGAGGACGATAAAAAGAAACACGAAGAGTTTATTGCACGCATGGTCGACAAGGGGTACACCCGCAAACAAGTTAGATTACTTTGTGAGTGGTATTTACGGGTACGTAAATCACAGTAAGCGGTGACGAACATGACACAATTCATTGACCGACGAAAGACACGCAATAAAAGCACCGTCAATCGGCGTCGTTTTTTGCTTCGTTATAAGCAGCAAATCAAACGCGCGGTATTTGATGCCATTGGAAAACGAAGCATCACAGGAATTGACAAGGGTGAAGACATTGTCATTCCGTCCAAAGACATTTCAGAGCCGAGATTTCAACATGGCCAAGGCGGCCAAATTGAACGTATTTTACCTGGAAACGACCAATATATTTCGGGGGATAAAATCAAACGTCCCAGTCAAAATAATGCGGATGGCGGCTCTGAAGCGAGTAATGCTGGCGAAGGAGACGATGACTTTGTGTTTCAATTGTCGCGCGAAGAATTTTTAGAAATGTACTTTGAAGATTTAGAACTCCCGGACTTAGTGAAGAAAGAATTGGCCCAAATAAACACGTACAAAACAGTTCGTGCGGGAGTAACAACCACGGGGATCCCAACCAACATCAATGTCTTACGCTCCATGCGTCAAGCAACCGGACGCCGTATGGCACTTGCTTCAACGTTTAAACGTCGTTTGCACGAAGCAGAAAAGGAATTAGAACAGTTACTAGCGAAATCAAAACCTAGTCCTGTGCTCATCCAACAGTTGCAAGAAGAAATAGAGCGGCTCAAAAAGAAAATTACAGCCGTGCCGTTCATTGACACCATCGATCTACGATACAATAACCGTGTCCGTATCCCAGCACCAACCACACAAGCCGTCATGTTTTGCGTCATGGATGTCTCTGGCTCAATGGATGAACCCAAAAAAGACATAGCCAAACGTTTTTTCATTTTGCTGTATCTATTTCTGAAACGAAATTATGCCAAAATAGACTTGGTTTTTATTCGACATCACACATCCGCTAAAGAAGTCGATGAAAACGATTTTTTCTACTCTCGAGAAACGGGAGGTACCGTTGTATCGAGCGCACTCGAGTTATTAAACACCACCATTGAAAAACGCTATAATCCATCAGCTTGGAATATCTATGTGGCTCAAGCATCCGATGGTGACAACTGGAATGCCGATTCACCGTATTGTCTGGAGTTATTGCGCGATAAAATCATGCCTCTCGTACAATATTTTGCCTACATTGAAATCATGCCACGTCACCATCAAAGTCTGTGGGAAGTATACGAACGTGTTCAGGAGCAATACCCTAATTTTTCAATGGAAAACATTGATAATGTTACCAATATTTACCCTGTTTTTCGTGAACTATTTAAAAGGAAAACGGTATGAAAAAGAAACCGTTATCAACTGGATCAGAATGGACGTTTGATCTCATTCAAAGTTATGATCACGAGATCGCACGCATCGCAAAGGATTTTCGATTAGATACCTATCCGAATCAAATTGAAATGATATCCGCAGAGCAAATGATCGATGCGTATGCCTCCGTTGGGATGCCCATCAATTACAGTCACTGGTCTTTTGGAAAACATTTTGTATCGGTTGAAAAAAACTATCAACGCGGCGCCATGGGGTTGGCCTATGAACTAGTCATTAACTCGAATCCTTGTGTATCTTATCTTATGGAAGAAAATACCATAGCCATGCAAGCCTTGGTTATTGCACACGCATGTTATGGGCATAATTCTTTTTTTAAAAATAATTATCTATTCAAAATGTGGACATCCGCTGATGCCATCATCGATTATCTTGTGTTTGCTAAAAATTATATCAGTGAATGCGAAGAACGATACGGCATTATAGAGGTGGAAAACACCTTGGATGCCTGCCATGCGCTCATGAACTATGGCGTGGATCGCTATAAACACCCCACCGCATTGTCCATACAAGAAGAAAAAATTCGTCAACAAAATCGGGAATTTTACCTGCAATCAGAAGTCAATGAGCTATGGCGCACCATTCCAAAAAGCTCACTGACAGGCGACAAACTTCAAAAGAAACCATTCCCATCAGAACCACAAGAAAACATCCTCTATTTCATCGAAAAAAATGCCCCGTTGCTACAACCTTGGCAACGTGAAATAGTTCGAATCATCAGAAAAATTGCACAGTACTTTTATCCGCAACAGCAAACGAAAGTCATGAATGAAGGGTGGGCGTGTTTTTGGCATTATACATTATTGCATGCGTTATATGATGAAAAATTGGTCACCGATGCGTTCATGTTGGAAATTTTACAAACTCATACTAACGTCATTATGCAACCCGCATACAACAGCCCGTATTACAACAGCATCAACCCCTATACTTTGGGTTATCATATGATGCAAGATATACGACGTATCTGCGAGCACCCAACTGAAGAAGACAAACTCTGGTTTCCTGAGTTAGTTAATACCGATTGGCTGACCAGCATGGACACGGCTATGCGTTATTACAAAGATGAAAGTTTTATAGCACAATATTTATCACCGCATGTCATACGCGAGTTAAAGTTATTTCACATTATAGATGATGACCGCCATCCCGAGTATTCAATCGGCGCCATTCACGATGAATCAGGCTATCAACGAATTCGTAGCGTGTTATCAAGTCAATACAATTTAGGCAATCAAGAACCGGAT
Source organism: Legionellaceae bacterium (assembly GCA_030695645.1). GTDB lineage: Bacteria > Pseudomonadota > Gammaproteobacteria > Legionellales > Legionellaceae > JAUYQG01. The sequence continues at coordinate 18,218 of JAUYQG010000137.1, forward strand.
ATTCAGGTTTTCTCAGTTGATATGGAAGGCGATCGCGCATTAACGCTCCATTACACACAACGCAACCGCATCCCGTTAGGCAAAGCAACAGCTGAAGTTTTGAAACATCTTCATACGCTATGGAAGTTTCCAGTTATTCTAAAAGTAATCAGTGATACAGGTGAGGTCGTTTCGGAATACCAGTGTCCACCGGTGGAAAATAAAACTCCTCCTCCTACGGCTTCCGACTAAAACAATTTTCTTATTTAGGCCATTTTTGATAACATTGTTCTCAACCGAAACTATGAGACAAAGCAAATGACCTTGATCAAATCTCCAGAGCAAATAGAAAAAATGCGTATTGCCGGTCAATTGACAGCCAAGGTTCTCGAGGCCGTCAGCGACATTATCAAACCCGGCATGACCACCATGGACATCGATACGTTCTGCGAGGATTATATTCGCAACACTTTGAAAGCCATTCCAGGTAGTAAAGGCCAATATGGCTATCCATACTCTGTCAATACTTCGCTCAATCATGTGATTTGTCATGGCATGCCATCCGATAACCAGATTTTGAAAAAAGGTGACATAGTCAATGTGGATATCACCGTCATTTATGAGGGATATTATGGAGACAGCAGTAAAATGTTTTGCATTGGTGAAGTCGCCACCCATGCTCAACGTTTGGTCGATGTGACTCAGCAATGCCTGTACAAAGGCATTGCTGTGGTAAAGCCCAAAGCAACGCTGGGAGATATCGGTCATGCCATTCAATCCCATGCCACACAACATAACTACACGGTTGTGCGCGAGTATTGTGGTCATGGTATTGGCCAGCGAATGCATGAAGAACCCCAAGTGATGCACTACGGAACAGCGGGTTCTGGGCTTGCATTAGCAGAGGGCATGACCTTTACAATTGAACCCATGATTAATCAAGGGCGCGCTGACGTCAAACATCTGACAAAAGACGGATGGAATATTGCCATCACAAAAGATCGCAAGCTCTCAGCTCAATGGGAACACACCATTTTAGTCACCAAAACTGGATTTGAGGTTTTGACATTACGTGAAGAAGAAAAAGGTATCATTTAAGATTCTTTGACCTTGACCGATACTTTAGGTAAGAGCAAGTTGGAGAAATCGATGGATTCAATAAATCCTAAAATCGCAAAATTCAACATTGGGGATGTGGTCGTGCATCAACGCCAAGGATATCGAGCGGTGATTATTGATATTGATCCCCTTTTTCAAGCGTCGGGCCGCTACAACCCTCAGGCTAATAAACGTTCGTTTTCCAATCAAAATCCTTGGTATCGTTTATTAGTCGATGAGAGTAGTCAGGAAACGTATGTGGAAGAACCATTGCTCGCATTAGACTCATGCCAAGTGGTTGGTAGCTCTTCAGATACGTCATCCAGAGCGCATCTTTTTGCGCGAAGGATCTCCTGGCAATAAGGGATCTCGAACTAACTCTAAAGCTGGGGTGTCGTGATAATTGGACTTTGGACAAAAGTCCAAGTGATAAGGGCGCTCACGTATTTCGGATCAATAAAATCAGTAAAGCCACAAAACCAATGAGTATCAAAGCTAAAATACCCATACTGGAAAAACTTTTACTCAGGTTTTCACGACTAAACTGTTCTGGGCGTCCCTTAATGGTTCTGTAAAGAAACCATATAATTAATCCAGAACCGACTAATCCTAATAGTTGATATAACGTCTGCATATTACTCTCCCTCAAAGCTAAACGCGTCTGAAAACAAATTCTCTCGGGCCACGCCCTCGGCTATCAGGGCATCCCGCAAGGTATACATTAAATCAAAAGGCCCACTCATCACAATTTGGTGCTCTAAAAGATCCTGTGCATGCTGCTGAAGAATCAATGATATGAGTGTTTTTTTACCGGATTTTGATGTGTGCGAAACATACGAAAAATGACGAGCGTGCTTATGCCATTGCATGGCTTGTTCGTCCATATACAAATCACTTTCCGTGTTTACTCCCCAATATAATGTCATATTACGTGGATCATCATCAGCAAATAATTGTTCAATTATCGCTTTGATTGGAGCAAAACCCGTGCCAGCAGCTATGAATATAATAGGCTTCTTTTGATCCAAGCAATGAACGGCGCAATCGCCAAAAGGCAGGCTCAGTTGCACACGTCCATTCCGTTTCATATCAGACAATAATGCCTGACTATTGACGTTATCGCGACTATGTCGAATATGCAATTCATAGCGATGTGAACCCAGAGGCGCATTCGCTATCGAATAACTACAGGCACCGCTATCCATCATGATCTGCAAGTATTGCCCAGCTTGGTAGTCAATATAGGTATCCGGCTTAATGATGAATTGCAACACACTATCAGTTAATGGCGTTATGAATTCCACATCGGCATGCACGAGTTTTTTTGTCATGATTTCAAACCCAATTGGGACCAAAACGCATCGACGCGTTGCAGCACTTCATCGTCCATCGTGATCGCATGCCCCCACTCACGCAGCGTTTCACCCGGCCATTTGCTCGTTGCATCCATACCCATTTTGGATCCCAATCCCGATACGGGAGACGCAAAATCCAAATAATCAATGGGTGTATTATCAATCATCACGGTATCCCGCAGAGGATCCATTCGAGTCGTCATGGCCCATATGACATCTGGCCAATGTCGTGCATCAATATCGTCGTCGCATACGATGACAAATTTCGTATACATGAATTGTCTTAAAAAAGACCAGACAGCCATCATCACACGTTTTGCATGACCGGGATATTGTTTTTTTATGGTCACGACGGCAAGACGATACGAGCAGCCTTCTGGAGGTAAGTAAAAATCGACAATTTCTGGAAATTGTTTTTGCAACAGCGGAATAAAGACTTCGTTCAAGGCCAGACCCAGCATCGCAGGTTCATCCGGTGGGCGGCCCGTATATGTGCTGAGATAAATCGGATCCTCACGATGAGTAATCCGCTCAACCGTCAACACGGGAAAAGATTGTACTTCGTTGTAATATCCCGTGTGATCACCAAAAGGACCTTCCGGGGCGTCAAGGCCCGGTTGAAGATAACCTTCGAGAATAATTTCAGCGCTGGCAGACACGTGTAAGTCAGAACCAATACAACGCACCAGCTGAGAACGTTGTCCTCGCAGCAATCCTGCGAAAGCATATTCTGATAAAGAGTCTGGAACAGGTGTCACGGCAGCCAACATGGTAGCCGGATCAGCCCCTAAGGTCACCGCAACAGGAAATCTCTCCCCAGGGTACGCCTCTTGCCAGGCAAGATAATCCAGCGCGCCACCCCGATGAGACAGCCAACGCATGATCACTTGATTTTTACCAATCACTTGTTGACGATACACCCCCATGTTTTCACGATCTTGGGACGGACCTTTCGTGGTCACTAATCCCCAGGTGATCAAGGGCGCAACATCACCGGGCCAACAGGTTTGAATGGGTAAGGAGGTTAAATCAACCTCGTCGCCTTCCCAAACATGCGTTTGACAAAGGGCACGGCTGACGTACTTGGGTGCCATATTAAGCGCTTGCTTCAGTAATGGTAATTTACTGAACGCATCTTTAAATCCTTTCGGTGGCTCGGGTTCTTTCAAGGCAGCGAGCAAAACACCAACATCACGCAGCGCTTGGATGGACTCCTCCCCCATTCCCAATGCCACCCGTTCTACCGTACCAAATAAATTGGTCAAAACGGGCATGTGGTGATCTTTGGGATGAGTAAAAAGTAACGCAGGACCTCCGGCACGCAGCACACGATCGCTCACCGCCGTCATCTCAAGATAAGGTGACACAGGGTAATCAATGCGCTGTAGCAAGTCCCGCGCTTCTAGTTGATCAATAAAATCACGAAGATCGCTATAGTTCATAACGATTATTCTTGGCGTTTCATCGCATCAAAAAATTCAGCGTTTGTTTTATGGTTTTTCATACGCTCGATCAAGAACTCAATAGCATCGCACTCATCCATAGACTGCAGGATTTTTCGTAAGATCCAAGTGCGATGTAATTCTTCAGGACTCAATAGCAAGTCTTCACGACGAGTACCCGAACGATTAATATTGATGGCTGGGAATACACGACGTTCAGCAATGTTACGGCTTAAATGAATTTCCATATTACCCGTACCTTTGAATTCCTCGTAAATTACTTCATCCATCTTAGAACCCGTATCAACCATCGCTGTAGCAATAATGGTTAAACTGCCACCCTCTTCAATGTTTCGAGCAGCACCATACAAACGCTTAGGTCGTTGTAATGCATTCGCATCCACACCGCCGGTTAATACTTTGCCTGACGATGGAATAACTGTGTTATAGGCACGTGCTAAACGCGTAATGGAATCTAATAAAATCACGACGTCACGTTTGTGTTCAACTAAGCGTTTCGCTTTTTCAATGACCATCTCAGCAACTTGAACATGGCGAGTAGCCGGTTCATCAAACGTACTGGCAACCACTTCTCCCTTAACAGAGCGTTGCATTTCAGTTACTTCTTCTGGTCGCTCATCAATTAATAAAACAATCAGGAAGCAATCGGGATAATTTTTTTCAATTGAGTGCGCAATGTTCTGCAACATCAATGTCTTACCTGCTTTAGGCGGCGCGACAATAAGACCACGTTGGCCACGTCCAAAAGGCGCGCATAAATCGACAACCCGTGCTGTTAAATCTTCCGTACTACCGTTACCTTGTTCCATCACCAGACGTTCTGAAGCAAACAATGGGGTTAAGTTTTCAAATAAAATTTTACGTTTCGCATTTTCAGGCGAATCATAATTAATTTGATCCACCTTCAAGAGTGCAAAATAACGCTCACTGTCTTTAGGCGGGCGAATTTTACCGGAAATGGTATCACCCGTGCGCAAACCAAAACGTCTGATCTGGCTTGGGGAAACATAAATATCATCCGGACCGGCTAAATAAGAACCGTCTGATGAGCGTAAGAATGCAAACCCACCTTCAGCAATGATTTGCACAACACCACCACCATGAATATCCTCACCTTTCAGTGCATGTGTTTTAAGGATGGCAAAAATAATATCTTGTTTGCGCATATGAGAGAGATTCTCTATGCTCATTTCTTGTGCGATATTGACGAGATCAGCAATAGGCAATTGCTTAAGTTCACTAAGATTCATACGTCTCACTTGATGTGTTGGTTATAATGATGAGTATCCAGGACATTGTTCACGGGAATGGCAGCTACTGCCTTTAGTATAGGCTTAAACGTTACCCGTTTAAACGAACTACACCATAATGTACGCGAGTGTGTTCACACTTCATATGTACACGAGTTAAGAGCTTATCACACAACTAAAATAAAGTCTATCTTTAGAGGCAGCCTACAAGTATTCCCGCTCGAATTAATTAATATCCCACAAAGCATCCATGTGGTTTGAATTCGATCAAAACATGTGGTTGTCCCAACAAAATTGCATTTTGAAGACGAGCCTATTGTGCTCATTTCAGTCAAAATTAACATTGCA
>JAUYQG010000139.1 GCA_030695645.1 Legionellaceae bacterium
TTTCGAAAAAGCGGAGCATACATGGGCTTGCGCCTGTCCCGGCGAAGGCCGGGATGAGCATTTTTCGAAATCGTTTTCGTTCAAGATGCGCCAAATATGGCCGTTCCTTGCTACGGAGTGAGTGGTTACACGTTTTCATAGTAACTCCATATCATTGGACCTTAACTAAATTTTCATATGCTCGAATAATGATTTTGGTTATCTTGCCCATCTCAAAAAATTGATCACCGATCTGTGAAACAGGCGCAACTTCAACCGCACTTCCCGTAATAAAGACCTCATTCGCATCCATTACTTCATCAGGATAGATATGACGTTCAATAACCGGAATATGATGCTGTCGGGCAATCGCAATGACTGTCTGGCGTGTAATACCATTCAAAAAGCAATCAGCAATGGGTGTGTGAATCACTCCATTTTTGACCATGAAGAAATTAGCCCCCGTGCATTCAGCAACATAGCCGCGATAATCCAGCATCAAGGCGTCATGAAACCCAGCCTGTTCAGCTTTGTTCTTGCTCAAAGAACCAATCATATACAGCCCAGCTGCCTTTGCAGTGACCGGTGCTGTTGTAGGTGAAGGACGGATCCAGTCAGCCCAGATCAGTTTCAAGCCATTTTTCATGCTATTTTCATCAGAAAAATAGGATGTCCATTGCCAGGCTGCAATCGCCACATGGACGTTGCATGCATGAGATGCAACACTCATGGTTTCATCACCGCACCAGGCAATCGGTCGAATGTAGGCATCCTGCAGATTATTTTTATGAATTATTTCTTCCGTAATGGCATTCAATTCGGCGACGGAGTAAGGAATTTTAAATCCCAACTCATTGGCTGAATGATGCAAGCGTTCATTGTGTTCATTCAACTTGAAGACCTTACCATTGTAGGCGCGCGCTCCTTCAAAAACCGCACTGGCATAATGCAGTCCATGGGACAAAACAGGAACCTGCGCGTCATTCCATTGGATAAATTTGCCGTCCATCCAGATAACGCCTTTTTCCCGATGAACGGGTGACGTTTTTCCATCAATCAACGCCATGATGTCAGCATCAGAAATGTCTTTCTGAGCATCCCCCAATGCCTTGAATTGCTTGAACAGCTCACTAAAGATGTCGTCTTCAACATTGATGTTCAACGTCATCAATTTATTGCGAAATGCAGAACGCCCTGAATGTTTGCCCATGCTCAGTGTGGATTGGGTGATACCAACGGATTCTGGTGTCATGATTTCATACGTTTCGCGACACTTCAGCATGCCATCCTGGTGAATTCCAGATTCGTGTGTAAACGCATTTGCACCGACAATGGCCTTGTTTTTTTGCACCACAAAACCACTCGCTGCTGAGGCCAGTTTGGAAATCGCTGCAATGTGTGTTGGATCAACGTTCATCGTAAAAGGAAATTGATCCGGTCTGGTTTTAATGGCCATGACAATTTCCTCCAGCGCTGCATTGCCAGCGCGCTCTCCAATACCATTAATGGTGCATTCAATTTGACGGGCACCTGCACTAATTGCGGCCAGTGAATTGGCAACAGCCATGCCCAGATCATTATGACAATGGACAGACAGAATGGCTTTATCGATATTGGGCACTTTGCTTTTGATGGCTTTGATCAAGCCACTGTATTCAATTGGAGTAGAATACCCAACTGTATCCGGAATATTGATGGTTCTTGCTCCAGCCTGAATGGCAATTTCAACCGCGCGCGCCAGAAAATCAATGTTGGACCGCGTTGCATCCATTGCAGACCATTCAACGTCATCACAATAATCACGTGCCATGCGAACCGATCTCCGAATAGCGGCCAGTGCCTCGTCATGTGTCATTCTAAATTGATGTTTCAAATGCATATCAGATGTTGAAATGAACGTATGAATTCTCGGTCGCACAGCGGATTTAACAGACAGGCCGGCGGCTTCGATATCGGCGGTTTTTGCCCTTGCCAGGCTACTCACCGTTGCATTTTTTACAACCTTGCAAATCTGTTCAATGCATTGAAAATCGCCCGCTGATGCAGCAGAAAATCCTGCTTCAATCACATCAACGCCCATACAATCCAGTGCACTGGCAATTTCAATTTTCTGACTCATTGTCATCGTTGCACCGGGGGCTTGTTCTCCATCCCTCAATGTCGTATCCAGTATAATAATGTTGTCTTGTGCATTATGTTTCATGGCAGTTCGCCCTGGTTGAGTACATTAAAACTATTTTAGCAAATAGTGATTGAAATATGGTTGCGATCATTGCTTGAAATAAGGTTAATAAAGGCATATTGTATCAATAAATTATGTTATTTAGGTGTTGTATGCCTAAAAACGGTTAATTTACAGCAAGGTGACATTTTATGGATCGTATTGACAAGAAAATTTTAGAGATATTGCAAGCAGATGGTCGCATCAGTAACCAGGAGTTAGCCGATCAGGTGGCACTATCACCCTCACCCTGTTTGCGCCGCGTTAAACAACTGGAAGAAGACGGTTATATTCGTCACTATGTTGCATTACTCGACCCCGTTAAATTAGGGCTGCAATTGACAATCATGGTATCGGTGACCTTGGTTAACCATGATCCAAAAGTAATGAAGCACTTCGAGGAAACAGTTGCCTCGCTTATGGAGGTAATACAATGCTATCTCATTACAGGACAATCTGCCGACTATCTGATAAAGGTTGTCGTCGCTAACCTGGACGAATATCAATCTTTCTTATTAAAAAAACTAACCATCATTGATGGTGTCAATCAGGTGCACTCCAGTTTTGTTTTGCAGCGTATTGTTGATAAAACATCGCTGCCACTGGATCATTTCTGACCGTTCTCCGAGCGTCAACAGCACCCACCGAGCAGTTACAGCAATTTGGACAGAACTGCATGCGTCTTTTTGCATGCGGTTTTGTCCAAAGTCCAAAGCAATGGAACCAAAAGAAAATTTTCACAAAATGTGGCGGCTATAGCCGGGAAGGTAGTGTCTCAGCACAGTTGGGTGAGTCCGATTGATCTGTTTTTAAGAAGGCGATCCTACGTCAGTCACTAGTTTAGCGGGAATCGCTATTATTAAATCATCGCATCTTGACCAAATGCGTCATTTCTGATATCGTCTTGCGTCATTTTGTGAGTATCTTGCCTATGGGCTAATACTCATTTTGTAACCCTATTAAGAGAGTTGGATTATGAAAGCTGCAATACATCCTGAATACGATACCGTCAAAGTAACCTGTAGTTGCGGTCATGTGTTTGAAACCCGTTCCACATTATGCTCACCATTGGCCATTGAAGTGTGTGCCAACTGCCACCCTTTTTACACGGGTAAACAAAAAATTGTAGATACGGGTGGTCGTGTCCAACGCTTCCATGATCGTTATGGTAAGTCAAAAAAAGCTGAAAACGACGAGAAGTAATCTCAATTTATAGTAACAATCACCCTTTCTCTCCTGACGAAAGGGTGTAAAATCAACTAAACATAAAGTTTTTTTTAAAAGCAACTGTTCAACACCCTTTTTTTTCTATATGATTTCCTGCAACTTGTTTCGAATAAGGAAGATAAATCTGTGAGCGACGATATATTAAAGCAACGTGCCTTGCACTATCATGAGTTTCCCATTCCCGGAAAACTAGGCGTTTATGTAACCAAATCAACGAATTCACAAGATGATTTATCCCTAGCCTATACTCCTGGCGTGGCTGAACCCGTACTTGCAATAGCCGAAAGACCGAGTGATGCCTACCGATACACCGCAAAAGGTAACTTGGTAGCCGTCATGACGAATGGTACTGCGGTATTGGGATTAGGCAATGTCGGTTCACTGGCAAGTAAGCCCGTCATGGAAGGAAAAGCTGTTTTATTTAAGCGTTTTGCCGGAATCGACGTATTTGATATCGAAATCGATGCCAATGAGCCTCAAGATTTTATTGCCACGGCAAAAAATATATCCCCAACCTTTGGTGGCATCAATCTTGAAGATATTAAAGCACCTGAATGCTTTGAAATCGAACAAGCATTGATCGAGCAACTGGACATCCCTGTTTTCCATGATGACCAACACGGCACAGCAATCGTTGTCGCAGCAGGTCTATTAAATGCCTTAGAACTACAAGGGAAAACGTTATCGGAAGCCCGTATTGTGTGCATTGGCGCCGGTGCTGCTGGGATTGCATCCATGCGCTTACTGGTTGCCCTAGGTGCAAACAAAGACCACATGTTGTTATTAGATACACAAGGTGTTATTCACACAGATCGTGAAGACTTAAATCCTTATAAATTCGCCTTTGCTGTTAACACAAACAAACGAACACTTGCGGAGGCCTTAGTAGGCGCTGACGTATTTATCGGTGTGGCTAAACCTGATTTGTTAAATGCTGAACTCTTAACGCTTATGGCAGGCAAACCAATCATTTTTGCTCTATCTAATCCTAAACCAGAAATTAAACCTGAATTAGCCTTAGCTGTTTGCGATGACTTAATCATTGCAACAGGTCGTAGCGACTATCCAAACCAAGTGAACAATGTGTTATGCTTCCCCTATATTTTCCGGGGTGCTCTTGATGTGCGCGCGACTTGCATTAATCAATCCATGCAAATTGCAGCCGTTGAGTCCATTCGTCACTTAGTACACGAGCCTGTTCCTCAAGAAGTAAAAGATAATTATCCGAGTGTGACAGACTGGGAGTTTGGACCGAACTATATTCTGCCAAAACCTATTGACCCACGATTATTAGAACGAGTGCCTACCGCAGTAGCCAATGCTGCGATTGCTAGTGGTGTAAACCGACTTGCTAGGGAAGAAACAGTTTGACGTTTAGATTGTTCATGTTTTTGAACAATCTTTCCCTTATGCTAAGAGTTTGGAGTTTGGACAGAAAGACATGAAAAGGGCCTCATGTCTTTCTGTCCAAGAAATTGGAGATGTATTCTCTTGATTTGGATCAGTAATCACCCTATCTGTCACTATTATTACAAAAATACTGACGTATGTTGATGATTTGAAGTCTTTAAATATCTCAGATCCGAAAGTCCAATAAGAGTACAAGTAACCTATCGTTAAGGAGATTGTTTTGTCTAACAACAATAAAAAAATGGCAACGACTGCCTGGTTAGTTTGTGGTATCGGAGCGCTATATTATGCCTATGAATACCTATTACGGATTGCACCCAGCGCGATGGAGCATGCTTTGCGCCATCACTTTAGTCTTTCAGCTACTGGGTTTGGGCTTTTGTCCTCTGTTTATTATTACGCTTATGTCCCCATGCAGTTACCTGTCGGCGTGCTCATGGATCGATTTGGACCGAGACGTTTGCTCACCATCGCATGCCTCATTTGTGTGGTAGGAACCTTCCTCTTCTCAGGTACCAATGTGTATGGTGTGGCCATTACTGGTCGACTCTTAGTAGGCATCGGATCAGCATTTGCATACGTTGGCGTTTTAAAACTGGCTACGATTTGGTTACCCGAAGATAAGTTAGCTATGGTTGCCGGTATTACGGCAGCGTTGGGTACTGTGGGTGCCATGCTGGGTGATAACATGATATCTACGTTTGTTATGACCGCAGGTTGGCAAAAAACCCTTATGTGGACCGCTGTATTTGGAATAGGTTTAGCCTTTATTATCTGGATTGGTATCCATGATCATAAACGCGACCCCGAAAGTGGTGGTACCATCGACAGTTTCAAACGCAACCTAGTCGATCTCGGTATTATTTTGCGCAACAAGCAAATCTGGATCAACGGCATGTTTGGTTGCCTTGTATACTTACCAACAACGGTGTTTGCTGAGTTGTGGGGAATTCCTTATTTACAACACGCGCATGGACTATCAGAAAGTGATGCGGGTCTTGCTAATTCATTACTGTTTTGTGGCTTTATGATTGGCGCCCCACTGATGGGCTTTATTTCGGATAGACTGAGACGCCGCAAGTTACCCATGCTTTTTGGTGCAACGGGTGCTGCCATCGTCATGACATGCGTGTTATATGTTCCTAACTTAACGCCGCACGCACTGAACATTATGATGTTTGTGCTAGGGTTGTTTTATAGCGCACAAGCCATTGTATTTGCCGTTGGACGTGAACTAAGTCCTAATGAAGCGGCGGGAACAGCAATAGCTGTGACCAACATGTTGGTCATGATTGGCGCGATGTTTTTACAGCCGTTGGTTGGTCGTTTATTGGATTGGAGTGTGCTACTTCGTACTCCTAAAGAAGCAATTCTAGCCGTACCGGTTGAAAACATGAACCAGCTATATACCGCTGCGGACTATCAGTTTGCTATCTCTATTATCCCAATTGGTATCATAATTGCTGCTATATTGACCTTCTTCATAAAAGAAACCTACGCGGAAGCAAAAGAATAACTACATGACGACTTTTTCTCGTAAACAATTGATTTTTGGCAGTATTATTTGCACCATAGGGGCTTTTTTTTACTGCTATGAATTCATTCTGCGTATCGTTCCAGGCGTCTTGCAAAATGAACTGACTGTTGCTTTTGGTAATATTTCTGCTTCAACATTTGGACAAATATCAGCCCTCTATTATTTTGCTTATTCACCCATGCAACTACCCGTAGGTATGTTAATGGATCGCTATGGTCCACGGCGATTACTAACACTGGCATGCCTCTGTTGTACTATTGGTTCATACATGTTTAGCTATTCCACGTCCATCCCCATTGCAGGTTCTGGCCGTTTTCTTGTTGGATTTGGTTCCGCCTTTGCCTTTGTTGGTGTATTGACGTCTGCAGTGAATTGGTTGCCTCCTCGTTTCTTTTCACTAGTCGCAGGATTGATGACAACACTGGGCATGCTTGGACTAATTTATGGTGAAGTCAAAATTACCGAACTGGCCAGCACATTGAGTTTATCATCGGTGCTTATGTTACTGGTTCTGATGGGGCTCATCCTAGCCGTCTTTATTTTTCTCGTGGTCCGTGATGCCCCAAACGGCATATCCACTAAGCGTCAAACATTCACGGATTTTTTTCGTAGTGTTTTACAAGTCTTAATGTCACGACAAGTCTGGTTAATTGGTTTCGTCGGGGCATGCTTGTACACATCCTTGTCTGTTTTTGGTGAGTTATGGGGTAAGTCTTATCTCGAAAATGCGCATCATTTAACCAAAGAGAATGCCGCAACTGCGATCTCCATGATGTTTCTGGGTTGGGCCGTTGGCGCCCCCCTTTCGGGTTATTTGTCTGACCACACTGGCCGCCGGATCGTACCGCTTCTGATGGGCGCGGCATGCTCATTAGTCTGCATCAGTATCATTTTATATTACCCGGGACTATCGTTTTTCTCCTTAAACTGGTTGATGTTTCTATACGGTCTCTTTAGTTCTGTTGAAATTATTGTATTTGTAATGGCCAAAGAAAACAGTGGAGCCCTACTTTCCGGCACAGTATTTGCCGCAGTCAATATGATTGTAACCTTAGGTGGTGTGATCTTTCAGCCTTTGGTGGGCACATTACTTGATACGTTCGGTGAAGGAAGAACAGCAGAAGGCATACACGTATACTCAGTACACGATTATCAATTGGCTTTATCTGTTATACCCATATCATTGGTATTGATGATCGCAACGACTTTCTTTTTGAAAGAACAGCGAAAAAAGACCAGAAATTCTGCAAGAACATCATAAATACGTTGCATCCAGTAAGCAGCCTCTACGATTTGGGTGCGAAAATAGCAATAATTTCCCGGACTGGATTTCGCTGTGTAATGTCGCTATTAATAAGTCGGCTGACTGGGAACGACTTAATATCGGCACCTTGATAGTGATGCCGTGTAAATTCAGTATCATGATTGGAAATAATCACCTGTATTCCCCGCTCCGCTGCTGATCGTGCTGATAGTGCCAGAGCAATATGGTCTGCTTCACCAAATACACGACTCGTGTACGCAGAAAAATTAGAGTCTTGATTTATAGGTGCATAAGGAGGATCACAGTAAATAAAGTCTCCGGGCAATGCCTGCTCAAACGTAACTCGAAAATCGCCTTGAACAAACGCGGCATGCTGACTTTTTTGATGAAATAACAACATTTCATTACGAGGGAAATAAGGTTTTATATACCGGCCAAATGGCACATTGTATCCACCCTGGTGATTGTATCGACATAGGCCATTATAACCGTGTCGATTAAGGTACAAGAACAGCGCGGCACGATGCCTTGGGGCAGTGTCTTGATTAAATTGATCTCGAAATTGATAATATTGGGACTTAGTATTATTATCTGCAGAAAAAAATTGCTCGCAATAATTAATAAAGACCTCGCCCTCTTGTTGAAGATACTGAAATAAACGAATCAAATCATTATTTTCTTCAGCCAATAAATACTTAGGATAATCTGTATTCATAAAAACGGCACCAGAGCCAGCAAACGGCTCAATTAAACGCCCGGCCTTTGGAAATGAGGGAAGTAGATTGCCAAGGCAATTGTATTTATTCCCTGCCCATTTAAGAAAAGATCGGGTCTTTTGCATAGTTAGCTTTCTATACCTTGTCGCAGCGTCTGTAATACAGACTTAAAGATTTTAGGCGTACCAGCGATTACATCACCACTCTTCAAGTATTGCTCGCCTCCCTGCAAATCGCTTATCAATCCACCAGCTTCCTGAACGAGTAATGTACCAGCAGCAATATCCCAAGGCTTCAAAGCAAATCCCCAAAAGCCATCTAATCGCCCCGTTGCAACATAAGCTAAATCCAAAGCGGCAGAACCAGTGCTTCGCACGCCGGCGCAGTGTCCAACAAAACCGTCATACGAATGCAAGTAACGTTCTGCTAATGCCTTGTTTCGTACCGGAAACCCAGAACCCAGCATCGCAAGATTCAATTGCGTTGCCTTGGACACACGCATACGATGATCATTCAATCGAGCACCACCACCACGACTTGCCGAAAAACATTCATGACGCAATGGATCATACACAACCGCATGCTCAATACGATTCTTGACACGCAACGCGATTGAAACAGCATAGAAAGGAAAGCCATGAAGGTAGTTTTTTGTGCCATCCAACGGATCAATAATCCAAACTGACTCAGCATCGTCTTGAAAATTACCACTTTCCTCAGCAATAATGCCATGCTCAGGGTACGCCTTGTGAATAGCATTAATAATCGCTTGTTCTGCTTTTATATCCACATCACAATAAAAATCACCATCGCCTTTCGGCATAATTTTAAGTCGATGAACCTGTTCTGCATGGCGCAAAATAATATCACCCGCTTGACGTGCCGCATTAATCGCAATATTTAAAAGTGGTTGCATGGATAAGACCGTTGTTAAAATAGGCAGGAATTCTATCACATTATGAATAAGGCGTCTGTACTACGATAGCGTTAATATCGATCTAATTTTTTATGGACATATCGATTCGCAGTACGTATTATGTACGAAATTTTGAAATCTATTCATTATGATATGTAATTCTATTCGAATCGTTTTAGTTGCAACATCCCACCCTGGTAATATTGGTTCGACCGCACGAGCTATGAAAACCATGGGATTACAACGACTTTATTTGGTCACTCCCAATTTAGAACCTTATCGAAAAGCGCATGAAATGGCTGCCGGTGCCTATGATGTATTACGTGAGGCCGTCGTTGTTGACTCACTAGCTGAGGCTTTGGTTGGCTGCCAACTCGTTTGTGCGACTAGCGCTAGACCACGAGACATCGCCCTACCCGGTTTATCACCTGTCGCATGTGCCGAACTCATTGCTGGTCATACTGACGAAACGGAGGTTGCTTTGGTCTTTGGGCGAGAGCATGCCGGTTTGACTAACGAGGAGCTATTGCACGCTCATTATCATATACACATTCCAAGCAACCCAGATTTTAGCTCCTTAAACTTAGCACAAGCGGTTCAAATCATCGCTTATGAAGTGCGCATGCGCTTACTATCCCCAGCTGCCCACGTGGAAACGCGCCAAGATACCTTAGCAACCGCAGATGATATCGAACGATTTTATACGCACTTAGAAGAGGTTCTTATTGAAATTGATTTCCTGAAACCATCTAATCCAACACGCCTACTGCAGCGATTAAGACGATTATTTAATCGAGCACGTTTGGAATCTATGGAAATCAATATATTACGTGGCATACTGACACAAATACAATCCTCACGAAAAACATGACAAAACGACCTATTTATTTAGACTATATGGCAACAACCCCTATTGATCCACGCGTCATACCTTTTATGCTTAACTATATGGGACCGGATGGAGATTTTGGTAATCCGGCATCAACGCAACATGGCTATGGGCAAACGGCAGCATGCGCCGTGGAACGAGCTCGTCAGAGCATAGCAACTGCAATTGGCGCTGAACCTCAGAATATTGTCTTTACATCAGGAGCTACTGAAGCGAATAATCTGGCAATTTTGGGTGCCGCGCGCTTTTATCAACGAAAAGGTCGCCATCTTGTGACCATGAGCACGGAACATAAAGCCGTATTGGATACGTTTCGCCAATTAGAGCGCGAGGGGTTTGAAGTCACGTATCTTGATCCAGAACCTAGTGGTTTAATTGATCGAACCACATTATCCCAGGCATTGCGTGCTGACACGATTTTAGTATCCATTATGCACGTAAATAATGAAATTGGAGTCATACAGGATATTACTGAAATTGGTGAATTGCTTTGCAACAAAGGCATTGTTTTTCATGTGGATGCCGCTCAAAGTGCGGGGAAACTTGCTATTGATTTACGCTCTTCACCGGTGAGTTTAATGTCCTTTTCAGCGCACAAGAATTACGGGCCTAAAGGAATTGGCGCGCTTTATGTGCGACATAAACCACGCATTCGTATTCAAGCCCAAAGTTTTGGTGGAGGGCATGAGGGTGGTTTACGTTCTGGCACATTAGCTACGCACCAAATAGTGGGTATGGGGGAAGCCTTTGCGCTCGGTGAATCGCTACGCATCGAAGAGCAAGCTCGTTTATTGCGGTATCGCGAGCAACTTTGGAATGGAATTCGCCATTTGCCGGGTATTCAGATAAATGGCAGCATCAAGCATCGTGTGGCTAATAATCTCAATTTTAGTGTGAAAGGAATTGATGGTGCCGCATTATTACCCGCTCTGCATGAGTTGGCTGTATCCACCATGTCCGCCTGCACATCCGCAAGCTTACAACCGTCGTACGTATTGCGCGCCATCGGCTTAGATAGTGAATTAGCCCACAGCTCCATCCGACTCTCTCTGGGTCGCTTTACAACAGAGGCTGAAATTCAAGAAACGATTTCGATTATTTGCAAACGAGTTATGCAAATTATAAGTTGAACTTCATATTTACATAAGATAAACTAAAAAAAACTCAAATGAGACTCCTATGGTCTTCCTATCTCGTGACATTGAAAACGAAGTCATGTTAATGGCTGAGACTTATCCTGTAATTACTGTACTAGGTCCGCGTCAATCCGGAAAAACAACGTTAGTACGACATTTATTTCCTCATAAGCCCTATATCTCGCTTGAAAATCCTGATGATCGTAGCTTTGCAGAACAAGATCCTAGGGGATTTCTAGAAAAATATCCCGATGGCGCCATTTTTGATGAAGTTCAAAGGCTCCCCATTTTACTATCCTATCTACAAGGTATTGTTGACAAGGATAATAGAAAGGGGCTGTTTATCTTAACAGGAAGCCACCAACTTGAGTTACAGCAATCTATTAGTCAATCATTGGCAGGACGAACTGCGATATTAAAATTACTGCCTTTATGTCTTTCAGAATTAACCTCCAGTCAAGATGATTACGATCTGGATCATTTTCTTTACCAAGGTATGTATCCTAAGTTGTATCAAGAGCCACAAAACCCAACTAAATTTTATCGAAATTACCTGCAAACTTATGTGGAACGTGACATTAGACAAATGGTTAATATTAAAGATCTCAGCACATTCCAACAGTTTATTAAACTATGTGCGTCTCGAATTGGACAACTATTTAATGCTAGTGATCTGAGTAACGCTTTAGGTATTTCTGCTAATACAGTGACGCATTGGGTATCCATTTTGGAAGCTTCGTTTGTCGTATTTCGACTACAACCTTATTTTGAAAATTTTGGTAAGCGCATGATTAAATCTCCAAAAATTTATTTTAATGATGTCGGTTTGGCATCGTATTGTTTAGACATTCATACTCAAAATCAACTTGCTCGAGATCCTTTACGTGGTCATTTGGTTGAAAATTTTGTGCTTTCTGAGTTCATAAAACATCGCACGAACCAAGGATTAGATCCTAATTACTATTTTTATCGTGACAGCAATCAAAACGAAGTTGACATACTTATGAAGATGGGCCACCAACTCATTCCTATTGAGATCAAATCGTCAAAAACATTCCATCCTGATTTTTTAAAGAGTTTAAATCACTTTCAATCGGTTGCAAAAACACAATGCGGGCGTGGAATTTTAATTTATGCTGGTGATAGAGAACAACGAATTCATGAGATCGATGTCATCAATTTTCGTCATATTAAATCAATGTATGATCACATAGTTGGCAGCGCGACATGAGGTCCTTTGCATATCGTGCTGTCCAAATTACAAGATATAACGCGTCAAATCTTCATCCGCAACCAATTTACCCAAATGCTTGTTCACATAATCTTTATCAACAAGCACCTGCTCTCCTGAGCGATCCGTAGCTTCAAACGATACCACTTCCAGTAATCGTTCCATAACGGTGTATAAACGACGAGCTCCAATGTTTTCAGTGCGTTCATTCACCTGCCAAGCAACTTCCGCAATGCGCCGAACACCGGATTCATCATACGTTAATTGCAATCCTTCCGTTCCCATCAATGCAATGTATTGCTCGGTTAAGGATGCAAAAGGTTCCGTTAATATGCGAATAAAATCATCAACACTCAAAGCAGATAATTCCACACGGATTGGTAATCGACCTTGCAATTCTGCTATTAAATCAGATGGCTTTGCCACTTGAAATGCACCGGATGCGATAAATAAAATATGATCCGATTTGATCATGCCATATTTGGTCGACACCGTTGATCCCTCAAGCAAAGGCAACAAATCACGTTGGACCCCTTCACGAGATACGTCAGCTCCGTGATCAGCTCGTTTGGCAACTTTATCGATCTCATCAATAAACACAATTCCATTTTGTTCAACACTTTCAATAGCGTGTGTCTTAATATCATCTTCATTAATTAATTTAGACGCTTCCTCTTCACACAATATTTTTAATGCGTTTTGAATGGGCAGTTTCCGAGCTTTCGTGCGCCCCGAACCCACTTGTTGGAACATGGATTGCAACTGACTGGTCATTTCCTCCATACCAGGAGGTGACATGATTTCAACGCCCATTGACGCAACAGGTACATCGATTTCAATTTCTTGGTCATTCAACAAGCCTTCGCGCAGTTGTTTACGAAACATCTGACGCGTTGAGGTATCTTTTTCAGCAGGGTCTAGGTTGCCACGCACAGGTGGTAACAATATATCTAAAATACGCTCTTCAGCCGCTTCTTCTGCAGGATGCTGGACTTTTTTCATCGCTAATTCACGCTCTTGCTTAATCGCAATATCCGCTAAATCACGAATAATAGAATCCACATCACGTCCTACGTACCCTATTTCAGTAAATTTTGTCGCCTCTACCTTTAAAAACGGAGCATCAACCAGTTTGGCTAGCCGTCTTGAAATTTCTGTTTTACCAACACCGGTAGGGCCTATCATCAGAATATTCTTAGGCATAATTTCATTACGCAAACCAATGTCTTCAATTTGCATACGACGCCAACGATTACGCAATGCAATCGCAACAGCACGTTTCGCATCGTATTGACCAATAATATGCCTATCTAATTCTTCGACAATCTCACGAGGAGTCATCAGGTTTTTTGATTTATTCACATTCACTATCCAATTCTTCAATGGTTAAATTATGATTTGTATAAATGCAGATATCACCAGCAATATTCAAACTTTTACGCACAATGGATTCCGCGCTCAACTTGGTATTGTCTAACAAGGCTCGAGCAGCCGATTGCGCATAGGGACCACCTGAGCCAATGGCTATCAATCCATATTCAGGTTCAATGACATCACCATTGCCCGTAATAATCAGAGAGGCTTTACAATCAGCAACAGCCAATACGGCTTCCAATCGACGCAACATGCGATCAGTGCGCCAATCTTTTGCTAACTCGACTGCGGCACGCACTAAATTCCCTTGATGCATTTCCAATTTTACTTCAAATCGCTCAAATAACGTAAATGCATCGGCCGTACCTCCAGCAAAACCTGCCAAAACCTTGTCTTTATACAGACGCCTGACTTTACGTACATTACTTTTCATCACCGTATTGCCAAGCGTCGCTTGACCATCACCGCCAATAACTACTTTATTTCCCCGTCTCACCGACAGGATGGTTGTACCACGATATTGTTCCACATGAACTCCAAAGATTTTTGGTAACTTTAAGCTTGCCCATATTTTGATTTGTTGTGTTTTTCAGGTTCAAACCCTTGTGACTCATACCAGAGCGTAACAAACAAAACCATGATCATGGGTCCAACAAATAAACCAAGCAAACCTAATGTTTCAACGCCACCTAAAATACCAAACAATACGGCTAAAAATGGCAGTTGAATTGCCCCGCCGATAAGTACTGGTTTAATAAAGTGATCCGCAACAAACATCACGACAGTTCCCCATACCAACACAACAATGGCAGCTATCATACTACCGTTAAACAGTAATATGAGGGCAACAATTCCAAAAGCAATGGGTACAACAAAAGGAATCATAGCAGCAAATGCGGTAATAAATCCCATAAGCGTTGGCGCGGGGAAACCAATGATCCCGTAACACAATCCCATCAGCACACCAACACCCGCTCCAACAGCTATAGTACCGTTGACGGTAGCCCGTAAAGCCGCAGGCAGT
Source organism: Legionellaceae bacterium (assembly GCA_030695645.1). Taxonomy (GTDB): domain Bacteria; phylum Pseudomonadota; class Gammaproteobacteria; order Legionellales; family Legionellaceae; genus JAUYQG01. Next base: position 14,925 of record JAUYQG010000139.1, read on the forward strand.
TTATCAGCATATCGGAACCAACGCTCACCCAAACAAAACCTACCAATGTGGTTTATTTGTAAAAATAAAGCATCTCCATCTCGATACAAAAAAAACAAACTCAGCAGCGTAAAACCAACTTGAACTCCGCGATGCAACAAATTACCACCCACGGATTTAATGTAATAACTAGTCGGTGTTAATGATAAATGCAGATTGGATAAAAACGTCTTCACGTTACCCGGTTGACCAATGTGAGTATCCCAATACGAAACTAAGTCATTACCCACAATAGGCAGCTCTAAAAAAAACGAAGGCGCTTCGCCACCAGCGCGGTTAATGTGGTGTACATAAGAAATGAATAGTTGAAACTCTCGGACCAATATCGAAATTAACCAACTTAATGGCAATAAAAACAACAAAACTAAAATCATCGTAAAAAGAAACGCCGATAGATTTTGCCAGGCACCAAACATACGTCGCCAACGTTGATACAGTGGATACGTCGCAATCGCAATGATAGACGCCCAAACTAGCGACGGGATAAAACGATGGATAATGAATAAAGCCATCGATACGATAGCTATCGTTAAACCAATACTAATCAATTCCTTATGATTTGCATTCATCATTCGAATATCCAAATCAATACTCGTAACACCATCCAAGCGGGGATCGCAGCTATCACATCATCTAACATAATACCCAAGCCTCCTTTTACTCGTTGATCAATCCATCGAATAGGCTGTGGTTTCCAAATATCAAACAAGCGAAACAATAAAAAACCCGCCAGAATCCAAGTCAAACCTACCGGAGCAAACATCATTGTTAATAAATAACCAACCACTTCATCCCAAACAATCCCTTTATAATCATTAACACCTAATTCACGTGATACACGGTGACATACCGCTACCCCAAGGACAAACGCCAACACAGTCAAGAGGATATAAACACTTGGCGAAGTATGGGCTATCAGTAAATAAATCGGTATGGCAGCGACGGTCCCCCACGTGCCTGGGGCACGCGGCATCAATCCACTACCAAATCCAAAAGCGATAAAGTAGGCAGGATCCTGCCATACTTTCAGCAAACATTGTTTTATTTGAATGGATTCAGAGGGTTCTTTTGCAATGGGCTGTTGCTCATGGAACCATGAGGAGCTGTGTTTTTTTATAGAGGTAAGTATATTCATGTGTATTCCCACATATTATTGGACTTTGGACAAAACAGCATGCAAAAAGACGCATGCCATTCTGTCCAAATAAGTTTAGATCTGACATATTTATAAGCCAATAATATCTACGACAATCGGCTCGTTTTGTAGAAACATTTACAATCAGGACAATTAAT
>JAUYQG010000141.1 GCA_030695645.1 Legionellaceae bacterium
GGGACGTTAGAATTTTCCCTGCCTATCCGGTTGCCACTGTGTGAAGTAGGTGGGCAAAACGAAGCGTGCCCACCATGCCGGCTCCGAACTGGTGGGCACGCTACCGCTTTGCCCACCCTACGTTCTACCATTATGGGTATGTTATTAAATTTGAGCTCCCTTATGGTTTTTTTCATGTTTTCGGTCCAAAATCCAATAAATAATTCGCCAGCCTTTGCCTCTCATCATCCGTAATCGACAAGCCTAATTTTGTCCGACGCCATAATATATCGTCGACACTACTTGCCCATTCTTCACGAACTAAATAATCAACTTCGGTTTGGTAGAGCAAGGAAGAGAAGGCTATGCCCAAATCCGTAGGTTGAGTACAGTCTTTCAATATATGTTCAGTGAGTGTTCCATAAGTCTCTATATAATGATTAAGCACCTTTTCGTCTAACCAAGAGTAAGTGTCACGTGCATGATGTTGATATTCAGCGAAGGACATGTGGTGATAAGTTGCACCGGGTAACGATGTGGCTTTACTATGAGACGAATCCATGTTTGGAAAAATCACATGAAGTTGATCGATTGCCTGCGAAGCCAGCTGACGATATGTGGTTATTTTTCCGCCATAAATGGTGACCGCAGGTGCTGGTGTGTCGGAATAATGAAACGCATAATCTCGACTTAATTCAGCCGCATTTTTGCCTGTCGATGATAATAAAGGACGAACGCCGCTCCAAGTCATGATGATGTCGTCTGTGTTGAAGGGTTTATTAAAATAATGATGAACTAATTCACTTAAATAGTTAATTTCATCGGGCACGATGTCAATATGATGTAACGTATCGGTATACGTTACATCAGTCGTGCCGATCATCGTGTGGCCATGATAGGGGACGATAAATATGACGCGTTTATCATCGTGTTGCAATAAATAAGCGTGCTCACCTTCGTAGAGTTTTGGCACAATCATGTGACTTCCTTTGACCAATGACATGGAGTGCTCTAAAGGAATACTCAATAACTGACTCACCGATTCCACCCACGGACCAGTTGCATTAATCACGACTTTTGCTTGAATTTGAAATGTGCTGCCGGATTTTAATTTCAGAGTCAATTGCCACTGATGATTGAGGACTTCAGCCTGGATTAACGAAGTTTGCGGGGCAATCGTAGCACCGTGATCTCTTGCCTGAAGAGCATTGATTAATGTAAGTCGTGCATCATCGGTTTTGCAGTCGTAAAAGATAAATCCATGGGTTAAAACAGGACGTAACGGGTTGAAATAAACGGGGTTATGCTTGCGATCGATGTATTTACTATTAGGCAGCGTGTTGGTGCAACTGAGATGATCATATAAAAACAAACCTGCTCGTAGTAACCACATGGGACGGCCATGTGGATCGTGCGGTAATACAAAAGGGAGTGGGTGAACTAAGTGTGGAGCGAGATCCATGAGAGTTTGTTGTTCGTCCAAGGCTTTCTTAACCATAGACAAGTCGTAGTGCTCAAGGTATCGCAAACCGCCGTGAATGAGTTTACTGCTGCTGGATGAGGTCTTAGAGGCTATGTCGTCCTGCTCACAGAGTAGAACAGACAAACCACGAAGGGCAGCATCAGCGGCACACCCGCAGCCGTTAATGCCACCACCAATAATGACGACATCATACAACATCGCGCTCTTTTTTTCCGGTATAAAATTGACGTGGTCTACCGATTTTGGAAGGACCAGCCGTCATTTCCATCCAATGAGACATCCAACCCACTGTGCGTGCTAGAGCAAAAATAACCGTGAACATATTGGTGGGTATTCCAATGGCGCTTAACGTAAGACCCGAATAAAAATCAACGTTGGGATAGAGTTTCTTTTCAATGAAATACGGATCTTCTAAAGCGATACGCTCCAACTCCATCGCCAATTTGAACAGTGGTGCCTCTTGCGCACCAACGGCATTGAGAACTTCATAGCACGTTTTACGCATGACCTTGGCACGTGGGTCATAACTTTTATAAACACGATGACCAAAGCCCATCAAACGGAATGGATCATCTTTATCCTTAGCTCGTTTGATAAAATGATTGATTTGACTGACATCACCAATTTCTTTCAGCATGTTTAGGCAAGCCTCATTAGCGCCGCCGTGCGCTGGCCCCCATAACGCACCAATTCCTGCAGAAATACAAGCAAAAGGATTCGCTCCGGTTGAGCCGGCTAGCCGTACTGTTGATGTTGATGCATTTTGTTCATGATCCGCATGCAGAGTAAAGATCGTATCCATGGCTTTGACGAGCACGGGATCAGGCACGGTGGTTTCTGATGGAACACCAAACATCATATGCAAGAAATTCTCAGCGTAGGACATTCTATTTTGTGGGTACATGTAAGGCATGCCAATCGAGTATTTATAACTCATGGCCGCTAATGTTGGCATTTTTGCAATAAGACGAATAGCCGATGTGTAGCGATCATTCTGATTGGTTAAGTCCATGGAGTCGTGATAAAACGCGGATAACGCACCAACAATGCCCACCATGATGGCCATAGGGTGAGCATCGCGGCGAAAACCATTTAAAAATTGGTACATCTGTTGGTGAACCATAGTATGGTTATTGACTAAATTTCGAAACCCTTCTTGTTCGGTTGAGGTGGGTAATTCACCGTTTAACAATAAGTAACACACATCTAAAAAACTTTTTTTCTCAGCCAGTTGTTCAATCGGGTAGCCTCGATACAGTAATATTCCTTTGTCACCGTCGATATAAGTAATTTTGGATTCGCAAGCCGCCGTCGACATAAAACCGGGGTCAAATGTAAAATAGTCTTGTGATCCCAGTTTGCCGATATCAATGACTTCACTGCCAAGCGTCGGTGTGTAAATGGGTAAGTCAATTGGCTCGTGCCCTTTGATGATGAGTTGCGCTGCTTTTTCGGTCATGAGATGGTCCTAAATGTCTAGCTTTAATGAACTATATAAAAATGGTTGCTCGCAGTCAATTGGACTTTGGACAAAAAGACATGAAAAGGGCCTCATGTCTTTCTGTCCAAGAAATTGGAGATCTATTCTCTTTGATTTGGATCAGTAATTCCCCTATCTGTTACTATTATTACAAAAATACTGACGTATGTTGATTTGGACTTTGGACAAAAAGACATGAAAAGAGCCTCATGTCTTTTTGTCCAAGAAACTTGAGATCTATTATCCTAAACAAGTTTATTAATTACACAATATGAAACTGTTTTCATAAAATAGATCGATTCCACCCAACAACATATGTCTGTAAATTTCACAGATCTGAAATTATTTGGACGGAATTGCATGCGGCTTTTTGCATGCCGTTTTGTCCAAAGTCCAACAGTCAATTTATTAAAGGAGTTAAATGCAGCAATTCTGGGTGAACGATAAGGCCCTCTGTTCTAGGGCTATGTAGCGTTTTAATAAAATTATTTTTCGCAAAATATCACTGAATTCGTAGGGTGAGCAAAGGAGCTTGCGACGTGCCCACCAGCAGTGGTACAA
>JAUYQG010000146.1 GCA_030695645.1 Legionellaceae bacterium
TTCACTTGATTGGAACTTCCTAATAAAATACCTTTGAATGAGTGCTAATTTTGGGAGTTCGATAATGGCCTACAGGCCTTTCTGAATAAGGGATTGATTAAAATCTCGTGGGACTTTTGTGTCGTTTGTACGTTAGCACCCTATGTGGAAACTACTTGAAGTAAAATGTAGAACTGTCAGCAGTGCTGACAGAAATTACATTGATAAGTCATCAGTAGATTTAAGCATACTGTTTTAACCAAGAAAAAACTGTCAACACTGTTGACAGTTCTCCGGCAAACAAGGTGGAACGGCGATAGACATTTGTGATGTTGGTATTAACGTCAAATGATACCTCAAGTTTATTACTTTATGACAACATGCATGAGTAAAGGTATAATACTCCATCATTGAATCATACAAGAGATTTATAGTGAAAATTGCAGTAATTGATACCGTCGAAGACAAAATTATCGAACTTCACCACCAACATGTCATTATTGATTCGGATGTCGCAGAGCTGTATGGTGTTGATACTAAACGAATAAATGAGGCCGTCAGTAGAAATCTGGATAAATTTCCCGAAGGGTATCTTATTCAATTAGCCCAATCCGAATGGGAAATGGTGAAGTCGCAATTTGCGACCTCACCTAATCCATTGGGTGGCGGTAAAGTGCGAGCACCGAAAGCTTTTACAGAGCGTGGATTATATATGTTAGCTACCATTCTAAAAAGCCCGCAAGCTACTGAAACAACCTTAGCTATTATTGACACATTTGCAAAAGTACGTGAAATTTCAAGAACAATTAAACAGCTTCCAAACACACCACAAAATACACCTAAATATCAACAATTGCTTCATAAAACAGGGGATCTCATTGCTGAATTGGTTGTTCCTGAAGATCTAGACGACACGGAAACCGAAGCAAGTATTGAAGTCAATCTTGCCATAGTCAAATTTAAATATAGTGTTAAGAAAAAAAGTAAATAACAAGTCGAAACAAGCGTGTTCAATCAGGCTGTAGTCGAGTAACCACCCCTCATTGCTGAGAGGCAGTCCTCTAAGAACGGATCGGGCTACTTTCATAGCAATCCGCTCAAGCCCTCATAAGGCTGAATAATCTTCAACCCGGCATACTTTGTGTTTTCGGTGGCATTTTCCCTGGTTTTGCGCTCTTTCGCTCTTTTCTGGAAATATTCCTTGAATTGAGGATCAAAAGGGTTCGCGCTAGCCTGAATTTTCTTGTGCCGTCGGATGAGCGTTGCTGATGCATTCTTCAGATAAAGTAGCTTTTTATTGCCTTTCTTATCTTTGATTGTACAGTGGAATCGCCAGTGATCTAGACCCACGCGTGTATAATACTTGCGTATGATCCATTTCGTTCCTTTACGCGGGTGTCTTTTTAGACCCCAGCGTTTTAAGGCCAAGAAAATTTCTGAGTCGACTTTGGCAAATATTCGAGATGATACTGAACCTCGATAATAATTTGTCCATCCAGTTATCTTCTGATTCAGTCGATGAATTAACTGATCAGTTGGTTGCGCACCACCTTTCTTGATGATCTCCCTGATTTCCTCTAGAAAAGATGTTACATTGGCTTTGGATGGTTTTATAAATAGTTTTCCATTCTTGTACTTGCGTACATTAAAGCCAAGGAAATTGAATCCATCTTCGATCGGGGTAATCCGTGTTTTCTCTTTTGATAGCTCTAGACCTACATCGCCTAGTGCCGCTACCAAAATAGGGATCACCTTGGTTTCCAGCAGCTCTTTACTCGCTGCGGTAACAACAAAATCATCGGCATAAGCAATTACATTGATCTGTTCCTTATCCCGTTGTTTTTCGTTCTCGCTGCGAAGCTTGCCTTCTATACCAGATAAGGCCATAAGCGCAATTGTTGGAGAAATGGTACCCCCCTGACAAGTGCCCATCGTGGTTTGATGCTTCTCACCATTTTCCATGAAGCCCGCTTTTAGGAATTTCTTGAGAACAACTTTGTCCATTGGGATATTCCGTAATAGCCATTCATGGCTGATTCTATCAAAACAGGCTGAGATATCACCCTCCAAGACCCATCGCGGTGATTTCCTCTTCGCCAGAGCAGTGAAGCATTGCTCTCGGGCATCATGAGTAGACCTTTTGGGTCTAAAACCGTACGCGTTTGGGTCAGCTCTTTCCTCCGCCACGGGGACTAGCGCTGCTTGCCATAAAGCCTGCATCGCTCGATCTTTTTGTGTTGGTATCGAGAGTGGACGCAATTTTCCTGATTTCTTAGGTATGTGAATTCGGCGTAAAGGGGAGGGATTGTAGTCTCTCCTTTTTAGATCGAAAACCGCATTTATCTTCTGGCGAGATGTTCGCAAGATAACACCATCAACCCCGGGTGTTTTGCTACCTTTATTACTTGTAATTCGTTTAACTGCCGAACATTTGGCATAAAACGATGATGTGAGAATTCGCTGCAGAGCTTTCACTCGACCTTTCTTTCCCTCTCTTTCTGCCTTGGCAATACGCATTTGGAGCCGAAGTACGTGAGCACTTATCTTTGACCAGGGTAATTCCTGCCAATTATTCGGGTGCTTCGCTGAAGAGGCACCAGTAGGTTGTCCTACCGTCATTTGCGTTTCTTCATACATTCATGTCGCCAAATTATCTCACCATTTTGGACCAGTTCGAAGTGGGCTCACTTTCGTGTCGAACGACTAGCGCTCGTATCTGATCCATTACAGACCAGCTTTTGCTTGCTCGAACCTCCTCTACCTGCAGAGCTATAGTCTGTCTTACGACATACCTTCCTTTGTTGTCAAAGGAGCCCTTCAGGCTTACCACGTTCCGCCACTTGAGCACGTGGACTTAGCCGCCTGCTATAGACCGGAAGGTATTGTTGACGACGAGGAAGTTAACCCCCGGCTTCCTCCATACCTTCTATATCACGGGATCAGCCATTTACCGTGACTGGCTTATCTCGATCTTTCAACACAGGTTCAGATGTCTTCGGCATATCCACTACCTACTACTTACCCGGGGTATGGCTCCCAGGAGGATCCGCTGCTCACGCTTTAGTTCCCGCACTTTGTGCTTCGCTGTTATGTCCGACCCGCTCTTTATTCAGGGTCGTAGGTTCATCCAGTCGTATGGATGGTGGCATCATATCCTATGGAGTGCCACAGCTCTTATGGCGACTTCGTGTCGCACGGGGGGCTAGCCGCAAACCTCAGAAATTTCCGGACAGTTTTTAGCCACTTCGTTTTTTCTTAACCTTCGTAAAAGAACCTTACCTATTATCTCATCAAGATTGATGATTTTATCATCAGTAAATATGAAGTGTCCTTGGAAATGAATGTGCCGCCAAGCCACTGGGGATATCTTTTTTAACATAGCCAACGCTTTTTCATCACCAGCAGCTTCGTATTTCTGTTTGAGCTTGGATAATATCGCCGAATTATAATGAATGATGGCATTGGCAATGAGTCTGCCACACTGATTACTAATCTCAATTTCACGATCACCTTTGCCGGATAATTGTTTCTTACCATACGCTGTTGCAATGGCGGCGCGTAATTGATGATACGATTCCACACGATTCTGCGAACGATGTATATCGCGTTGCAGTTTCCTGTCTTGCAGATATTTGAGGGTATAAATGCTGCGAATCAGTTTGTCATACTCCATTATTGCCTTGCGCGTCCTGTTGTCAGTGGTGTACGTACATAATTTTTTAACCAGAATACTCTGCGAAATTTCCTTTAGCCCCAGAGCCTTAATGATGGGTTCAATGTTTGGCCACTCATCTTCAATGAGTTGGCGATCTATTTTACCAACTGGCTTGATTAACCAATCATTATATTGAGCTGGATCATCACCGCAGAAAAGATGTTTTCGTTGAGTTTCTAAATTGGTGAAGCGTGGGCATAACTGACCGCCAAACCAATCCATTATTGCGAAGTTGGTCTTGTTAATAATGTGCATATCACCCGTAATGGAATTGGGCATGATGCTGCTTGTGTTGTTGTACCAAATATCAAAAGCGAAGTAACTTTCATGCTCGTGAGCACCAATTAACTCTGTTTGCAGGGGGATATGGTTGACCAACAGCGTATATGCCACAACGCCTTTGCCCTTTTTAAAATATTTTTTGGAGCGTCTGGCCTTAAGTGTTGGCCTCTCCACTTCATATTTTTGACCATCGACGCCGCCATAAAGAATAGCCATGTCTAATGAGTAATAAGGGAAAATGGGCATTTCGGCAATATCATCACCGATGATGTCGTTGGCTTTTTTCAATGTTTGCAATCGCATGCGGGACTGGTATATATCCAGCAGTTTGTCATAGGGGATATCAGAAATTTCCGCCATATTAAGGTTGCCGTTATTGAACGCTTGCGCGATAATAACCGCGTTGAGGCTGTTTTCATCAACACCTACTTTGCCGTAACGAGGCTGTATGTGCGTAAAAATTGATGAATACCGGCACCGTTCATTAACAAATCGAAGTACATCCGTAATGTCGCAGAGTGGCAACTGATCATAAAAACGATCTTGAAGCTCTTCATCCCCATCTGCCCTAGATTTTTTCAAGTGGATCGTGTTTGTTTTTTCATCATAATGAAGATGTTTGAGTTTGCCTTGAGTAAAATCATTATTGAACCGTATCCATTCTGTACGCAGATCAGCAAGACGATCGTCCAATAATTTTTTGACGGGACTTTTCAATGCAGGGATATTCAATGGCTCAACCAACGCCTCTTTTTCTTTGGCTGCACTAATCTCTTGTTGAAGTGAGCGATGGTGGACGCTATCCGCCAGATAGAGCTCTCCTGCTTTGAGCCGTTTTTTCATTTGCCGATAAATCCAAAATTCATAACGATCACCATGGAATTTTTGCTTACCCTTGGCATTGGTATCGAACAAGAATTTTTGTAATCGTTTTGGCCGAGTCTTCTCGGGGCATGCCGTAATTGGGTATTTCTTTATCGGTTTTTCAAGATCAAATATTTCTTTGAGCCACGTAACGGCAGTAAGCCATGGGCTGTCAGCTATCGTACTTGAAAAATCAATCGCCATCATTAATGGACGCAATTGCAGTTTGAAGCGATGGAAGTGTTTATCAACCATTTTCCATTGAAAATCAATTAATTTAAGCTCTGCCGCATTATTGTTTGATATTTTATCTCGCAGTTCATCCTCGGGGATAATAGTCGTGAATGCTTCTTGGCGTACTTCGCCAAAGCTGACCTCATCAGACAGTTCTTTCCTGATAAATAACTCGGCCAATTTCTGCATAACAGACAATTCTGATTGCCTGTTAACCGCATACTGAGAATACGCGTCTTGCGCTTTTTCTTTGATCTCCAGCTCACACTCTTTGAGCTGAAAACAAAAGGCATCCATCAAATTATCATCAAGTTTAAGATATCGCTGATGGATATAACACACAAGGTAAAGATAGGTTTGGTCAGATTTTAATTTCTTGCGCAAATCATACACGGTGTAATAATCAACAAGGCTTGCATAATATTGAAGGTTTTGTTGGGACAATTTCAGCTTGGGTAATAGCGATTTAGCTAACAGATACAGCGGTTTGATTGCAATCATTTTGTCGCGTTCAGCGCTGATCATGCGTGGTTTAAAATCTTTAGCGTCCTGTTTTAGATCAGCCAATCCAGACAGGGTCTCAGTTTCCTTCTCGAACAACAATTTTTGTAAACCGGTCTTATCGGCCTCAGTCAGTGACTCATGAACAATAGTGCCTAAACGTTTTCGTTCGGCGTTTAATGCGTTGCTAACAATCGCTTGCAGGGTTGTATATCCTGGCCGCATGATTTTTTTCTCTCGCATAAACCCTAACAGTTCGATGACAATAAATTGCGGACTGACATCTCGGTAGATGATTTTTTCGGCTTTTTCACGCAATAATGGTTCAAATTCTTTTGACCATAGCTGGTAACCAAAATGTGCGGCAATCGCGTGGCATTGCGCATAATATTGATGCTTGGTGATGGTCGTTGGATGGAAAAATATATGCTCTGGAAAATACTCTTGCATGATAAAGTCGGTATCTTCTTGAACCTCGTCCCAATGAATCGGGAAGAACATGTGCATGGATTTAAAATACCCGATTTGCAGTGCGCAATGGACTTGGGCTGAAAGATTGGCGCGATTACGAACCAATGCTTGCTCTGCAGGCGTGAGATTGAGGAAGCTCAAACGTTGTTCATCATCAAAATCAGGTGACTCGTATAAAGCGGCCTTTTCTGCTTCTGATAAAATGGTCAATTGCTTGTTACTGGCGCGCATAGTGGGGCCATCTGATGATTTAAAACGGTGGTCAATGTTACTTCAAAACTTTCCCTAAAGCACCTGTTTATGGGAAAGTTTAATTTAGGGGTATCAAGCTGGATGCGACGCCGCACCTATTTTTGAACAGGATGCCAACCATCATTTTCAGGAAAGTTTGCTATAATGACAGTATGAAACCACCTAAAAAGATCAAAAATAGTGCTCGTCGTGTTCGCGAGTATTTAACGCCAACAGAAATAGAAGCACTGATTCATGCGGCAAGAAGCGCTGGACGACATGGTTTGCGCGATGCCACTATGATTTTAATGGCATTTAGGCACGGACTGCGAGTGTCTGAGCTGGTTTCGCTTCGTTGGTCGCATGTTGATTTGAAGCAGGGCTTACTTTATGTTGTTCGATTAAAAAATGGTCTCGCTTCTCACCATCCTCTATTTGGCCCTGAATTACGAGCTTTGCGCCAGTTACAGCGTAATTACCCGAACACAGACTATATTTTTATGAGTGAGCGGCTGTCTCCGATGACAACGGATACATTTCGAAAGATTATTGCAAGAGCTGGTATATTAGCGAAAATTGGCATGTCGATACACCCACACATGCTGAGGCATTCGACTGGTTTTAAACTAGCTAATGATGGACGAGATACACGAAGTATTCAGCATTACTTAGGCCACAAAAATATTCAACATACTGTACGATACACAGAAATAGCGGTTATACGATTTAAAGAGTTCTGGGATGACTGACGCTACTTCGCAAATACGCGTGTCGCGTATTTGCGAATAAATAAAAACGTAACGACAGACTTGTACTATAATTATAAATAGTTATCTTAAAAGGTATATTCTATGATGATTCTTGGTCCTTATTTTATTCAATTTCAACGTCTACAAGAATCTAATTTTATTTGGTCTGAGCCACAATGGTGCCGGTTGCATTTGGAACAAGATGGGAAAACAATTAAATTGATTGAAATAGCATCGATTGCAACTATTCCTTTGATTTGGAAACCACTTACCGAACAACCATTAAAAATGCGCGTTTATGATCCGTCAAATGAAATAAGTAACACATGGTGTTTTGGAATTAAAAAAGTTGAAGAAGAGATAGAAAAATCCGTATTATATCGATTCCGTTTTGCAAATAGCTCATCTGGTGTAATTTCCTTACCAGGAGAAAATTATAATCCAGTAACTTCGAGTTTGATAAAAAATGAAGCTTGGGATATTGCATCACAACAAGATCCCGAAAAGCCCATACTTGCGAAAAAAGTAAATTTAATGCGTATTAGAGGTACTGAGTTTGGTATTGATGAACAAGATTATATTGCTATGAACACGGATGAGATGAAAGAGGAGCAAAAAGAACTTCGTCATTTATATCACAGATATGTAACTAGCATTGCACAAACAGCTTCAGCACAAATTAATGACCCAGAGCATGCACAATGGTTAAATGAGCGCAAAAATCTTAAAAAAGAATATTTTGATGCATCGATCGATTCAAAAAATAGTTCAACGACTGAATTAGAGCATCGAACCATGTTAAATCTTTACCAGCGCGGCGCAATTAAAAATATTGGTTTTGAGCGAGACTTACAAGATCTTAAAAATAACTCACCATCTAAAGAAGCATATTGCCTCTCTTTACTTGCTATTTTAGATAATATTGATGTAATCAAATTGCTGCAAGACCTAGGTCTCACTATCAATCAAATTACAGAACAACAAGCCAATATTAATGCACTACGTGGATATACCTTTCCCAGTTATATAAATAAATTAGGTTTTGGCAAAGAGAGCTATCGATTTTATACTCATGATACTCGCTCAGTGGAATCTCAACCAAAAGCGATTGATGTGTATACATTTATGATGGATACTCTGTTTAGTGAATTTATAGCATATCAGCAAGAAGTAACAAATCACGACATACGTAGTTTTGATCAAAAACAAATCAGATCTTTCCCTGAACACTTGAAAGCAAAACGAATCGGAGAAATTCTGCCATTGGAAGAGGTAATCAATGACTTTGAACCCGAAACTCAACAAATATTGAAGGTATTGTCTGATGTTCATGCGTTGTTTGACATGGAAATAGGAGAGCAACTAAAATTAGAAACGATTATACAAGGCCTGATACATTTGCCAATTATTCAGACCAGTGGAAAAACAAACCAAGAAATTGAAAAAGAGGTTCGTTTTAGAGATAAAATTCAAAATATTCAAAGCGAGTTAGATATTTTTTCTTATGGTGGTAATGCTGTCGTTAATCATGAAAGACTATCGTTATTACTTGAGGCAATTAATTTACGAACTAAACATGTTAAACAAATTATTTCTATTGTTGGATCGTCTTCTACTCTTAGTGAAATACAACTCGACGAAATAGTAAATTATATGGTTACCGAGTATGCTCTAAGTGAAGAAGTTTTTTATAGTTTAGATATACAACAGATAACAGCTGTCATGATGCGTTTAGCAGAAACGAAGAATTTAGGTCATATTTCAGCAAAAAGCCTCATTAAAATTTTACCTATGCTATCGGTTAATGATGTTAATCGCTTTATACAAGATCAAGATGCTTTAATATCTGTAATTTCAGCATTCAAACACAAAAATATCACATTAGATCATGCCTCGCCTCTCTATGCTATTATCAGAGATAGAATGAGTGTCATTATTAATGCAAGTGAAACACCTAAAACGCATAATGTATTAATAAATTTTTTGAAAAAAAGTGGGCTATCATACGTATCACTCATTGCCATGGCTGCCGACACGAATCAACAGAGTCCATTGATAACTACGCCAGGAGAGGTGCTGTCCATTATTAGTTATCTTAAAGGCAGCAATAGACACTATATTAACGATAAGCTTATAACATTTGAAGATATTGAATTACAGCTCCTGAGTCCTGTAATGCACTCGTTATTTAAAACGGTTGATGATGTTGCGAGTGTTACCCGGATTGGAATAGAGAGAAAAAGCATAGGTGATGATCGGTATCATGAAATTATCACAAATAACATGCTGCTCTCCGTGCAATTGAAAGATGCTAAAGATTTTGAACGAATGCATTATCTTCTAAATGAAAAAAGATGGCGTTCATATTATACGGAATTATCAAATCAAAAGATTATACCTCTTATACTCACGCCTGTTGATTTTCAAAGAGTTGCTCACATAACGAGCCACGATAAAATGGATAGCATTATAATCGATATATCTAAAGAGCATCTGGTTAATTTACTCAAACAAGATATTTCACGAGACACTGGAGTTTTATCTAGCGGAATACCTATTATCGCGCGTTTGCTATCAATTTTAAGTGCAGAAGAATGGCGTTCTATTATTGATGACCCGGAAAAACTAGAGCAAGTCCTAGATGCTTCAAATGAAAATCAACAAAAGCAGCTTAAACAAATTTTTATGGAGGATAAGGCCCTCTCATCAACAATCCCCCTGTCATCTGATATTGAAACCCAGCGCAAAAAAATGTATTTGTTTAAAGAAGCAATGTTCACTCATTCCAACTCCAGTCTAACTGAATCACAAATCGAAGATATTAATCAAAGTCTTCAACGATTGAAAAATCAAAGAAAGGTTGAACCATCATTAGTACAATATATTGATCCGCTGATAGATGCGCTTCGTGAATTAAAAATACTAGCGTTAAACACGGATGCATTAACAGCGATGCAGCAAGTAGAAGAAAAGTATATAAATGAAGATATCTTCCAAGAAGAACTACCTGATTGTATCGCCGATTTTATTGGCGAAATTTACGAATTAAAATCGAGCATAGAAGCTCAAATGACCAGAAATACTAAGAAATAAAACAGTCAAAATTGTTTGAAATTTGTCCGGAAATTTCTGAGGTTTGCGGCTACCTCCCCCTGTAAAGCTAAATATTGAACGATTTTCAGAAGAATTTAAATTTCAGATCACCTAATTAGAGAACCAAAACTTGAGATCACAAATTGTGATCTCAGGTTTGCATCACTTTAATTTTTTATGTTTGGCGGATTGATGCCGCTCCATAAGGTCAATATCATTATATCGATCGGTTATGGCACTTGAGCTATGACCAGCATCATCACGAACATGCGCCACAGGTCGTCCGCGCATATTAATATCATCTGAAATACCGGTATGACGCAACCAATGCACCGTTGCGGATTCAAAGCTATCGGCCTCCGTTGAAAATCCAGAGGCTCTTAAAACTTGCATCGTTTTATCAAAGCAATCCTGAACCAAGCGACGAATATGCCGTGAGCTAGCCATTCCACCTTTACCTTTTTCTTTCGGTAACAGCGATGTTTGATCATTAATCGAGGGGAGGGGGGTTAACTGCATACTGATACGATATCGCTTAAGTGCAACAAGCATGTCATCAGGTACGGCTATATCACGCATTTTGTTACCTTTGCCAACCGTCTTGAACCACCAGTAACCTTGACTGTCCTGGTAAAAATGACCCATTTCTGGTGTCCAACGATCACTTGCGCATAGCTCAGATATGCGTAAGTACAACAAATAAAGAGCTGAAATAATAAACAGGGTACGCTCATGCTTGTCGGGCGCATTGATTGCCATCTCTTTAACCGTATCCAAGCAGGTTTGCCATTGCTTTTCACTCAGCCGCATCACTTGTTTTTGGTGTTGATGTTTTTGGATATATTTGCTTTTCTGTTTGATCAGGGTAATCGGGTTGATGAATACCTTTTCCTCCAGAGCCAGGTAATTATAAAAACTGCTTAATACCGTAAAAATTTCACGAATTGCTTTTTGTGATAATTGATATTCTTGCTTATCTGGTTTCAATCCGTTTTTGTGATCTGCTTTACTGACGCTGACAACAAAAGGGCGCCATTCAGGGTTTGGAATACGTTCATCATTACGAGTAATAAAACGTGATACTTTTTTAAATCCAATCCATGTTTTTGGAGGATCAAGGCAAAATTGAATATAGTTTTCTATGTCTTGTCGTTTCAAATCAAGCAGTGATTTTTTCTCAATCAACCAAGCCCATTGGATTAATCGTTCAACCTCTCGTCGATACGATTCGAAAGTGGCGTTATTGTTGTCATATTGTTTTAGATAATCCAAACAAAAAATTAAGTCGCGCAGAGCAAAAGATGGCGGCGTAAATGTTTGCCAATCTTTTTCTTTAAGATGTTGGCAAGTGTCTATTAATGGTATTGGCACTGATATACTCATTCATGCCTCATAAATTAAAATGTCCCCAAGACAGATTGGGTGAAAATAAATGGGTTTAACCATTTAATGATAGCAACTTTCTGCAGCGGGCGCTGCAGAAAGTTTAGGTTATCCAATTAAATTATGAATTAGTTAACTTATCCAAACAAGGTAAATACGCACAGTTTGTGCGCGAATTCCATTTCGTATGTTAACACCAATAGTGCGGACTATTGGACTTATCAACCAATGTACTTGAGGAATTTCAAAAACAACATTATATCTATACTGCGACATCGTAACGTTTGCATTGGCGAGAAAATTGAGAAAAATTAATATATCCACTCGCCGGCATGCATTTCGTTAGTTTTTATTGTCGTAGTTTTTATTTGACTTTATGTGCTCTATTAATATACAATCGAAAGTTATTATTTTAAATTAAGGTCCGCTTATGTCACTTATTGATCTTGAAGATACACCTACACCTACACCATTAGGATTGGAGGCTGCAGTAGTAGAGATGGTGACACGCTATCTTGCAGAAAATCGCGCCCGTCCAAATGTTGATTTATATGACTTTATTTTACATGAAGATAGAATCGTTCCCCCAAATATTTTTGGGCTTTTTTCATCTCATTTAAGACCCGCTCAACCAACGATAGTTACTGAGCATGTTGCAGATGAGCCAGCTAACGAGTCTTTAAAAGGAAATCATTCTAATGCCTAAAGAATTACGTTTTGGTGATAAGGCTCGTCAGGAAATGCTTGCTGGTGTGAATGCACTAGCAGCGGCTCATCAACTGGCCAATGGTCCACGAGGACGAAACATTGTATTAGAAAAGTCATATGGTGCGCCAACAGTTGTAAAATATGGTAATCCAGAGCTACCTTTTTTTAACAAAACGAATCTGGGTATATATAAGAAAACCGAATCGAATGCTCTAGACCCTTTGGAGAAGACCGCTGCCTCAGCGCCTATGAAATGAGTCTGGCTACCAAAAGATCCCCTATTTTCGCCTCAGCAACTGACAAATAGTTTTGATGTTTTATATAGAAACAAATTGATACATGTATTGAGGAGCGAACAATGAAAATTATTTTTGTACTATTATCAGGCCAGCGGTACGAATTAGACGGAGTTACAGGCAATACAACATTAAGAGAGATAAAACGATTTTTGGAGTCACAGATACCAAGTTTCACTAGAGACAGCTATAAGTTGAGTATAGCTGGACGTACTGGTGAGTGTAATGTGGACTCACTAACGAAATTTTCAGATTATCTCAGACAGGTACATCGTTTGGACTTTGACGAAGAAAGTACTATTACGGTACATCCACTGCGCCTCACTGATCCCCTCAAATTTTCTCATTAAAAAACACAATTAACATCTTGATTTTTATAATAAAAGGATCATCATTGCATTTTTCATTGTGAGGAATGTAACAAGATGGCAATGCGTGTTTTGTCTGATGTAGAAACAAATAGAATAAATAATAGCGGTGTTTTTGACTTTGTTAATGCCATTTTTGGTAAAACAATGCATATGAAGAGAGTTCAGTCTCTTGCAAATGCAGCATTAGGATTGCTTCATGCAGAAGAGCTTATTTTACATAAAATTGGTGCTGGCTTAGCTCAAGCAATGGGGTTGAATAAAAAACACACTACAAAGCAAGTTGATCGTTTATTAAGTAATCCAAAATTTGATATTTGGGTAGAAAGTGGTGTTTGGGCTCCCTATATTGTTGGTGCACGCGCTGAAATTATAGTCTCCATGGATTGGACTGATTTTGATGCGGATGGACAGTCAACAATCGCTATTAACATGATTACAGATCACGGTCGAGCAACACCAATTTTATGGAAAACGGTTGATAAATCTAGTCTTAAACATAACCTGTTAGGGCTTGCAAACAGATTCGGCTCTGCTCACGATATTTTGCGAATGAACTCACGTTATTTTGCGAACGGATTTTGAGATTCTCTTTTTGAACTCACGATAATTTGCGAATAGATTGCATTTTGAACTCACGCTATTTTGCGAATGATGATGAGCCGTCGTCAATCAAATTAAATAAACTGAAAGCAATGGTAACTAAGCCACTAGTTATTCAATAAAACGATTTATGATCGATTTTACTGAGTGCTTTTTATGTTCCATACAGGCAGTCACCCGTTGAACCGAACGTATTTTGTCGTTAATTTCCGAAAAAAATAAATCATCCAACGTAAACACACTTTTCCAT
>JAUYQG010000155.1 GCA_030695645.1 Legionellaceae bacterium
AAATTATTTTTCGCAAAATATCACTGAATTCGTAGGGTGAGCAAAGGAGCTTGCGACGTGCCCACCAGCAGTGGTACAACGGTGGGCACGTCGCAAGCTCCTTTGCCCACCCTACCTCGTTCACCCAGAATTGCTACTCATGTCTTTCTGTCCAAGAAATTTGAGATCTGTTATTCTAAATTGGATTGCTAATTATACTGAATGTATATTTTCTTACAAATAAAGCCGGTTGTGTCACGTATTGTAAGCTTATAAATATCACAGATCTAAAATTATTTGGACAGAACTGCATGCGTCTTTTTGCATGCGGTTTTGTCCAAAGTCCAATAGTTATTCAGTTCCCTCATCTTTACTCACCACGGCTTTTTTCTTCCCTTGCTCTGGTTTTAACGGAATAACTCGTGCCGTTTGTTGTTGTGGCTGATTGGTTTTTTTTCTTGGGGCAGCGGCCGCCATGGGAGCCTGCCTTTGCTGTTGTTGATTCGGATTAGGATGGTTGCGACGTTTTCGATTCGCTGGAGTCGGTGGACGTCGATCGATTTTGTGATTCGGTTTGGAACCCTGATTGGTTTGCCGATCAGTACCCGGTTTTATCTGATCATCCGTATTTTTCATGCTAGGACTGACTTCTTCACCGGATAGCTTGTTGATTAGCCGCTTGAAAAGACCTGGTTTTTTAGATTTCATAGGATGCTGCCCATCGTACGATTTCACCGCAGGCTCTACCGGAGCGGCTATGTTTCGTTCCGTTTGTATCACTTGTAATTCGGGTTGTTGAATGAGCGTGTAGCTTGGTTTTTTGTTTTTTCCAACG
The DNA here is from genome assembly GCA_030695645.1 of Legionellaceae bacterium. Classification (GTDB taxonomy): domain Bacteria; phylum Pseudomonadota; class Gammaproteobacteria; order Legionellales; family Legionellaceae; genus JAUYQG01. The sequence goes on from JAUYQG010000155.1 coordinate 815, forward strand.
TTGTCTTCTTTGATTTTGTTAATATGGTATTGTGGTGATTGTAAGTAAGGATTTGAAATAATCAGTACGTGTACGCCATGTCGTTTCTCAATATTAAAAATAAATTCGCGCTTTTCATTCATGATGAACGTGGCCATATCCACGGGTAGTTGTACTTGAATTTCAGCAATTTTCTCTTTTAATGCTTCTTCTTCAATAAGCCGAATAATCGATAAGCCATTCGATTGAATGTTACGAACGGTACCTCGACCCTCACAACGAGGACATACTTCCTGCGCCGATTCACCCAGTGATAAGCGTAAGCGTTGACGAGACATTTCCAATAAACCAAATCGTGAAATGCGGCCCACTTGTATGCGAGCTCGATCGGCTTTCAGGGCTTCTTTTAATCGATTTTCTACGTCACGTTGATTTTTGCTGGAACTCATATCAATGAAATCAATCACCACCAAGCCACCCAAATCACGAAGTCGTAGTTGTCGTGCAATTTCATCGGCTGCTTCAAGATTCGTATTGAGCGCCGTTGCTTCAATGTCAGCGCCACTGGTTGCTTTAGCTGAGTTGATGTCAATGGACACTAGTGCTTCCGTACGATCGATGACTAATGCGCCACCCGATGGCAATAAGACTTCGCGCTGATAAGCTGTCTCGATTTGACTTTCAATCTGATAAAAATTAAATAATGGGATCGTGCTGTTGTAGAGCTTCAGATTTGGTAAAAAATCCGGTTTAACTTGTTCAATATATTGTCTTGCTTTGATGTATGATACTTGGTCATCAATGATGATTTCACCAATGGATTTACGTAAGTTATCACGAATGGATCGGATGATGACGTCACCCTCTTGATGAATCAAGCAGGGCGCCAACTGGTTGTTGTAAGCGTTTTTAATGGCTTGCCACTGATTATAGAGCATGTCCAAATCAGCTTGTAGTTCGTCTTGGCATTTACCAACCCCTGCCGTACGGATGATGATGCCCATGTCTTCGCTTAATTGCAGTGAGTTGAGCGTTTCTTTCAGTTCATCTCGATCATCACCTTCAATGCGTCGAGAGATTCCACCCGCTCGTGGGCTATTGGGCATTAAGACCAAATAGCAACCCGCTAAGGTAATAAACGTGGTTAATGCCGCGCCTTTATTGCCGCGTTCCTCTTTATCCACTTGGATGAGTAGTTCTTGGCCTTCACGAATAAGTGCGCTGATGGACGGTTTCTCGTCACCAGTAGGTTGCTTGCTAAAATAGCTTGGCGCAATTTCTTTAAGCGGCAGAAATCCTTGACGTTTCGAGCCGTATTCGACAAAAACTGCGTCGAGACTGGGTTCTCTGCGTGTTACGATGGCTTTGTATATATTACCTTTTTTCTTCACTTCCGCAGGACATTCAATATCTAAGTCATACAAGTGATTATTCTTTACTAGAGCAACTCGAACTTCTTCGTTCTGCGTTGCATTAATTAACATTTTTTCCATTTTTCACCCCTAAAAGGGCGCCGTTATCTCAAGTTGTATGCCGCGAGCCGTGATCCTATTTGGTGTATTTCTATAGTTGATAAAGTCATATAAGACGGTTTTATGGAATCTATTTTTAAGTGGTGATTTTAAAAAATCATGCATTGATAAAAATAGCGATGATAAAAAAGCTTGAATGATGACTATATAAAATATAGTGCTGTATGTGTCGCATGTAGGACATGCGTAGGTATCTGCTGCGTATATATTCAATCTGGCTCTTAGCTATTACTGCAACTTAAGGGAAGCGCGTTTTGTTTCTGTTCAAATTCTGTTTGTAGCACGGTATTATGATTAAAACCGAGCTAAGTGTATAATCCTATCAAAAAAATCATGCAATAGGAAATAGATTTTATGAATGATGTATCACAAAACGGTGTGCGCTACGTAGAAATTACCCCCGAAGAGGAGGGGCAGCGTCTTGATAATTACCTATTGCGGGTGCTAAAAGGAGTTCCGAAAAGCCATATTTATCGCGTTGTGCGAAGCGGTGAGGTGCGTATTAATATGAAACGCGCTCAACCCTCGTCTCGTTTGTTTTCAGGAGATAAGATTCGTATACCACCCATTCGTACCTCTCAAGAAAAAAACATCACGGTTGGCGCGCGGCTTGCTGAACGTCTTACTGACAGTATTATCTATGAGGATGATCAGCTGCTTGTGGTGAATAAACCCGTGGGCATTGCCGTCCATGGTGGTAGTGGCGTGAGTCTGGGCGTGATTGAAGCTCTTCGTAAGTTGCGCACCGATTTGACTTATCTCGAGCTGGTTCATCGTTTGGATAAAGAAACCTCGGGATGTTTATTGATCGCAAAAAAACGCAGCATGTTACGTGCTATTCAGGCGTTGCTTGAAGCGAGAACGATTCAAAAAACCTATTGGGCTTTGTTGATGCATCGTTGGGAAGGTAAACCCTCGACCGTTGTGGATGTTGCTCTTGAAAAAAATACGTTGAAATCGGGTGAGCGGATGGTTATTGTGAGTGAGGCTGGTAAGGCATCTAAAACCAGTTTTAAATTACTCGAGAATTATCAACATGCTTGTTGGGTTGAAGCGAACCCCAAAACCGGAAGAACGCATCAAATTCGAGTACACAGTGCTTATTTAGGTCATCCTATTGTAGGCGACCCAAAATACGGCAACAATACAGTAATTGAAGGATTAGAGTCGATGAAGCATCGACTTTATTTACATGCCAGGGAAATTCAATTCAATCTCAATGGGCGAGATTACGTGTTTCAAGCGGAATTGGATGAAACATTTGAAACAACAAGAGGTATGTTACGCCATGAAAAGGCAATATGATTTGATAGTGTTTGATTGGGAAGGAACCTTGGCAGAGGATACTTTAGGTCATGCAGTAAGTGTACTCGCGGCAGAGGCTAAGTCGTTTCATTTTGGCAACATTGATCGATCGTTAGCGAGACAGTATTTGACACTGGGTTTAATGAGTGCGATAAAAAAACTATTTCCTCATTTACTAATGTATCAATATGAGCAATTCGTAGCAGCGGTTCAAGAAACACTGGCTAAGTCGTCGCTATCCGTGTGTCTCGTGGATGATGCACAAGCAACGATTCAGCAGATTCATCATGATGGGTTTAAATTAGCTATTGCAACCAATAAAGGCAACTCGGCGTTACAACGTGCTTTGCAAACATCGGGTCTGGATGCCTATTTCAACGTGACACGTTCAGCCAGTCAAGTGCCGGCAAAACCCTGTCCACAGATGTTGGAAGAAATCATGGATGAGAGTGGCTCGACGGCAGAAGAGACGCTCATGGTCGGTGATTCTATTGCTGATATTGAAATGGCGGTATCCATCGGTGTGGATGCTATTGGAATGGATCTTTATCACGCACAGCGGGCTGAATTACTTGCGGCGGGTGCGGTGCAGGTTTTTGATCACTACCAGCAACTGGCCGATTATCTTAATCTTTCAGGAGAAAACGCATCATGAAGTTATGGACGAGCTTGCCTAATTTTTTTACGTTGCTGCGTATCCTGTTGATTCCAGTTTTTATCATGGTATTTTATTTGCCTTTTTCATCCTCGCATGGTGTAGCGGCAATTATTTTTGCGTTGGCGAGTATCACCGACTGGCTGGATGGTTATCTGGCACGCAAACTAAAACAGACATCGCCATTTGGTGCTTTTCTTGATCCTGTGGCAGATAAGCTATTGGTTGCTTCTAGTTTATTAATATTGGTGGGCTCGAATGATTTGAGTTACATCACCATACCAGCCATAGTGATCGTAGGTCGTGAGATTGTCATTTCTGCTTTGAGAGAATGGATGGCCGAGGTGGGGAGTCGGGCAAGTGTTGCGGTAGGTTATATTGGAAAGATAAAAACAGCGATGCAAATGTTGGCGATTATTTTGTTGATAGCCTTTCATCCTGGTGAATCGTTTTGGGGTGTCCTTGGAATTATTCTATTGTATTTGGCCGCAATTATGACCATTTGGTCAATGATAGCCTATTTAAAAATTGCTTGGCCGGAATTAACTAAAAATTAACGTAAATAAAGTGATGTTACGTGTTGACAGGCTACTGATTTCAGGTAGAATTCCCACCCGTAGTGACGCGGGAATAGCTCAGTGGTAGAGCACAACCTTGCCAAGGTTGGGGTCGCGAGTTCGAGCCTCGTTTCCCGCTCCAAATCAAAGCGACAGTCTAGTCGCTTTTTTTTTATTACTGTTGAATAAGAAGGCTGTGTGGCAGAGTGGTCATGCAGCGGCCTGCAAAGCCGTGTACGCCGGTTCGATTCCGGCCTCAGCCTCCAGCATGCCCAGGTGGCGAAACAGGTAGACGCAAGGGATTTAAAATCCCTCGGTGGTAACACCATGCCGGTTCGATTCCGGCCCTGGGCACCATATATACAAGTAAAAAGGGTTCTTAAGGGTTCGTAATGGTAAGTATTCGGCCAACCCCGTTATTGACAATCACCAATAATTTCGTGACCTTTCACTAAAATCTAAAATAATAAAAATAAGTCGGGACACGCTCAAAAAAATGTAATAAGGGATCTCAAATTTAATAATATACCCATAACGGCAGAGTGTAGGGTGGGCAAAGCGGTAGCGTGCCCACCAGTTCGGAGCCGGCATGATGGACACGCTTCGTTTTGCCCACCTACTTCACACAGTGACAACCGGATAGGC
>JAUYQG010000172.1 GCA_030695645.1 Legionellaceae bacterium
ACCATTAGGAAGTATATGGAAAACGTTCTGCTCCAAACTAAGAGGACACGTGCAATACTACGGCGTGAGCTTCAATAGCAAGGCGGTGGGTAATTTTCTAAGAGAGGCCGAGAAAATCCTGTTTAAGTGGCTAAACCGGCGCAGCCAGCGCAAATCGTTTGACTGGGCGAAGTTTCACCTGTTCAAAAAGAAGCACCCACTACCAGAAGTCAAAGTTCGACATAAGCTGTCTTGAAGTTAATATAAGTACGGGAATGGAAGCATCCTGAGCCCATTGCCTTAATAGGGCACGATGGGTTCTAACCGGGGGGGGAGGACAGCGAGAGCTGTTCCCTGTACCGAATCGCAGTATAGCCGGTCGGGTGTTTACACCGCGGCTTTGGTGGAACTTACGCCGGTTGTGGCTTACCATTTATGGGGTGAGCCAGCCTGGCTTGTGGGTGACCGGTGGGGCGTGTGTTTTGCACGTGCTAGAGGGTGAGTTTTAACGGCCTATCGGCTTTTGGTTTACCGTCTTGAGGTTTGCAGCACTCGCGCCGTTGAATGCAGAGGCAAGATGGTTGACCGACCTCACCGGGGGCGGCTGTGATAGGCGGCGCTTGTCGCTCGGTAGATGCGGAGCTAATTGTGCTGAATGGCATGCTGATTAACAAAGCAAGCGCACTAAATGCCATGCCCTTTGTCCATCCAATGGTTGATGTGAATTTTTTCATGATTACTTTCCTTAGGTAGGTCCACAGAGCCGAGCTGCCGGCTTTCCTCTTGCCCCGTGGGATTAATAACAACGAATTGACCACTACAACATTTTAATACGCCGGAACACCATGACATCCACCGCGCAACATAGTTTCCAATGCAAGCAGCACTTGCACCTTGCGCATAACCAAATTGAAGGGCTGTTGGGCAATATTATGAGTCTTTTTCATTTTAAGCCACAGCCTCCGTTTGTGTTGTGTCATATAAATTAAGATTAGCATGATATCATTAAAATTCAAGGATAAGCCTCTTCCAGTCGCACATACAAGATGAGCCTCAAATAAGGAACTGTTTCCAATGGAAATGAGCCTGAAAAAAGCGTAAAAAAGGATAATAAAGAGATAAAAGGGCTAAAACAGTCGATGTCGTCCAAACTATGAGGACTATGATCATCATGAACGACGACAAACTGGATAGCCCTAAAGCTATCAAAGCATTTTTGGGTGGTACTGACAAGCTTAAATTTTCAGTGCCAAAATCTAATCGCCATGAGTTTATTGCAGGCACTCCAATGAAGGCTGGGGATAAGTATTTATCGACAAATTCAACATTATCGCCCACAACTTTGACCACACTTCATCCACAATGTCTTTTTTCATGCTACAATAATAAATAAATATGTTTAAAAATCAAAACCCTAAAAGCAAAACTAACTACGACATCGTCTTAATTATTTCGGGCTCATCTTACGATTGGAAAATACTGGATAAGGCTGTAGTAATTACCCCATCCCCGAATTTTTGGATTCAAGATTCTGAGTCAATTGATCGTTGCCGCACTGCTTTGTTTTTTAATGGTTTCACGGATGTTTGTAAGAAACAGAGCAAGATCTCAAGAGATTATAGATTTACAACACCAGTTAAGCAACTGGAAAAAAATGCTTAGCCAATTGATTAACGCGTGAAAAATTCAGTCTTACTGATTTAATGGACTTTGGACAGAAAGACATGAAAAGAGCCTCATGTCTTTCTGTCCAAGAAACTTGAGCTCCATTACTCTCAACCAGTTCATTAATTACACTACATACAACTGTTTTCATAAAATAGATCGATTTCACCCAGTAATATATGTCTGTAAATTTCACAGATCTGAAATTATTTGGACGGAATTGCATGCGTTTTTTTGCATGCAGTTTTGTCCAAAGTCTAATGATTTACTTGCTTGACATATTGGTTGAAGAAGTGGCTTCTGATCGTTCTTGTTTTAACTGCATCACAATTTGAAGAACTGTTAATCTTTGCGCTTCCGAATTCCCATAGTAATCATTTGAATCATTTGCCAAAATGGCATCACAAACCTCAAGGCATCGAACGTTATCTGCAAGATTTTTGAGACTGTCAATCGGACGATTGGGTGACTCTCCATGCATTAGTTGTGCAATCGGTACACGGCCATCACAGTCACCCATAGTATTCAATAATACTGCGACACAATTAGCGTGACCTGCTTCGATCGCAGCATGCATTGCAATTTTTTTACTTGTTTTACCTGTTGAAAAAATATCTGCAACTGGACGTTTAGGAAAAGGCCCACAAAGAACTTTTAGGCAGTTGATAGCGCCAAAATGAGCAGAATGGCGTAAAACATAATCAAGATCTTCCAATGTACTTGGTGAAGACATGTTATGAATGAATGGCTGCAATTTTGTTGCATCATCTTTACGAATCATGTCCATCATTTGCTTGCGGGGATTTTCTATAAACCGACTCGGTGGTCTGCGTACAAGTTCACCATGTGTTACAGCTTGGCTCATTGCCTCACGAAATCGTATATCCAAAGTATCGAATATGGCTTTTTCTGCAATGTTCATTTCTGCTTGCTTCGTTGTCAATAACGATAAAAGGGGATTAAATCGCTGAGGTATCGTAAACAATGCGGAGACAAAATGATCTCTTCTTTCATATGACGTAGCAACAGGGTATGCATTAATTAATTCATTGATAGATCCAATAATTGTGTTGGCTTTAGCGATTAATGTTGAAACTGAATTTTCTGCATTAGGTGAAAACATATTCATTGTCCTGTATATAAATGATTCAAAAATAGATAAATAACCGCCTCGCTTATTTGCTGCTATGCATCAAACGACCAAGACGGTTACAATAGTTATTGAATGACACATTTAGCTTCTTCATCATTATCATTCGTATGATGTTGTGTATTGGACTTTGGACAAAAAGACATGAAAAGGGCCTCATGTCTTTCTGTCCAATTGTGTAGAATCAGCTAATAAAAACTGGAAGGTAAGGCGCTAGCCACGCATGTTCACCTAAAGCAAACTCGATATCAACTGCAGTGGTCTTCAACTGCTCATAAGCTTTTGTAGATTGTTGAAGCCTAATCTGATTTGAATCAATTCAAAACGAGACCTCAAGATTCCACCTCAAGACAAAATAATTGATGATTTTAACGGGTTCCAACGATCATGCAACCTTCACCTAACGCATACTTTTAATCTGGCGTATTTCTCGCCCATTAAAATATGGATATATTGTCCATCTTTATTTTTAGGTACCAAGAGATCGAGCTTTACCTGTTTTTGAAAAATCATCACGAAATCTGATCCGCCAAAAAGGAAATAACCCAGCATGTCCCCCTTGTTAACGTGAGCACCAGCGTGAATATTATGTTCAAAATTAACAGACGAAACTTGAGCGATCCCAATGGGCAATAAGGCAACTAGGCCGTAGTCTTTGGTTTGTAAAATGACTTTACCACGTGTTTCAAGACTTTGCCAGCCTAAATCTTTAAAAACGTAATCATACGTTTTTTTACTTGGATTCCAAGAAATTTTTCCTCCAATGTTATGCCCACCTTGGATAATTTTGGCTTCTAATACTGTGCCTGAGAGAGGCAAATGATAGCGATGATAGTCTTGTGTATTTAAAAAGGCGTGCGTAACAGTACCCTCAGCAAAGGCATCTTTGTATTTACTGTCTGGTCCTAAGAGTTGTTGAATGGTTGCATAAAATTTGGTTTTAATTTGCACGCCAGAAATAATATGTGATTGGGCATCAATAGACCAAATTCCTTGAGGAACAGAGTCTGCTGGTGAAATAAGAATAGAAGCATCATTTGGGCGTGCAATAGGACGTGCCGAGGGAGATTTTAAATGTCGAGAAAAGAAATCATTAAATGTTTTCCAATGTGTCGAATTTTCATACCAGCCATATTGTAGGCCAAACTCGGGTGCCGCTTGTACTTTTTTAAGATAGTTATCATTCCAGGAAGCGTCTGTATTTAAAAAAGCGCCCCAATACTCATCAAAATGAATTAACCAAGTCTTATAGGGCTCATAATACTGTAACGAGTTATGAAAGAGGTTTTTACCTTTCAGTTCAGATAAGGGTTGATCATTGATAAAGTTTAAATAACTTAAACCTTGCCCAATTTGATTGCTCAAATTGATGTGCGGGAGAGGTAATATTTCCCAAGGTAATGCTTGCACTGCGTGATCAAGAAAAGCGTAGTACTCTTCTAAACTTTGCGCTGGATTTGTTTTTTTATCTGGATTGATCTGTTTTGCTTTGTTAATTGATTTGATCAACATGTTCTTTAAAGCATGATCTTGCTCAGTTAAGTGAATCAACTCAATCGTAGCTGGTTGATGCATGCCAAAAGCAAAAAAAGAAGATTGAATCATAAAAAAACTTAAAAAATATTTTGTAACTCCCCAGGTTGTGAATAAGTTGAGTGGTTTCACTGAACACGAAGCAGTCACGTGATCCAGAGCGAAGTCTTTTGGTGCGAAATATCTCCTGAATTTGGCACAATCTGAGATCCTTCGCGCAAAAAGACGCGCTCTGGATGACCTACCTGGGGAGTTACAATATTTTACAAATTTGTTAGATAGAGACATGCTTTACTCCTTAGTTTATCAAGCGAGAGAATGAGGCCTCTTGATTACCTAAATCCTCACCCGTTCCTAACGTGAAGATCATCCGGGTAACTAGCTCTATCTGAATTGTCAACAGACTCTAGAAACCCGATTAATAAAGTCATGTTAGTCAAATTTTTCATCTTAATGTAGCAAGAGAAATAGCACAAGGTTCTTTTGAAGCAAATTTAGCTGTATGATTAGGGGCGCTAGCGGCTGTGGTCATTTATTCTTGCTTGTTGTGGCTTGTAAATAATCGTTCGCCCGATAACAACGTGGTGTCATGTGTTCGGGTTGTAAATGAATACTCACCATCCCGCAATCCAATGTGTTAAAAACAGGAATCTGATGTTCATGATACACTTGCATAGCTTTTTGATGGGGAAAATGATAACGATTATCAAACCCGTAGGATACAACAGCATACTTCGGAGCAATTTGTTCTATAAATGATGCTGAAGATGACGTTTTACTACCATGATGAGGTATCAGCATAATAGTTGAAGCGAGGTCCTTGGCGTATTTTGTTACCAAATACTGCTCCGCGGGTCTTTCAATATCACCACTAAACAAAACTTTTCCAGCACGGTTAGCTATTTGCAAAATACATGAGTTGTTATTTTTACTTTTCATCAGCGTGGATATTGGAAAAAAACGAAACGACACGCCATCCCATTGCCATGAAGCGTGCGTATGACAAGATACTCCTCGTTTATAAAATACCGGGTCATCAACAATCAGTTCTTTGATTTTATAGTTCTGTTCTAGAGACTCTAAACCACCACGATGATCAAGGTCGGGATGACTAATAATAACTTTATCTAATTGTTTGAGTCCTAACGTGCGAAGATAAGGAATAATAGCCAGTTTCCCCATATCGCCACCTTGATAAAATTTCATACCTGTATCGTAAACCAACACATGCTGTGCCGTACTGACAACAATAGCCAGCCCTTGACCAACATCCAGCACATCAATTCGAGCATCACCCGGAGTAATTTTTTCATACTGCGGAAAAAAACTCGCGATCCCCAACACAGCTGCTGCGGGGAATAATCGCATCACCGGCAAGAATGCAAATAAGGCCATAACAAGCATGAGCGCTAATGGTGAGAACGCATCAACAAACGTATAACTTATATTATACTTCGCATAGGAGTCGATAAACGTCAGATAAACCAGCAAAAAATGAATTGACCATTTTAAGACGACCACACTATAGGGTATAACAACCCATGGACTTAACAGGGCAATGATCAACGCGAACGGGACAATGACAAAACCCACCCAGGGAATCGCAATGAGGTTTGCAAGAAATCCATTGAGGGAGCCATACGAAAACCAATACAGCGTCAAGGGCATTAAACCAAATAAACACGCTAATTGCATGGTCATCATCTTTCGTATTCCCTTGTATTTCAATCGCTGGTTAATTAAAATTAAAATAGCAACGGCTATAAATGAAAAATAAAACCCCAGCATAAGCACGGAATGTGGTTCGAAAAGGAGCACAGCAAACAAAGCATAACGCCATGCTTGCCAAATACTAAAGCGTTGATTGAAAACATGGCATGACAACATAAAAAACGACGTAATGAGTGCACGTTGTGTCGGTACAGCAAACCCCGCAACGAGCGAATAGCCGTACGTTATGAGCATAGCACCTACGCTGGCTATTTTGGGTGCTGGATACTTAAGACATAATTGCCCCATATGTTTCCATAACCATTTCAACAGCCAGAACGAGCAACCGGCAACAATGGCAATGTGTTCTCCTGAGATATCAATGAGGTGCGTTGTTCCTGTTTGACGAAATAAATCCCATTGAGGTTTTTTAACATGATTGGTCAATCCAATGGTTAACGATTCAAAAACACCCAACGTTTCTTCATCCGGGTCGATTTTTGCAAGTATATCGCTGAGTTTTTCACGCAGCATGATCAAGGAGTAAGATGTTGTTTTGGATGGGATTTGCTTAAATGATGTATTACGAACATTGCCAACCCATTGAATATGTCGCGTACTCAACCAACTCACGTAATCAAACCCTCCCGGATTGGCTAAATTAATGGGTTTCTTTAATTTAGCTTGCAGCTGCCAATATTGACCCGCTCGAAGATCTGGGCAATGTTCGTAACACGATAATAATACTGTGGCGCTAATCCGCTCATCATTCAGCTGCTCGATTAAAAACTGAAATTGAGTTTTATTGGGACTCCGAGCCGGAATGGAGGTAATGTAGCCTTGTAATACGGCCTGTTTAATCAGCGGGGTGTTTGGCATGCCGGAATCGGCAATGAGCCATTGATGCAACATGCTCCAAAAAATGGCTGCAAGAAACCAAATCGGCAGGGCCATTTTTGGCCTAAAAAAAAGCATAATGAAAAGAAAACAGAGGGCATACTGACTTTTTAAATAAAAAAAGGCCATCCCGGCATAAAAGCAAATAATTTCCATAATCATCTCGGTTGGACTGACGAGTGCAACGTTGACTTTATAATATTCGTGATGGAAATGGTAGTAGATAGTTAAGGACGTAGAAATTCTTACTTTGGTTTGATGCTGATTGTTTCCTTGATGTCGTCAGCAAGTGCCTCGCCTGTCGTTTTGATTCCAAGCCACATTTTGACTTCAAAAATGAACTGTAACCATGGACTCTCAGATGTATTTTCAATTTTAAGTGCAGATGTATTTTTATTTCTACGTTGACATAGCTTGAATTTTATATCGGTTGTTATATAGGAGAAAAGCTCTTGCATCCGCGCCTCCATGGAATCCTTAGTTTCAGGTGAAGGTACAGATAAACCAAGGTCTGTTATCCGTTCCTTATTAAGTCTTAAGGGCAAAATAGTTCCTTTAAGCGGTACAGAACCAATAAGCTGATCCGTAATGGCGATGTTTGCTAGATCGGAAAAAGGTCCGTTAATAGTACGTCCATTTTGATTATTAATAGGTTCTGTACAAACATAGGAAGGAATTGGCGGTATAGGTTTCTCCATGTGGAGGAACTTTATCCGTGCAGATTCGTTGTCATGATCTAGAACTCTAGACGTCAAATTAGCCTGACTATATACAGGATAGTCTTGAAGCAGAGAAATCATGGTTCTAGTTATTTCAAGTTTCGTGCATCCTTGAACCAGCGCGCTGTTTTGTAATATTTCCCCCGAAAAATACGCTCCTGGTGCATTCGCGGCATTTACGCCACTCACCCTCATAAATTCATCATAATCAAATTTTCCATTTGTTAATGACTCAGATAACCTCTTAGGAGCATTCTTAACTGAGATATCCTTATTCAATAAAATTGTTAAATCGTTAATCAAGTAATCTTGATACTTGATGCATTTTTTTAACAACATAGCGTGCTTGTCCTGAACGGTCATCTCTTTTTTCCAAAACATAATAGGTCACCCATAAGTAAAAAAACATCTTATCATAATAGTATATAGCAAATTCCTGAAATTGAACACAAAGATGCATTTTTATTCATAAAAAGGTCGTGAAACGCCTTGTTGCATCAATCACTAACTAAGCACATCAAAACTCTTGACTTTATCCTCTCCATGCAAGACAATAGCCTACTTTTTGGAGGGGTTCCCGAGCGGTCAAAGGGATCAGACTGTAAATCTGACGGCTCAGCCTTCGAAGGTTCGAATCCTTCCCCCTCCACCAGTATAAATTACAGAGTTATGCGTTTGCGAGCACACCGTTAAATAAGCGGGTGTAGTTCAATGGTAGAACTTCAGCCTTCCAAGCTGATAGCGTGGGTTCGATTCCCACCACCCGCTCCAATTTTTATAGGCCGTTTACGCTTCAAGGAGGCTAGAAAAAATAACTTATGCTTTTATCGCGTAGATTGCTGATTTCTACATGATAAAAAGGTGAAGCTGTACTTACTGTACAGTGAACTTTTTTCTCACGAAGAAATCAGCAAGGTAACGACAAGATACGATAATAAAAACATAAGTTATTTTTTCTAGCCGACTAAGTAGCTAAAAGTTTTGATACCGACTAAGATTGGGTCTGAGCTAAAGAGCCCACATAGCTCAGTGGTAGAGCACTTCCTTGGTAAGGAAGAGGTCGTTGGTTCGAGTCCAGTTGTGGGCACCATAATAAACTACGCGCGTGTGGTATAAAGTAACACGTTTCTAACTAATCATTAATGAGATGAGGAGATTTTTCGATGGCTAAGGAAAAATTTGAGCGTAAGAAGCCGCACGTTAACGTGGGCACAATTGGTCACGTAGATCATGGCAAGACGACGTTAACAGCGGCGATCACCACGATTATGGCGAAGAAATACGGTGGTACAGCGAAGGCGTAC
>JAUYQG010000188.1 GCA_030695645.1 Legionellaceae bacterium
AATCAGCTGGATATGCTGCCATCCTGGGTTTTAACCTGAGACAAACCAACAGAGCTTTATTGGTCAAATTAAAAGCTAAACACGGCCCGCCGCTGGATTGTGGATCTGTTATTTTTTGACCACATTAAGCGACAGCGACTAAATAGGTCCGATCTAAACTTATTTGGACAGAATGGCATGCGTCTTTTTGCATGCCATTCTGTCCAAAGTCCAAATTATAATCTTTCAAAAATAGTACGTGTATTAAACCCAAACAAACGTTCGTGCATACGATACGCATACTCATCCGTCATATTAGCAATGTAGTCACATACAATACGTAATGATGTTTGCTTATTATCGGCCAACTGAAACAACGTTCGATTTTTTTGATCTAATAAACTCTCGGGGTTTGAACTAAAAGCCTCAAATAAACGTTGCACCACCATCTGACCGCCATACTCAAACGTACGGGCTTCTTGTGAATCAATAACGTATTGATAAATACACGCCATCAAATAACTCAGTAATGCCATTGCCTCTGGCAGTAACCTAACATTATATTTCAATATATGATTTATAAACGCCTCATGAGTGATCTCAATTTCAACTGCTGTAATAAAATAATTGACCAACTCACCTATCGCTTCCTTCCTAGCGTGTAACGTGGGAGCAAATAAAGAATCTAAAAACATACCTTGGTGATTGGCAAACGGAGTGGCTGCAAGAAGCTGTCGAAACTGAGGCTTATCCAGATGATCTCGATTAATTAAACGCAAATGAATCGCATCTTCTAGATCATGCACACCGTAAGCAATATCATCGGCAATATCCATGATGGAGCAATCAAACGTATGATAAGCCGCTTTGCCGTGTTCGCTAGCGGTTGGATGACGGCTTAACGATTGAAACAACGTCTGATCTCGTTTATCAAAAGGAGCTAATAACCAATCCACCTCGGCTTGATCCTCATCGAAATACGCTTTCGGTGGCAACCAATCATTGATTCGAATGGTTCGGCTACGTACTTCCTCAACGCGTGGTAGCTCATTCGCGACAACACTTGACCAAGGCACCGGATATTTTAAGATACCCAGCAATGCTCGACGAGTGAGATCAAGGCCATAAGTACCATAGCTTTCCTCTACTTTGGTGAGCAAACGCAAGGTTTGCGCGTTCCCTTCAAATCCACCTTGCTCACGCATCATGTAATTCAAAGCAACCTCTCCTCCATGACCAAACGGAGGATGACCGATGTCGTGCAACAAACAAATCACATTTATCAAATCGTCATTCGGCAAGAGACTGGCAAGCACATTATCGTGATGATTAATCAAGAGGCTGCGCACAATACTGCTTCCGATAGATGCTACCTCCAGGGAATGAGTCAAGCGAGTGCGGTGGAAATCCCCTTCATCCGTACCTAAAATTTGCGTTTTGCGTTGCAACCTTCGGAATGCGGGACAATGAATAACACGTGTTCTATCACGCTCGTAAGGGTCACGGTGATCCTGACTACCACGTTGATGCGTTTGACCTGAACGACGATGAGTCCACATAAATACCCTAATAATTAAGAGTCAGCCAGTGACTATGGTTAAAATCCTAAAGTTTATTTGAATTTTGCAGATACTACTAGTGAGGCGAATAATAAAAAAGGAGATCATCATGTTAATCTCAATCCGAATAATCAGCCTATCAATCGGTGCCGTGTGTCTTTCAGCCTGTATGATGGATGGAACCAGTAACTACTCAAACTCTTCGCCATTTAGTTCGGAAGCCCCACCCATGCTCTATCCTGAAGGGTATGACGCCACTGTGGATAGTACTCCCGTAGAAAGACAAAGACCTGTTCCGATTGGAAGCGTTGTTGTTCCACAATCTTACCACGTCGGTATGGGAGCTCCAGAGTCTGCAAAAGATGTCGATAAAAACTGGGTTGATAGCCAAAATCCTCAATCCTACACCATTGAACTTACTCATGGTGACAAAGCATCGCAAGTTGCAGGAGTGCTCTATAAAGCGCCTAAAAATGAACGCACGGCTGAGGTAAAAGCGAACAACGGCAACTATAAAGGGTTGTATGGTACCTATCCAACCTATGAAGCCGCGCAGGAAAAATTAAACTCATTACCCGATGACATCAAACAAAATGCGGGAATTAAAACATGGAGCAATGTTCAGAACGAGTTACAATAATTTGAGATTTGCCTGCCTATCCGGTTGTCACATACTGGACTTTTCTTAGCTTGCTGACAGCACCACCATGACCTTCACCACACCAGATGTCTTCGTTTTATCCACATTAAACTGTTTAATTAAACACGTATACTGCTGACTGAATTTCCGAAACCACACTACAAAAAGAGTATAGGGAACGTCATCAAATGACAATTGAATATCACCAGAACCGGTTTGCTCCAGTTGATACGGGTATCGATGGAACGAAACTTGATTTAATTGACTACCCAGAACAGTCAAGAGCTGACCATTACTGAGCGTCTTGGTGGCTTTGGTTTTCGTATACTCTTGCCGGACACGTTTCATCCACGCCAATGTCGACTGCTGTTCAGCTAACTGCGCGGTTGCCTGATTGACCGCTGAAGTCAGCGGTGAGTAAAACAAAGCATAGAATAAATAAAAAAAACAACATACCCCGGCTATCAAGAGCATTGCCCGTTCACGAACATGTAACTGATTCCAATAAGCCATTACTGCAGTCATGTTAACTCCAATGTAGCCACCACCTGATTCGCTTGAGTTGCCGCTCCGGCTTGACGCACGGTAACATGATCATGTTGCAAACGAGCTTGAATTTGTTCTAACTCTGCAAAATCGTTACATGCCAAGGTCACCGATAATGTTTTATTTTGAAAACGAATACGTTGAATGTTCAAGGTATCATGAGCTGGCATACTCTTAGCATCCGCATGACTAGGAAACGCCGCATAGGCAAGTTTTTCCAGTAATTGCCACAATAAAGCATCCTGCCCTGATTGATTCTGTTTTAATAATTGACCAATACGAAATCTCGGGCTAATCACTTGGCGAGTTTCAGGAAAAAATTGACGATACACCACCGCTATTTTGGCATCATAATCAGCCACATGATTTTTTAAAACACCCAACAGAACGGCATTCATCACCAACAATCCAATTAGCCAAACTCCACCGAGTAGTGCGGCCAGTTGATACCAACGCTTGGTTTGCTTTTGATTCGTATTATGTTGTAACCCACCTTGACAAAGATTCATGGGTTTTTGTTTCAATAGCCGCTCGGCTATCCAAGCGTATGACACATTCTCCACCCGGGTAAATTGATCAGCATGAGTAAGCGGTACGCTATCATTAAATGCAAAAATATGTGAGTACGAGGTCTGATTTTTAAAATAGTTGTCCAACAAGCCAATGCTGAGTGCGCCTTGAAACGTGACATCATAAATCAACATACTGTTTTCAATGACACACGCCTCACCCAGATTCAAAGCAAAGCAATCCAGAGTAATCACATCAAAATTAAGTTGCAATCGGATCAGTTTGCTCATCAAATCCATGATGATCTGTTTTGCAATCACAACGACCAAGTAACGGTCGTGTTGATAATGTTGACGATCAAACGCAAAATGCAACAACGTTACCGACTCAGCCAGCTGATCTTCTAATGCGTACGGTATCGCGGCACGTGCCTTCTGATCAGTTAACCAAGGAAGTTCCAGTGTAAATAAACTTGCGAGTTGCGTTGGCAACACAACAACCGTTTGCGAATTCGTTTGCAGCAATTGCAACTCGTCCATTGTCCGTCGCATAAGCGGTTCATCGATTTGGCCAAGTTCATCCAACCGAAGGCTTAGACAATTTTCCTCATCAAAATGCTCAGCAAACAAAAAACAAGTATACACAAGCAGTCCTTTCGCTTTATACAGACGTTACATGCTCTCGCAATTGTTGAGACAACAAATAAACCACTAAGGCGTATTGAGGACTCGTATTATAGTGCGTGATAACATAAAAATTAGGATACGCTAGCCAATATTCTGCACCGTTATCTGTCAATAATTCAATCACGCCGGCTTGTCCTGGGTGACTCATTTTACTTTGTTCCGGTTTCACACCAACCTCAAGCAAATGCCTAAATGAATAATCAGGCGTTTTGCTGTTCATCGTTAGTTGTTTGTAAGCATCCCCTGCAATCAATGCTGGCTCAGCAACAACTTCGTTGTTTTTCCAACCATGTTTTGCAAAGTAATTCGCAACACTGCTGATCACATCCTGATCCTCACTCATGAGATCAGCCTGACCTTTACCGTTAAAATCAATGGCATAAAAACGATAGCTACTGGGCATAAATTGCGGTTTACCAATGGCTCCGGCGTACGATCCCAGGTATTTCGTAGCTGAAACGCGTTGCTCACGACACAACAATAAATATTCTCGTAACTCTTTTGTAAAAAATTCCGAGCGCTTGGGATAATGGAATGCTAACGTGGTTAATGCATCCAGCACTCGATATTTCCCTTGATTTTTACCATACAAAGTTTCTACCCCAATAATGGCAACAATCATATCCGCAGGAACACCGTATTGCTTCTGGACCTGCTCAAGAGTTTTTTGATTAGTTCGCCAAAACTCAACTCCAGCCTCGACGCGCGCTGGTGTTAAAAATAAGGCTTTATAAACATCCCAATTTTTCTTTTCATAAGGTCTATCCATAGACTCAATAATTTGCGGCTGAAATACCGATTCGTTTAAGATAGCAATCAACTGTTTTTTATCAAAGTTGTAATGATTGACCATATCTCGTATAAAAAATTGTGTGTTTCTTTGATGAAGCAATGCTCTGTCAGCATGCACTATAAAAGCTTGAATAAACATGAACAAAAAGAAAGAACATTTGACTAAGTGACGCATACATAACCCTTGAATATACCTTGCTCATTATAAGATACCACGTTTCAGAATCTCTGCCAAAATAATCTCGAGCTTTACTGAGTACCTGTGATTAAGCTAGAATGGCGCAATTTACTTAGTAGGCAATCACCGTTGAGCGACTTATCCCGAATCCGTAACTTTTCCATTATTGCGCACATTGATCATGGCAAATCAACTTTAGCTGATCGTTTCATTCAGCTATGCGGTGGTTTATCCGCTCGAGAAATGGAATCTCAAGTACTTGATTCGATGGATATCGAACGAGAACGCGGCATCACCATCAAAGCACAGAGTGTCTCGCTGAATTATACGGCTCGTGATGGTAAAACGTATCTGCTTAACTTTATTGATACACCCGGTCATGTCGATTTTAGTTACGAAGTATCACGCTCGTTGGCGGCATGTGAAGGCGCCATTCTTGTTGTCGATGCCGCCCAAGGCGTTGAAGCACAAACTGTTGCGGTCTGCTACACGGCCATCGATCAATCTTTAGATGTATTACCCGTCTTAAATAAAATTGATTTGCCGCAAGCAGAACCAGAGCGCGTCATAGCTGAAATCGAAGATATCATTGGCCTAGATGCACACGATGCTATTCGAGTGAGTGCAAAAAGCGGTCTTGGCGTGGAAGACGTATTGGAAGCTCTGGTTGCCCGCATCAAACCACCTGTCGGCGATATTGATGCTCCTCTGCAAGCCTTAATCATTGAC
This sequence comes from Legionellaceae bacterium, assembly GCA_030695645.1. Lineage (GTDB taxonomy): Bacteria > Pseudomonadota > Gammaproteobacteria > Legionellales > Legionellaceae > JAUYQG01. The sequence continues at coordinate 5,620 of JAUYQG010000188.1, forward strand.
TCCTGGTTTGACAGCTATTTGGGCGTGGTGTCTTTGGTACGTATCGTCAATGGTTCACTCAGGCGTGGCAATAAAATGCAGATTATGTCCACGGGTAGAAGTTATGAAGTGGATCAAGTCGGTATTTTTACTCCGAAACGCACCCCCACAGACGTATTGCAAGCCGGTGAAGTGGGTTATGTGGTCGCAGGAATCAAAGAAATTCAAGGTGCACCGGTGGGTGATACCCTAACTCTTGAAAAGAACCCAGCTCAGGCGGTTCTTCCTGGGTTTAAACGAGTAAAACCTCAAGTCTATGCCGGCCTTTTCCCAATCAGCTCCGAAGAGTTTGAAGCATTTCGAGAGGCATTAGCTAAACTAAGCCTCAATGATGCGTCTTTATTTTACGAACCTGAATCGTCGGAAGCCTTAGGTTTTGGTTTTCGCTGTGGATTTTTGGGTATGTTACACATGGAGATTGTTCAGGAGAGATTGGAGCGCGAATACAATTTAGAATTAATTTCAACTGCACCTACGGTTATTTACCAAATCATTAACACCAAAGATGAAACCGTATTAATCGATAACCCGTCGCACTTACCTCCCGTTCAGCAAATCAAAACCATGTTCGAACCGATTGTTCGCGCTAATATTTTAGTACCACAAGATTACTTAGGCCAAGTCATTACACTGTGTGTTGAACGCCGAGGTGTTCAAATCAACATGATGTATAGTGGTCGACAAGTTTCCGTCACCTATGATATACCCATGAGTGAAGTCGTCTCGAACTTTTTCGACCGCTTAAAATCCGTGAGTCGTGGTTACGCATCTTTGGATTATAATTTCATTCGCTTTGAAGAAGCTGATCTGGTGAAAATGGATGTGCTGATTAACAGTGAAAAGGTGGATGCACTGGCCCTCATCGTTCATCGCAGTGCGGCGCAAAGTCGTGGACGAATGCTGACTGAAAAAATGCAGGAGCTCATCCCAAGACAAATGTTTGATGTAGCGATTCAAGCCGCTCTTGGTGGTCATATCATTGCGCGTCAAACCGTTAAAGCCCTGCGTAAGAACGTGATTGCAAAATGTTATGGCGGCGACGTCTCACGCAAACGTAAATTATTAGAAAAACAAAAAGCCGGTAAAAAACGCATGAAACAGGTGGGACATGTGGAAATTCCACAGGAAGCATTTATGGCGGTATTTCAGACGGATAAAAAGAAATAAGGATTAAAAAAATGAACTTTGCATTATGGCTACTCATACTGTCGCTAATCAGCGGTTTGATTTACGTGCTCGATGTTTTTATTTGGGCGAAGAAACGCAGAAAAAATCAAAAACCGAATTTCGTTATTGAATATTCACGGTCATTTTTCCCCATTTTGTTTGCCGTGCTGATACTTCGCTCTTTTTTAATTGAACCGTTTCGAATTCCATCCGGATCACTCGAGCCAACTCTTTTGATCGGTGATTTTTTAGCCGTTAATAAATTCATTTACGGATTACGATTACCGGTCTGGGATAAAGAAGTGATATCCATTTCCCACCCTAAAACAGGAGACATTGTTGTATTTCGCTGGCCACCCAACCCTACATTTGATTACATCAAACGCGTTATTGGTGTTCCTGGGGATACCGTTTCTTATCACAATAAAGTGTTAACAATCAATGGTGTCGAAGCAAAACAAACGTTTTTACAATACACCACCGATGAAAGCTCTGGAAATGCTGTGGCTGAATATCGTGAAAACCTCAACGGAATTCAACACTCTATTTTTAAACGATCAAATGAGCCTGCTGTCGATTTTGATGTTAAAGTTCCACCCAATAATTATTTTGTTATGGGCGATAACCGCGATGACAGTGCGGACAGTCGTTATTGGGGATTTGTCGACGATCAGTATATTCGTGGCAAGGCTTTTTTAATTTGGATGAGTTGGAACAAAAACACCTTCATGGTTCGCTGGAAAAGACTAGGACATTTGATACATTGAGAGCGATATGAGTAACTTAGACCGATTATGCAGACGATTAAAATATGAATTTAAAAATCCTGCTTTTTTAAAGCAAGCGCTCACGCATCGCAGCATGAGCAGTAATAATAATGAACGATTCGAGTTTTTAGGTGACTCCATTCTCAGCATGGTGATAGCCAATGCGTTATTTGAGCGATTTCCTAATCAAAGCGAGGGGCAACTCAGTCGTTTGCGAGCCTTCTTAGTCAAGGGCGAAATGCTTGCTCACATGGCACTTGAGCTAGAACTAGGTGACTATCTATTCTTAGGCCAGGGTGAATTAAAGAGCGGTGGATTTCGGCGTGCTTCGACGCTAGCAGACGCTTTAGAGGCGATATTTGCTGCCATTTTTCTGGACGATGGGTTTATCGCGTGTCAACAAGTGATATTAGGTTTATATGCAACACGCTTGAACGACGAATCGTTACATGACAATTTAACCGATGCCAAAACACTACTTCAGGAGTATTTACAAAGCAAAAAACACGCTCTGCCTGAGTATGTATTAACAAAGATCGTCGGAGAAGAACACGATCAAGTATTCTACATCACGTGCACAGTATCTGATCTTGCTTTATCCACTCAAGGACAAGGCGAAACTCGCCGAAAAGCAGAACAACTAGCAGCCAAAAAATTGATACAGCAACTTAAAAATGGCTAAATTCCAGTAAAATAAAATTCCCGAAATAAAACCATATCACACGACATTGTGTATTATTTACTCAAATAATGCCAACCCATTCCGAGTTGGACTTTGGACAAAAAGACATGAAAAGAGCCTCATGTCTTTTTGTCCAAGAAATTTCAGATCTATCCCTCATAATTAGATCGTTAATTGTCCTGATTGTAAATGTTTTTACAAAATGAGCCGATTGTCGTTGATATT
>JAUYQG010000007.1 GCA_030695645.1 Legionellaceae bacterium
AATCACGTCTCAAGCTAAGTTGATGAATGGATCCCGGACATTAAGTGCGGCTAAGGCTCGCAAGCTCGCCAAGCTGCACTAAATTCCGGGACGACAGTAACGGGAGTAGGCAGTTGACTTCACTTCAGTTTGAGCTCACAAAAAAAGTAACCCATCGGTTTGAGGATACTCTATGAGCATAGCCTTAGTGGGTTTTCTTAATTAGATTATCGCTTATTTTGATATTTTTTGCAATTCTATATTTTTTATCATTCTATACTTTTTATCAGAGATAAAAATTGATCAATTGACCCTTTTGTGATAAGGTTATTTAAATTTTAAACATACGAAGGGTTATGTTATGCTTACTCAGTCTGATTTTATTGATAGACATGCTGAATTAATTCAACAAGCGCTACAAGAAAAAGAAAGGACAGCAACTAAAAATGAGCAACAATTAAGAGAGAAGTGCGATGAATTTAAACCCAATACCGTAGTACGCGATATTTTAATTGAAATCGAAAATCTAAAAGCTCATAAACCATATACGCTTAATTATAACAAACTAACTCCAGAGCAATGCTCACAAATAAATCCATTATGTAGTCAGTTTATAAGAGAATTTAAAGCCAAAACCAAACTTCAATCTACTTATGAAATCCTTCAGGAGAATATCAGAACACGAAATATGTTACTCCTATTGATTAAAGAGAAAAACATTCCAATAGTGCTTTCTAAAGTCGAGCATTTACTAGATTATATTGAACAAAGGCAAAAAAAGAGATTACTCATTGGTGATTTGCAGGTTGCTACATCTGTTTTAAATGCATTATTTGTTCTAGTCACGGAGGAACATGAGGATGATTATAAAAAACTTATAAGTAAACATGATCCACAAGAAGCTAAAACACTTATTCTATTTTTACTTTTTGCAGGTGGAGCGTTGCTACTCGCTGCCTTATTCTCTTTTATTTCTTTTTTAGTTTGTGTACCTGTCCCTTATTTTGTTATACCTATGGCGATTGCTGGTGCATCAGCTTTAATTTTCCATTGCCTATTGATAATACTTAATGCGCATCGCATTGAATTATTTAATAGAAATAATTACGTTTCTATGAGCTATCGATATAATCAACAGTTGAAATCAGCATTAGATAGTTATTCAATAGAAAGCGCATCACCACAAGATAATACTAAAAACACACAGGTGAAAGAAAAAGTCACTGAGCTATTGCAAATTCTAGGGCCAAATTTCTGGGAACAAGCTGCAAGAAAAGAATATTTTCGCAACCAAAAAAATGATCCTAAGTTTAAATCTCATACAGACAAGCTTATAGATGATATCAATAATATTTTATTGGCAAAAACTGAAATGGCTATTGACAGGATTATAGCTAAATACGATAGAACTGGTGTTTGTTTTTATTCGCCTCATCCACAGTATAAAGAAATTGCTGAAAAAATGCGGTCATTAAAAACAGCAATACTTGAATCTCCTATTTTTCAAGAAAAACAAAACGCAGTACTGATGTATTGACAATTTATCTTCCACTTACGCCGCGGCTTGTCGGTTTTAAAACCAAATAAAGTCAAAAAATTGGTCGAAATGTCTTTTATACTCCGTAGTTTTCTTAGACATATTTCTAACTTCAGCACAACGCCCCCCATGTTTGTATGCATTCATGCTAACCCTGTTCTTACCTTACAGTGTTTTAGGCCCTGTTGAATACATCCGCGGTTTCTGTTGTTGCGTTAATTGAGATTGTTTGAGGCGCTCTTCCGCTGTCCATTTTCTCAAGTTACGCATCATTACGACCACTTGCGAAACCTTACAAAATCTGTATATGGTGCCGAAGGCCGGACTCGAACCGGCACAGCTTTACGCCACCGCCCCCTCAAGACGGCGTGTCTACCAATTCCACCACTTCGGCATAATGTGTGAGGCTTAACTCATTTGGACTTTGGACAAAACGGCATGCAACAAGCCGCATGCCATTCTGTCCAAATAATTTCGGATCTGAGATATTTATAAACTTCAAATCATCAACATTCGTCAGTGATTTTATTTCTTCCCACTATTTACAGGCACCGGAATTCTAGTCTCAGGTACATTCAGTAATTGTTGCGAGGATTGCTTATACTGACCTGCAACAATAGAAGATAATAACAAGCTGGTTGCAAAAAAAGTTAGGACTAACCCACCTGTCAATTTAAATAGAAAACTACCCGTGCCTTGGCTGCCAAAAACGGTATTAGATGCTCCTGAACCAAATCCGGCACCAATATCCGCACCTTTACCGTGCTGTAAAAGCACAAGACCAATCACCGCAATAGCAACCAACACATGTAAAATTAATAACAATTGATACATTTCACTATTTCCACAAACTGTCGTGCATGCAACGATGCACCACCAATCAAACCACCATCCACATCAGGCATTGCAAGCAATGCTTGAGCATTTTTCTCGTTGACACTACCGCCGTAAACAATGGGCAGCATATCAGCATAGACTTGTCCAAATTGAGCCAACAACGAACGAATAAAGACATGAACATCTTGTACTTGCTCAGGTGTTGCTGTTTGACCCGTACCGATGGCCCAAACCGGCTCATAAGCCACGATGCACTGATTAAACACATCATCCTGCTCACGTAACATCGCCACAGCAAGCAATTGTCTTGTTAACACGTGCTCGGTTAAACCTTGTTTGCGCTCGTCTAACGTCTCACCAACGCAAAGAACGGGTATCATATCATGATCTTTTACATGGTGGAATTTTTCTGCAACAAATTTTTCATCTTCATAGAACGTCTGTCTACGCTCAGAGTGGCCCACCAAAACATACCGGCACCCGAAATCAGTTAACATGGGAGCAGAAATCTCCCCCGTAAAGGGACCAGAATTTTCTGAATAAACATTTTGTGCACCCCAGTGCATCGAATGCCCTTCCAATAAACGCTGTACATGTTGCAAATAAATTGACGGTGGTAAGACCACGCATTGTGCAACAGACTCTATCGGCAATTGCTCCAGTATTTCGTGTAACAATGTCGTTATCTGGTCCAAACGACCATTCATTTTCCAATTGCCTAAGATAATTTTTTGTCTCATACGTATCCCTACATGAGTTGCTGTTCAATGTGTTGAATTTCATTCGTTAATGCTTTAGCCTGTAAGATCACTTGTTGATTGTCGCAACCTTCTACCATGACGCGCAGAACGGGCTCCGTTCCTGAAGGTCGTAACAACACTCTGCCCGCATTTTGTAATACTGCTGTTAAATCAGCAACGGCTGTTAGTACACGTGGATCAGTCGCAAGACGTGCCGCATGATCTGTTTTATAATTAACTAGAGATTGTGGCAACAACGTAATACCCTCAGTTAATTCCTTTAGCGTTTTCTCTTGTTTGACCATGATGGCCAACACTTGTAATGCGGCAACAATTCCATCACCCGTCGTTGTTTTATCAAGACAGACTACATGCCCTGACGGTTCTCCGCCGATCTTCCAATCGTTGCTTCTCAGCGTCTCCAAAACATACCGATCACCAACATTGGTGCGTACAAATGGAACACTCATGGATAAAATAGCCTTCTCCAAGCCATAATTGCTCATTAAAGTACCCACAACACCGCCGCGCAACATACCGCGCTGATATCGATCTTTAGCAATAATGTAGATTATCTGATCCCCATTAATTAATTCACCTTTATCGTTGACCATGATCACACGATCACCATCACCATCCAAGGCAATCCCAATATCAGCTTTTGACTTAAGTACCCGCTTACGAAGTGCTTCAGGATTCGTTGAACCACAATCCTGATTAATATTAAATCCATCCGGTTTGTCACCTATGGCAATCACATCCGCTCCAAGCTCCATAAACACTTTCGGCGCAATATGGTAGGTTGCCCCGTGTGCGCAATCGACAACAATTTTTAATCCAGATAAGCGCGTTAATGATGGAATCGTTGATTTACAAAACTCAATATAACGTCCCGGCGCATCATAAATACGCGACGCTTTACCTAAATCGGCAGACGGCACAAGGCACATTTTTTTATCCATTTCTGCTTCTATAGCCAACTCAATTGAGTCCGGCAATTTACTACCATCCGCCGAAAAGAATTTAATTCCATTATCTTCAAATAAATTATGCGAGGCACTGATGACAATACCGGCGTTTGCACGCAACGTTTGGGTTAAATAAGCAATTGCTGGCGTGGGCATAGGACCTAACAAACGAACGTCAATACCAGCGGCTGATAATCCCGCTTCCAAAGCCGATTCAAACATATAGCCTGAGACTCGCGTATCCTTACCAATCAATACTTTTTTACGATGACTATTTGCCAAAACACGTCCAACTGCCCATCCGAGTTTCAAAATCAACTCAGGATTCATCGTTTCCGAACCCACTTGCCCTCGTATGCCATCCGTACCAAAATATTTTCGCTTAGTCATTCACCCAACCCCTTTCTAATTACATCAAGCATGATTAGTGCTTGTTTTGTTTCGGCAACATCGTGTGTTCTGATTATAGATGCTCCTTGCGTTACCGCAAATACAGCAAGTGCAAGTCCACCTGGCAATCTATCATCCGGCGTTTGTTTTAAAATGGCACCTATTGTACTTTTGCGTGAAACTCCGAACAACAGCGGTAACTGATGCTGTTGAAACGCATGAAACTGTCTTGTAAGCTGAATATTGTGTTCCACTGATTTACCGAAACCAAACCCAGGGTCGAGAATCAACAGATCACGCGCAATCCCAGCCTCTACACAAATTGCTATGCGCTGCTTAAAAAAATCATTTATCTCATCCACCACATGCCTCTCATAATGTGGCGTTTTTTGCATGTCACGTGGCGAGCCCTTCATGTGCATCAAGCAAATAGGTACTTGCAAACGTGCTGCTGTGGAAACAGCAGCAGCATCTGCCGTTAGCGCACTAATATCATTGATGCACGCAGCTCCCGCGGCGATAGCGGCTTGCATTACTACAGGCTTACAGGTATCAATTGAAACACAAACATCATTCGATGCACATATCCTCTCAATCACAGGAATAACACGGCCCAATTCCTCATTCAATGAAATCGTCTCAGCTCCCGGCTTAGACGATTCACCTCCAATATCTATTAAATCAACCCCTTGCTCAATCATGGCTTGCGCTCGTTCATAAGCTATTGTGGGACTGATATAACGACCACCATCATAAAATGAATTGGGTGTGACATTGAGGATACCCATGACCAGTGAATGACGTTGATTCGCTGGTGTCTTAAGCCAGACAAGAAATTGTGCTTTATTCACTTAAAAACTCTTCAGGTAGCATGGGTAGTAGTTCACGCCATCTCAACTTTTTTTTGGTGAGCACGCTGCGCTGAGGTGTCCACCAGAAAAATTGGAAATCACATAAGTTCCTAATTTTCCTTTGCCGGATCATCTTGAATCGACTTTTTCTTTGATTTAGTGCCAGTTTCTACGGGTTTATCAAGTGGATGAGGTGGATTGTTATCCTTATCATCCAACTCGATAACCGTTCCCCAGCCTTCAGGAGGCGGTGGCTCTTTACCTGTCATGATTGTTTTAATTTGTATCGCATCGATCGTTTCGTACTTAATCAATGCCTCCGCCATAATATGTAAAATTTTGATATTATCGGTCAATACACCGCGCGCGCGCTCGAAATTACGATCGATGATCTTACGTACTTCATCATCAATTCGCTGTGCCGTGTTATCGGATATTTCTTTATTCTGATTGACGCTACGCCCTAGAAAGACCTCGCCTTCCTCCTGACCAAAGGTCAACGGACCCATTTCAGATAACCCCCAACTAGTGACCATCTTACGAGCAATATCAGTAGCACGCATAATATCGTTCGATGCTCCGGTGGTTACACTCTCCAAACCAAAAATCAATTCCTCCGCCACTCGACCACCAAAAAGACTTGCCAATTGACTCTCTAAACGCCGCTTAGTGTAACTGTATCGATCTTGCTCAGGTAGAAACATAGTCACGCCTAACGCACGACCCCGAGGAATAATGGATACTTTATAAACAGGATCATGCTCAGGAACGATTAAACCAACAATCGCATGACCTGCCTCATGATAAGCAGTAAGCTTTTTCTCATCGTCACTCATCACCATCGATCGTCGCTCAGCCCCCATCATGATCTTATCTTTGGCTTTATCCAACTCAACCATGCTGACTTTGCGTTTATTCGATCGAGCCGCAAAAAGAGCCGCTTCATTAACTAAGTTAGCCAAATCAGCTCCTGAAAATCCCGGCGTTCCTCGTGCAACAGGCATAATTTCAACAGTGCTATCAGTAGGCACTTTTGTCAAATGCACCTTCAAAATCTGCTCACGTCCACGAATATCAGGCAAAGGAACAACCACTTGGCGATCAAAACGACCTGGACGCAACAACGCAGGATCAAGAACATCCGGACGGTTGGTTGCAGCAATTACAATAACACCTTCGTTACCTTCAAACCCATCCATTTCAACTAATAATTGATTTAATGTTTGCTCACGTTCATCGTGCCCACCGCCCAAACCAGCACCGCGATGGCGACCAACCGCATCAATTTCATCGATGAATATAATGCACGGCGCTTGTTTTTTCGCTTGCTCAAACATATCACGTACTCGTGATGCGCCGACGCCCACGAACATTTCCACAAAATCCGATCCTGAGATCGTAAAAAATGGCACTTTCGCTTCACCAGCAACCGCTCGTGCTAACAAGGTTTTACCTGTTCCAGGAGAACCGACCAACAACACCCCGCGTGGAATACGACCACCTAGATTTTGAAATTTTGTAGGGTCACGTAAGAAGTCAACTAACTCCTTCACTTCATCTTTTGCTTCATCAACACCAGCTACGTCCGCAAACGTCACTTTAACTTGATCTTCACCCAGCAAACGTGCTCGCGAACGCCCAAATGACATCGCACCTCGACCGCCTCCGCCTTGCATTTGCCGCATGAAGAAGACCCAGACTCCGATGAGCAGTAACATGGGGAACCAGTTAATAAATAAATGCAATAGGAAACTTTCTTGTTGCTTTTCCTGACCGCTCACATTGACGTTGTATTTCAGCAGCTGACCTAGCAACGCATTGTCGTGTACTGGCATGTAAGTAACAAAGCGATGATTGTTTTTAGTCACGCCTCGAATGATCTTATCATCTTCAATACTGACCGTACTGACGAGTCCTTGAGAAACCTCACTCAAAAACTGGCTATACGATACCTTATCTGTGGCAGCATTACTTGGACCAAAGTTACTAAACACGGACACCAATACAACGGCTATTATTAGCCACAAAAACAAATTCTTTACCATGTCGTTCAAAATAATATCCTCGTTTGTATTTGAAGAAGACTTCTTAAACTTACTACAATTTGTAACCCTTCGCCAGTAAATAGGTTTCTCTCGAGCGTGATCGTGATGCTAACGGTTTACGAATCACCACGCGATCAAATTGTTGGCGTGCTTGTTTAACTAATGCATCAAACCCCGTACCATGAAATATCTTCATTAATAAGGTTCCTCCAGGTTTAAGCATAGCCTGACTAAAGTCAAATGCAAGCTCAGCAAGATACATAGCTCTTGGAATATCCACGGCCGTATTACCACTCATATTAGGAGCCATATCGGATAATAACACATCGACACTACGCTCAGGGACAAGCTTCATTAATTTGTGCAAAACGGTCTCTTCTCGAAAATCGCCTTGTATAAAATCAACACCAGCCAATGCATCCATAGGTAATATATCAAGAGCAATAATTCGACTTGGAGCGACACCTGACCGGCATGCTAACTTATCTGAAACATACTGAGCCCACCCACCGGGAGCCGAGCCCAGATCAACAACAGTCATGCCGTGTTTAAACATAGGATCTTTATCATCAATTTCTTTTAGCTTGTAAATAGCCCGACTACGTTTTCCTTCCGCATGAGCTCTTTTCACATACACATCATCAAAGTGCTCTTGTAACCATCGCTTACTGCTATTTGTGCGCTTCATTAAATATGTTCCACGTTTGGAATACTGAGATTTAGTCTTGGAAACCAAAAAAACGCATCATACCTGAATCATCTATCTTTTCACAGCAAAACGTGCAATAATTCGTCATTTCCTTTAGGAGTGACACTCAATGGATACGTCATTTAAGCAAATGCTTAAAGCAAAAGCACACCATTTAAGCCCTGTTGTTATGCTGGGCGCAAAAGGATTAACGCCTGCTGTAATAGAAGAAGCGAATATCGCATTACAAACCCATGAACTTATTAAAATTAAAATCAATGGTGCCGAAAAAGCGTCGCGTTTGGATATTGCAACCCAAATCTGCCAATCTTTGCAGGCTGAATTAGTGCAACTCATTGGTAACATTGCCATTGTGTATCGTAAAAACAAGGAGTGAGCATTACATGCTCACGCACCTTGTCCGCGGAACGTAGGAATCTGAATTGTCAACAGACCCTGGTTTCCCCTAGCAATTCTGGGTGAACGAGGTAGGGTGGGCAAAGGAGCTTGCGACGTGCCCACCGTTGTACCACTGCTGGTGGGCACGTCGCAAGCTCCTTTGCTCACCCTACGAATTCAGTGATATTTTGCGAAAAATAATTTTAT
>JAUYQG010000024.1 GCA_030695645.1 Legionellaceae bacterium
CTATGTTTAAAAAATACCTGTAATTATGCGAGAAAATTGGCGCATTAATCAGAATTAAGTAATGTTATAGTGTGCTCAGGAAAGTGCTGAAACAATAGGATGTTACGGTTTACGATCGTACCGCGAAGCGGTTTAGTTCAATAAACCGTTCATCAAGACTTAATAATGCTTGATGTAATAGAAATCCTTGATGATTTAAAGTTTCAGGTTCTTCAATATCAAAAGCAACTCCTTTGATGCGAAGCACTGAACCTAATAATCCAGCATGAGACTCAAAAATGCTGGGTGTGTTCAAGTGTGTAATAGGGAAGACATTCGATATTTTTGTTTCTTGTTTTATGATGTTCATCGACTTAGAAAGGTTCATATGCACGTACCCTCCAAATAGACTTGTTGCGCACTTGAGGTAATCTGAGCCATTTTGCACAGATCGTGAAAAAATGAAGGTCATATCGACACACCATCCAGCCAAACACATGCAGCGGGAAAAATACCAGTCCATACAAAGGGGATAATCCAATAAAGAGACACATGGAAACCATTAAATTCAACATGTGATATTCAAACGTCACACCGGCAACCATGGCAGGTCTTGTTAATGCATTAAATAATGGATGAATGGTTAACATGGTTATCAACCAATTAATGCTGAATAGAGAGATGAACCGCCAAAAATAATCCCCATTCCAACTAAAATCATAACGAAATACTCTTTGGGAAATTTTTGACGTGCTAAACATAAATACCCTGCAATAATGATGGCAAAAATACCAACTGTTCTAGCGAGGCCTCCTTGTAGATAGGTGATGGTGCGATTGATGATGCTTTCAATTCCCTGAGCATGCGATAAGGATGGGGCTAATAAACAACACCAGAGGATATGCTTTTTAAGCTGCAAGTTAATTTTTTTTGTCATGCCAATGCCCCATTTCTGATCAGGCGGTTTCGTTGAGCTGCTTTCCTTAAATGCACTTCTTCACGGTCAATATCGATGTCAGAAGGTGCATCAAATCCAATGCTAATGACATCGTTCTCTATTCGAAGCACTTTTATTTGAATTAAACCGTTGCCAATTAGTACCTGCTGACCAATTTTTCTTGTTAAAACCAACATGATTTTCTCCTTATTGTGTGATTAACATGTCTTTGCATTGTCGCAAATATTGCTGAATTATCTCGGGCTTGGCGGGTGTATAATCATTGCCAGCCACGTAAAACGCATTGCGTTTTTTAATCTGTCGACAATGAGTAATCACTTGCGGTAACGTTGGCGGCATTTCGCAAAAATCTCTGCACGTGATAATGGCCTGTTCCAGTACGTCATCAGAAAATCGACACAATCCCTCTTGCCACTCTTTTTTTGCAAACGCTAAAAATTCCTCATGCTTGAATTGGCTGCGCCAAACATGGCCGTAAAATGCAGCGAATCTCGAAAACATCACTTCAATGCGCTTACTTTGACCGTTAGCGTCGCTGGAACTGGATGACGTTGTTATGTGTGAGTTCTTCATCATCTGCTGCTTCGCTTGGGACCCAGAACATATCTTTTGCGGGCTCATTTCGAGTATTTTTCTTAATGGTTGCACGTTTTGTCTCCTGTTTTTTGTCCATGTCGAGTACATCTTCCCAGCATTGTTGCTTTAACCAATTGGCAGGGTATTTCCAAGGCGGTAACCATACGCCGTGCACTTGAAGTTCTTCTCGGTGTTTTATTTGCGAATCGATGGCTTGCATGATTTTGCTGAACAACGTGTCATCGAGGTTAAGTTGCTGAAAAGCATCCCATGCAATTTGTCTGGATTTTTTCTCGGGATAGCGCGACCAAAATTTTTCGAATTGCGATAAAAAATATATATAATTATTATCTTTTAGAGGTGTGTCGGCTTTTGCGATTTTACCTATGTCGGCTTTTTCTGGCTCATGTGATAAATTTTCATTTATTTCATCAAGTTGCGAAAGCGGTTCCATGACGGCTTGGTGTGACGGCTTTGTGACGGGTTTATTTTGAACGGAATAAGGCCTTGAAGCCAAATTACATTTTAAAATAAGTTTCAATGTTTGCGATTGTGACTGAATTAACCCAGTACGTTCCAAGCCGGATAAGGCTCGGCGAACTTGTGAGCGAGAAAAGCTCTCGTTTTTAATACCTTGATGCGGTTCAACATAAAGCTGCTCAGCTATCGATTGATAACTGATTCCACGCTTGATACCAACTAACCCCGTTTTAACGTCCATATATGGTCGTATTCCTCTTAAGTAAGCTAATTGTTGGATGTGAGATAATCCACACAGTGCTTCTAATTCATCATCGGTGATTAAAAAATCCATAAAATACTCGTTATCCTTGATCTTGCTCGTCATCACTTTCTTTCTGTGATATCTTTTGTTGAAAGTGATTCATCTCTTGAATCGCACTATAAGTGCTACTCAGGCTTACAATTTAGCACGATACGTGCTATTGTCAATAGATTAACTATTAATTATTTTTTAAATCGGACGGTTTTGTACAATATGAAAATTAAAGAAGAAATTGGTCGTCGTATTGAAGAGCAACGTAAAGTCCTGGGATTAACCAGAAAAGCATTGGCTGACTTAACAGATGATTTAAAGCAATCACGTATTAACAATTGGGAAAGAGGAATCAGAACTCCGGGGCCTGAAGAAATTAAGCAGTTGGCGAAAGTGCTAGATGTTTCACCAGCTTTTTTGATGTGTTTAACGGATGAAAAGCAACCTAAAAAAATTCCTGGTTTAGGTGCATTGATTCCTCTTCTCGATCATACGCAGGCTTGTGATCCTACAATGCATATTCAAGTGATTAGAGACGATTTAGATGCAGAAAAAATTACATTTATACCTGTTAGTGCTGATCTTTCATCACGTTTAGGAGAACATGCTTTTGCATTACAAATGCTAGATGACAGTATGGAACCGGAATTAAGGCGACATGATATTTTAATCATTGATCCAGATAAAGAACCTAAACCGGGTGAGTTCGTTGCGGCTATTGTTGGAAGTAGTGAGGAGGTTATTGTTCGCCGTTATAAACAATTATCAACCTCTAATACTATGCCTCAATTTGAGTTATTGGCTGTGAATACGCATTGGGCTGATGTACGAGACAGTGCGCAGATCAAATGTATGTTGGTAGGATCTGTTTGTGGTTTAAGCAGAGTTTTAAAATAACTTCTAAAATGGTTAATTTTAAAATTTAACGAAAGGTAGTAAAATGCATGAATATAAAAAATTTGTCAGAGATAAAAAGTAATGTGTTTGAGTGTAATTCATATTTACTCGTAACTGGAAGTTGTCATGGGTAACAATCGTTATATTGTTCCAGAGGAAGAAGATTATGAACCAGGTTCGAATGACAGTGTATTAAAAAATTTGCTTGGTATTAAAAGCTCTGAAGTTATTGAGCAAGTTGAGGCGCAAGAATTATTGCGGGTTGGCATGGATATTGTTGCACTTTATGATGCAAATTATCAATTTTTTGCGGAAGATCTTTGTAATATCCATGAATTGTGGTTAGCAGGAATTTATGCGTTTTCAGGAAAGTATAGAACGGTCATGATGAGCAAAGGAGGCTTCCCTTTCGCCAACCCAGATCGTATACCACGACTAATGGCCGATTTTGAGTCAAACTACTTACGAAAATATACGCCTTGTAGCGGTCTTGGTGATGAGGATCTGGCTGAGGCTATGGGTATTGTGCATGTAGAATTAATTGTTATCCATCCTTTTAGAGAGGGAAATGGGCGAGTTGCACGGTTGCTTGCAAATTTAATGGCGCTACAGGCTGGCAAAGATATTATTAATTATGCATCAATAGATAGAACTACAAACTTAGCTGGGTACAAAAATTATATCAATTCAATCCATGAAGGCTTTTGCGGGCATTATGAAAGTATTAAGCATGTTTTTATTAAACTTCTTGAAGATAGTTGAAGATGTTAATTGCGATGTAATCGGTTTTTTATTTTATTTAGCACCGCATCGGTTTTAGAGGAATCTATCTGAATACGAATGTTAGCAAAAGACTCAACTTTTATGCCTTCAACGCCACAAGACGTTCTTGTAGATCGTGCATTGGAAGTTTCTCGATGTGCCTTATTCGCTAAATAAGGATTAGTGTCTATTAGAGGTTTCATTCTTCCATTATAACATAAAAACATGATAAAGGAATTTTATGAACATTTATGAATTTTTATCCAAACTAAGCGGTCAAAGGGTTTATTGCGGGTTTATTCACTGACAATTGGTGATGATCAAAGACAACAAAGCAGTATTGTAATACCTTTGTTGAGCCTTGATTTTATATGGGGCTTGATGGTCTTTCATTGTTTTTCATGATCACCCAAAACATATGGGCGCGGGTTCGATTCCCGCCGCCTCCACCACTTAAGCTGTTGATTTATAACATTAAATTTTACATACATCACTATCGCGGCACCGTAGCGGATCCAAAGTACCTAAATGAGCCCTGAAATGAACTCCGGTTCTTTTCCACTTACGATGGTCAGTTCAGCAACACAGCGCCCTAACACGAGTTCTATAATTTTCAAAATTACGAAAGCCATAGGCTCTTCGTTGTATTAGTTTCATCTTAAGAAATTGTTAAGATGCAGCTGCAGAATATTTATGGTCACCTGGCGTTCAAGCGTTATATTGACAAGATTGCCGAGTGTAATTTCGATTGTTGTTTACACAACTTGACGGTGCCGTTTTGTATTCTTCCGATGAAACCGAGCAGTCAAATGAAATTTTTTCTTGATATTTCTAGGTGATAAATATGCTTGGGACGATTATATTGTTTATTTGGGTTGCAATTATATCCTTTATGCCACTAAGGGTATTATCGGCTGACCCACATCCAGATAACGCTGCTTTAGCTAAAGACTATATTGAAAAAATAGAAGAGCAAGATAAAGCATATATAGCAGTAAAAGGGTCGGATTTTTTTCAAGGCCTTACTAGAGGGCAAACACCACGTGCTACGGTAGTTGCATGTTCAGATTCACGCGTACAAAACAATATTCTTGATAAAACACCTGAAGGTAATTTATTCATGGTGAGTAATATAGGCAACCAGATAAGCACGTCCTTAGGTTCCGTAGAATATGGTATTAACCATCTTGGTTCTTCATTATTGTTAATTATTGGTCATTCGAGATGTGGTGCAATTGAAGTGGCTAGAGGAAACTATACTGCTCAAATGGAAGCAGGTATTATTAACGAATTAAAAACAATTCATATTACAAACGAGACTACTAATATTGATGCGGTCAAGGCCAATGTAAATAATCAGGTTAATGCGGCACTTATAGAATTCAATAGTAAAATAATTAACAAGCAATTAATGGTGGTCGGTGCCGTTTATGATTTTGCGAATGATATGAAACAAGGCGCGGGTATGCTAAACATTATTAACATCAACGGTAGTACGGAGCTAGCTAAGTTAAACAAAATGATGGTGTTATATCGAGTTGTTTCTCTTCAGAAGCATTCATTATATGCATGATTAAGGGTTATGTTGTATAAAAACAATGAGATGAGGATGATGGCAGTAAAAAGATGTAATAAAGAAAGTGCATCCAGTGTGTCTCAAAAAATGAGTTCTTTTTTTGTTTGGGATGGCGATATCCTTGTACTTAATGTGCTGGGTACGCCCGGTGCTAAACAAGATGCCATTGGTAAAGTTAAAGGTAATCAACTTAAGATTAGCGTCACTGCAGCGCCTCGCGCAGGCAGGGCAACGGATCATATGCTACGCTTTCTGGCCAAAGAATTTGATGTGGCATGTTCTGATATTGAAGTTGTGTTTGGCCGCATGAACGTTAACAAGCAATTACGTATAAAAGCGCCTAAACAGCTGCCATCAATGATTCCACGCCATGAGAGAATGGATAAATAATCTAAAATTCAGGATTTTCTCACGGGTTAAAATATTACTTTGCTCATGTGAATAAATAATGGTAGATAAAGCCTAAGTGATAGCCCTGTGCAAAATAGTATGGGTTTAGGTCAACAGAAGAGCGACAGCCCCTAATTTTTAAAAAAAGAGCTTTAATATTACTCGATCGGCTTTTGGGTTTTTATTTAAAAAATATTGTAAAAACTCATTTGAAACGGATGACTGTAGCACTAATGAATATTTTAACAAAGAGGGATCTTTGATTGATAAATTCAATTTCTCTTTGGGAGAGCCTGACATTATTTCCCATCGAGTGACTTCTGAAATTTTTTGAAGTATTGCCCCGCCAGTATCAATCAAAATACTTATTTTCTGTAAACCATAATGTATTGGATCGATTGCCTCACCATTATGTTCATCTCGATTGTCAAATAGAATCATCAATTTCTCGTTTGATTTTAAACTATTTTGCGAGATATATTCATCAGGGCTGGCATAAGACCACAACAGTTGTTTACCACTCTTGCCACCATCAATATCTGAACCTGCTGTTAACGGTGGAACAAAACCGCGGATATATGGCGCAGGCTTAAATTGAACAGGGTTAGCGAATAGCCTTCACCCTGATCTAATTTATATCAAAATTGCCGAATCTAACTTGTAGGTGTTTCCCTCCTAATCACATCG
>JAUYQG010000025.1 GCA_030695645.1 Legionellaceae bacterium
CTACCTTCAAAATAGTCAATGGCTACTTTAGCCACGAATGCTCGACGTTTATAACCCGTTAATGCCTGCGATGCGTCTTTTATCGTTATTTTTATTTTATCAGTCAACATCCCTATACAACCTTTCATTCCTTCAGTTTAAAGATGGGATGGATTTACCTCATATTGAGCATTTACATCAAATATCCCCTGCCGGCTCCGAACTGGTGGGCACGCTACCGCTTTGCCCACCCTACGTTCTACCATTATGGGTAGGTTATTAAATTTGAGATCCCTAAGCACGTGTCATAGTATTTATGCGGCAATCAATGGGGTCAGGCTTTGATTTTTAGTGCAAATCCCATTTGATCGGTTCGCGTCCTTTACTTATTAAAAATGCATTTGCTTTTGAGAAATGCTGACAACCAAGAAAACCACGATGTGCTGAAAACGGGGATGGGTGAGCGGCACTTAGGACGAGATGCTTTTGGTCATCCAACCAGGGAATTTTGCTGTGTGCATGAGCACCCCATAATAAAAATACCAACGATTCGGGATGATCATTTAATTTCCGAATGACGTGATCAGTAAAGGTAGTCCAGCCAATTTTAGCATGTGATTGGGGCTGACCACGTTCGACACTCAGGGATGTGTTTAATAGCAAAACTCCTTGTTTCGCCCATTTGCTCAAACACCCCTGTTTGGGAATGGGGATATTTAAATCGTTGTTTAATTCCTTAAAAATGTTTTTCAACGAGGGGGGCAATGCTACGTTGGGTTGTACCGAAAAAGAGAGACCGTGCGCCTGACCTGGGCCATGGTATGGATCTTGTCCTAAGATGACGACCTTCACTTGGTGATAAAGTGTTTCTTTAAAGGCCTTAAATAGATTAGACTGTGATGGATAAATCGTTTTTCCTGCTTGTTTTTCTTGCAGAAGAAATTGCAAAATTGACTTGAAATAGGGTTGTGTTTTCTCATCCGCTAAGATGTCCGTCCAAGTGGTCGTCGCGACTGTCATGGCAATCTCATAGGTTTTATTGTGGTGCAATCCTATCATAAGACCCGATGTTTGGATAACTCGACGGATGGATATTGCGTCGTATTGGATTCAGTCTAGAGTATTTTCGATTGCGTCAAAAAAGTGATATATTAACGTCTTTATAGCATTGATATCGACATCAGTGCTCTTATGAAATAAGGAAACATGATGGGCGCAGTTACTTTCTCAATCGACCCTCGTTTGATAGCCGCATTAAATAACCACCTGGCTTTTGATGTATTTGTGGAAACAGGTACGTTTCGAGGAGAGACGATTGATATCATCATGTCTCATTTTAATCGCATTTACTCTGTTGAGTTGTCACCGCATTATTATGAGAACGCCGTACGTAAATTTGCTGATGATCCCAATATCACGATTGTAAATGCGGATTCAGCTACGGCTTTAAAGGCCATTTTGCCTGAGATACAAGATCGTCCAGCTATGTTTTGGCTTGATGCGCATTGGTGTGTGGCTGATGCTACGGCAGGTGAGATGTCTCAATGCCCGTTGTTAGCTGAGTTAGATGCTATCAAACAGTTAAATGATCAAAGCATGATCATTATTGATGATGCCCGTTTATTCTTAGCAACGCCTCAGGCACCTCATGAAATTTCAAATTGGCCCACTTTAGATGCTATTACCCGTGCTTTATTTCGCTTAAGTAGTCGTCATCAGATATGTGTAGTCAATGATTGTATTTTGTTTTTTCCCCAAGCCATTGAGGAACAAATCAAACAATTTTCGTATCAGCATGGCGTTGATTGGTTGGATCTACTGAATCGGTGTCGCGATAGCGAGGCATTACTGATCAAAGTAAGTCAAGAAAATGACATGTTACACAATTTGGGCTTTTGGAGGCGAATTAGAGGTCTATTCGGTTACTCATGGCGTGTTTTAAACGCGCGTTTTAGAACGCCAAATATGATTTCTGTGAGTGAATAAGGTCGTGTTTATGAGTGTCATCTGGTCGTATCGTGGATTTATTTTAGCCAGTGTCAAGCGGGAGTTTCAGTTAAAATATCGAAACTCACTGTTGGGCGTTATTTGGACGATTCTAAATCCACTGTGTATGATATTTATTTATACCGTTATTTTTTCTCAAGTAATGAAAGCAAGACTTCCTGGGGTTGAGAATACGTTTGCTTATAGTATTTACTTATGTTCCGGTATCATTACTTGGTTTTTCTTTTCCGAAACCTTGAGTCGAAGTATCAGTGTCTTTGTGGATAACGCAAGTTTAATTAAGAAATTGACTTTCCCGCGCATATGCTTGCCTATCATTGTGATTTTGGGCTCGGTTTTGAATTTCTCAATTATGTTTGCGCTGTTTACTTTGTTTTTATGTTTCACCGGTAATTTTCCTGGTTGGGTGTATTTAGCGACGCCGATTGTTCTTATCATACAAATCACGTTTGCCATGGGTTTGGGGATGTTCTTGGGCGTTCTCAATGTTTTTTTTCGAGATGTAGGGCAGTTTTTCACGTTGTTTTTGCAAATTTGGTTTTGGCTTACTCCTATTGTTTATTCCGTAACTATTTTACCGGTTTGGGTGCAGTCGATTATTAAATTAAATCCGATGTTCTCCATTGTTAATGCTTATCATGACATCTTTGTGTCGCACTGTTTGCCAAGTTGGTTGTCATTAATGCCCGTAATAGGCTTATCGTTGCTATGTTGTTTATTGGCACAACGTACGTTTCATAAACGCAATGCCGACATGGTAGATGAATTGTAATGGACGCCATACGAGTCAATCACGTAGGTAAGGCCTACAAACAATATGAAAGTCGATGGTCTCGTTTGTTGGAGTGGATCGTGCCCTTCAGTAAATCGCGTCATACTCTGAAGTGGATATTAAACGATATTAATTTTGTTGCGAAACCAGGTGAGGCGATCGGTGTGCTCGGGATTAATGGCGCCGGAAAAAGTACGTTACTGAAATTAATAACAGGGATAAGTCAACCGACATCGGGTTCTATCGAAATTAATGGACATGTCACTGCTATCCTTGAGTTGGGGATGGGTTTTCATCCGGATTTTACGGGACGTCAAAATGTTTTTATGGCGGGCCAATTGATTGGTTTAACAGTTGCCGAACTGACCTCACTGATGCCAAACATTATCGAGTTTGCTGAACTGGGTGATTATATAGATGAGCCAGTTCGGGTGTACTCAAGTGGTATGAGCATACGTTTAGCATTCGCAGTGGCAACGGCAAAGCGTCCTGATATTTTGATTGTTGATGAGGCATTGTCTGTTGGAGATGCTTATTTTCAACATAAAAGCTTTGCTCGTATTCGTAGTTTTCAACAGCAGGGCACGACGTTATTGTTAGTATCGCATGATATTGCTGCCATTCGTGGAGTTTGCGATCGTTCAATCTGGTTAGATAGGGGCGTTATCCGAGCGGAAGGGAGTAGTAAAGAGGTGGTGGATGCTTATTCCGCAGCGTTGTATGGTAAACAGCAGGACGTTGGTGGCTCACATGATGCACCGCCTAAGCCCAGAAAACAGAAGCCCATTCTTTGGAAACGAGACGTGCGTCAAGATCTGATGAATACGTCCAGTTTGCGAAATGATATTCAGATTTTTGATTTTAATGAGGATGCATTGGGTTGGGGAGATGGTTCTGCGAAAATTACATCCATTTTACTAACCGATACCAACGATATTCCTCTGTCATGGATGATTGGTGGTGAAGAGGTGATCTTGATGGTTGAGGCACTGGCATGCCGTGATTTAGCCAATGTAAGCATCGGGTTTCTGGTGCGAGATCGCCTGGGCCAACCACTTTTTGGAGACAACACCATTATCACGACCATGGACACTCCGCGAGCGGTTAAATGCGATCAAATCTTCACCGCGCGCTTTCATTTTATCATGCCGCTGCTACCACAAGGCGCGTACACCGTTACTGCAGCGGTTGCTGTCGGAACACAAGAAAACCATATTATTAACGATTGGGTTAATAATGCGGTAGTATTTCAATCCAATAATCGTTCAGGAGTTAATGGATTGATTGGGATTCCCATGCATAATATTGTACTTGAAGCCCAAGAATCTCTATGCGAAGTCACCTAGCGCTTCGCCAAAACGAATTTCTTTGCCAGCACACATATCTGAGCGCCACTGCACATGGGCGTCGTTGGAGAATAACAAAATCACCGTGGATCCGAGTTTAAAATAACCCATTTCAGCCGCTTTTTGTAAAATCGTTGCCGGCGTATCGTTTGATGAGTAATTAAACTGAGTCAGTTTTCGAGACCGTCGCACATCGCCATGCCAAGCAGTGCCTATGCTGCCGACGATGGTGGCACCAACAAGCACCATAGCCATCAATCCAATTTTTGTTTGGAAATACACGACTAATCGCTCATTACGGGCAAACAAACGCGGTATCACCCGAGCCGTAGTGGGTTGTACCGAGAATAACTTTCCGGGTACGTAAGTCATGTTTTGTAGCGTTGCGTCCATGGGCATATGGACTCGATGGTAGTCTTTAGGTGATAAATAGAGTGTTGCAAAATAACCCGAATTAAATTGTTTGGTTTCGGATTCATCACAGGCCAGTAATTCTTGAGCCGAATAATATCGACCTTTGGCTTGAAACAATTGCCCCTCGTTAATTTTACCGATTTCACTAATGCGACCATCCACGGGCGATATAATATCAGCCACTGAGATGGGACGACATTCCGATTTTAAGTGACGAATGAAGAAATCATTAAAACAGCTGTAATCCTCGACATTCTCTCGACTGGCTTCGTGCATATTAACGCCGTATTTATGAATAAATCGTCTAATCAGACGATTTTTAACGATACGAACCCTCATATTAGCCCAAAAGCCAGCATACAGCGTTAAGGCATATTTTGGAGCAATCCATTGTGGAACCGTTTTTAAATAATCAGCGATCATAACAGCCATTACAAAATCTAAAGATGTCCAATAATACTGTGAAAAGTAATTTTTGGCGAGTTATGTTTAACCTAGAAAAATCAGTTGAAGCCGTAGCGAGGAGGCCTAGTGTGCTGATATTTAGGAATTTAATTTTGCCACAACACGCTCTTTTCCTTGATAGAAAAACCATACCAGTGTAGTTTCTATGGTTTGAGATCATGAACCTATTTATCGAAATAAATGCAAAAAATCAGAGTATTTTTTTATATTATTATCGTGTTAATCTTCGAGTCATCAACTGGTGCGGCACAAACCTTAAGGGAGGCTGTACAACAGGCCATGATGCTTCATCCCGAGATTTTGCTAAACCGCGCACAGACATCGTCTGCAAAACTGGGAATAGTAGAGGCTCAAGGGGCTTATTATCCTAAGTTTGATATTAATTCAGCCTATGGTAGTGAGTGGACACAAAGTCCTTTTACACAGGATCTTGCGGGCGACAATTCGACCTCGTTAAGGCGGCAGGAATTTAATGTTGCGGTGGTTGAAAATATTTTCTCTGGGGGAGCCATTGTTGGAGAGGTAGATCGCAATGTTTTTATGTTTAAATCCCAAAATTATAAGACCTATAGTGTAATTAATGATATAGCACTTGACGTAGCTGAGGCTTATATTGACGTTTTACTGCAAGAACAATTGGTTCATATTGCAGAAATAAATTTATCAGAACATCGACGATTACTTGGTCTCGTTAAAGAAAGAAGTCGGGCTGGAGTCGGTCGTTTAGCAGAGTTTGATCAGGGCGAGTCAAGGTATTCTTTCGCTGAGTCTAATTTGATAAGTGCTCAGGGAAATCAACGAGAAGCCATGGTGCATTTTAGAAAGTTGGTTGGCTCTTGGCCCGACAATCTGGTTAGTCCGGCCATTCCTTCTAAAATGGTATTGCCTCCAACAGCCATTAAAGCCGTTAAAGAAGGCTTTGAAAATCATCCGCGAATTAAATCGGCGAGTGAAGATATTAAACAATCAGTAGCACAGCGTAAAATTTCCGATGCGGCTTTTTGGCCCAAAATCGATGCTGTATTTACGGCATCAAGAAATAGAAATTTAGACGGTGTTCCAGGGCCAAATAATGACAATGTTGGATTAATTCGACTTAGTTATAATGTTTTTAATGGTGGTGGCGATCTAGGGCATCTTAAAAAGACAGCCTATCAAGTTCAGGAAGCAATTGAAACGAGAAATAGGGCTTTGATTAACCTGAAAGAAAAAATTCAGCTGGATTACAATGCTTGGTATGCTAGCAGTAAACGCGTGACGGTATTAGCCAACTACGTTGTTAGTATTGAAAAAACCAAAGCTGCCTATTTTGAACAGTTTCAGCTTGGACAGCGCACCTTTCTCGATTTGTTGAACTCACAAAACGAGGTTTATCGTTCAGAAGCAGATTATCTTCAGGCTCGTAAAGATGAAATTGATGCGCGGTATCGAATTCTAAATGGCGTCGGACGATTAGTGCCATTTTTTGCTAAACAAAGGGAGACAAATAAACATCATCACGAGTTGTTTTCTTTACCAGAAACCACAAAAAAACCTCTTAAAATAGTAACACAACAACCCGCCGCCTATAATAGGTTGAATGGACAGCTCATATATCCATCGGGTAATACAACCATTTCATCCACAACACCATTACCTAATGCGCCGCCACAAATACCGGCACCAGATGCCCTCTCTCTGATGGCAAGCCCAGATTCTGTGATAACAAGTCCTGCTCCTGGAGCTAACAACGCAGTACCTCAATCCAGTGTCGCAACGCCAGTATACTTGGTCGATCTGAGTGGGTTTAAAAACGAGCAGGAGGTGGAGGATTTGACAACGTCTTTGCAGAATCAAGGGCTAGAAGCTAAGATCGAAATTGAACGATCAAACAAATTACAGATAGAGCATGTGGTGATCGGCCCATTTCATGAGTCCTCTGAGGCAACAAAAGTCCTAAATAGTATTCCTAATAAGCAAATATTAGGAATTATTCGGCGAGTTACATTACAATATAACTCAAGTGAAACACTGCGCAAATGAGTTTTTACATGGCCAAACCTAAAGGATTATTGCGCAAATTTTCTAAAAAAACAGCTGTTGGTTTTGTGTTTTTGATCTGCGTTGGCCAGACTACTTATGCAGACGATAGTCTATCTACAAGTGATGTAAATAGTGTTAAATTAAGACTAAAGCAGGATAGTGTTGCGTCAATGCGCCTCAAGGAGTGGAAAGCACTATTAGCAAATAAAAAACCAAGAACAGTCGCCTATATATTGAATGAAGTGAATGATTTTTTTAATCGATTGCGTTACGTCTCTGAGAATCCTTTGCAGGGGAGTGCCGACATTTGGTTAACTCCTTATGAGTTTCTGGCCATAGGTCGTGGCGATTGTGAGGATTTTGCAATAGCTAAGTATTTTACATTAGTCGCGATGGGTATTGCACAAGAAAAATTAAGAATCACCTACGTCTCTATCCCGTCAAGAAACCAGGCGCATATGGTTTTGACGTATTACCCGAGTCCTAACGCAGAACCTTTTATTTTAGATAATTTAATAGAAAAAATTTTACCGGCGTCCAAGCGCCCCGATCTTGTACCAGTATACAGTTTTAATGGCGGGGATGTCTGGCTAAATGAACGTATTGGAAAGGCTAGACCATATGGGAAGCCTAGCGATTTAAGTAAATGGCAGGCACTACTGCGACGCATCAAACTGGAGGAGGAAAACTAAATGACTTTAGTTAAGCAAACAACTTTGATGATGATTGTCGCTTTGTCCATTATTTTCATTTGCACACTCGTTATTACAGTCAATTCTTCAAGAACATATTTCGAGAATCAACTCGAGCATAACACGCAAGATACTGCTACAGCGTTAGGCTTGTCGATGTCGAAACGGTCAAGTAATAAAATGGATACAACGGCTGTTCTTTCAACCGTTAGTGCGGTCTTTGACCGGGGGTATTTCAGTAGTATCCTAGTTCGTAATATGGACGGAATCGTTTTAGTTAAACGTTATCTCAAAGAATCTCGCTCAGAAGTGCCAAATTGGTTTGTTACACTTCTGCATCTGAAAAATGAAGAGCAATCGGCTTTAATTATGTCGGGTTGGCAACAAATCGGTGAGGTTGTTGTGAAAAGTGATGCCACTGTGGCTTACATAGCGCTATGGCTTACAGCAAAAAAGATATTTTTTCTATTCTTACTAACAACAGTGCTTGTCATTTTAATCAGTGCATTTTGTATTAAAATTATGTTTAAATCATTGGGAAATCTTGTACAACAAGCCGAAGATATCGGGAAAAAAAAATTTTATACGTTAGATAAACTTCCAAGACTGAAAGAACTGAGGTTGCTCTCAAACACGATGAACTCTATGGTGACCAAACTCCAAGGTTTTTTTACACTCCATATAGAAGAAATTGAACGACTTAATGCAAAGGCCAATAAAGATAGTTTAACGGGCAAGGGAAATAGGCGTTATTTTTTCCAGAAGTTCAATCAATATTTAAGCGATGAACATTATTTTCTACCTGGGTTTCTCTTTCTAATCGATCTTTCAGGTTTGATGGAGTTTAATCAACGTCATGGTTATCAAGAAGGTGATCAACTTATTGTTAATGTAAGTCAGTTCTTGGATGAATTATTTCGCCATAAACATGTATTTCTATTTGTGCGTCTGGATGGTCCCAGTTTTGCTGTAGTTATCTTAGAGCAGGATAGGCATGCCATCGAATCGTTGTTAAGTGATGTTGTCCAAAAAATTGATTTATTTATGAAAAACAAAGATCCTGTGTTGTCCCTTAGTATTGGAGTGGTCAGGTGTAAGTTTTCTGAAACGGCAACGGCACTATTAACTTTAGCCGATAAACTTATCAGAACAGATAAAAAACAGGGTGTAAATGGTTTTAATATTGAGCCAGATAATCTTAGCAAATCTCTTTTGGATACGCAGGCGTGGCGAGTTAAAATTGAAGAGGCTATCAAAAAAAATGCGTTTCATTTTTACCTACAACCAGTGAAATCGCAGCACGATATTTATCATAAAGAATGTTTTATCAAATTGCTGAGTAACTCTTTTGAAATAGCCGCCAGCAATTTTTTTCCAATCGTCCAGCAATATTCCTTAGGTGGAGCAATTGATCAATTAGTACTTCAAAACATTGTAAAAATCAAAGACCCTTTAGTTCTGGCCATTAACTTATCAAGTTGCACGGTTTGTGATTGGAAAAGGCAGGAGCAATTTTTGTTGTTGGTAAGACAGCTCACTCATAGTTCCAAAATAAAACTACATTTTGAGCTTAGCGAATTTATTCTTACTGAAAATATGACGCTGGCTGTGTCACTTATAGACGAACTCGTTAATATGGGCCATTGTGTCGGTATCGATCGTGTCGGTGCAACATTGATTCCATTGACTTATTTAAAAAAAGTAAATATAGCTTATGTGAAACTAGATGGTAGTTTGTCCGTAGCTATTGAAACAAATAAATTAAAACAAGGCATTATTAAACGTTGGATCGCAGCTACTAAACGTTTAGATATCATACTTATTGCTACTGCAATAGAAAGTAAAGGCCAATGGAGTGCTCTAAATCAATTAGGTATTCTTTATTTTCAAGGAACTTATATCCAAAGCCCATTGTTAATGAAATAAAATGGTAACTCCCCCGGTACGTCATGCTGAGTAGCCCAGCCCATTTTGGGAAAACATCGGAAAAGAACGCTTCTGCCGAGAACCCCTAATCCGCCCTGCGGGAACCTTCTCCCCGTTTCCGGAGAAATGAGGTAATTGGACTTTGGACAAAAAGACATGAAAAGAGCCTCATGTCTTTTTGTCCAAGAAATTTCAGATCTATCCCTCATAATTAGATCGTTAATTGTCCTGATTGTAAATGTTTTTACAAAATGAGCCGATTGTCGTTGATAT
>JAUYQG010000039.1 GCA_030695645.1 Legionellaceae bacterium
ATTATTTTTCGCAAAATATCACTGAATTCGTAGGGTGAGCAAAGGAGCTTGCGACGTGCCCACCAGCAGTGGTACAACGGTGGGCACGTCGCAAGCTCCTTTGCCCACCCTACCTCGTTCACCCAGAATTGCTAGTTATTCCCAATCAAGTTGGACTTTGGACAGAATTGCATGCAAAAAGTCGCATGCAATTCTGTCCAAAGTCCAGAAAGTCCAAACTAGTGAAAAAATACCTGCCTATCCGGCAGGAAAAAATAAAACAATCTCACCACCATTCATTACCTGGCGTTTTATCAAACATTCCAATGCTTTATGATCAGTTTAATCATCAGATCATGTCCTTGTAGGCGAATTTTGCTGGGTAGCGTTGCATTTCCTACGGGCATGTATTGATTGTAATCGATGGTGTATCCCGCTTGTTTTAGCGTGCTTAATTGACCTGTTGGAT
Organism: Legionellaceae bacterium; assembly: GCA_030695645.1. Classification (GTDB taxonomy): domain Bacteria; phylum Pseudomonadota; class Gammaproteobacteria; order Legionellales; family Legionellaceae; genus JAUYQG01. The sequence continues at coordinate 449 of JAUYQG010000039.1, forward strand.
TATGGGTGGTGGATTGCACGGCACCTGGTGCCGGAATCCCGCGAACCCAATAATAAAGATTATTAACCGGCAAATGAATTCCCGTTTGTTTTTGCAATAAGTCATCGCCGTTAGTAGACGTCACTTTTTTGGCGTCTTCACGGTAGGTAATCACGGAGCCCTGTTTTTCTATCATGACGGTTTGCCCACCTAGTGGCCCAATTAATCGAATTTGATATTGACTTGGGCCTTTTTGCATCCAATTCAAGGTTGCCGTCCAACCTTTTTTGTGATTTCTAGCGGCGATTGCGCCGGATAATTCAAATGATGAGGGAACGGTGATGTTTTTGGATGCTTTGGTTTGTTCGGTTTGATTCAGTGGTTTTGTTGGTTGCTCAGTTTTGGGTTGTAATTTCGTTGTATCCATTTCAGATGTTTGCAGTGTTTTGGATGGTGCGCAGGCGGTTAGGAAGGTCATAGCAGTTAAAAAAACATAAACGATTCTATTCATGAGGATTATCCTTGTTAAAAACGATTGTTTTTCACGCACTGCTCAACTTGTCTGGTGGGCACGTCGCTAGCGCTCCTTTGCCCACCCTACGTTCCACTTGAGGTGGGTAAAGCGAAGCGTGTCCACCAAAAAAGTTTAGAATCACGTGTTTTTCTTAAAACAATACGTTAGACTGCATAAATAGGCAAGTGGAGCACGTGTGGACACGAGTGAATGAGGTTGTGATGACGAGTAAAGTTATTTATCCAGGAACATTTGATCCAGTGACTAATGGGCATGTTGATATCATCACGCGTGCGGCGAAGTTATTTCCCGAGCTTGTGGTTGCTGTTGCTAGCAATACTCCAAAACGGCCTTTTTTTAAGTTATCTGATCGCATTGATTTTGTTAAAAAAGCAGTGAGTCATTTGCCCGGTGTTAGTGTGATGGGGTTTGATAGTTTGTTGATTAATTTCGTTCATGAGCAGGATGCCGGTATTATTTTACGAGGATTACGAGCCGTTTCCGATTTTGAATACGAATTTCAATTGGCGGGTATGAATCGAAAGTTATCTAAAGATATTGAAACCATTTTTCTAACACCCTCAGAAGATTCGATGTTTATTTCCTCAACGTTAGTACGCGAAATTGCCACATTAGGTGGCGATGTCTCTAAGTTTGTTCCTGCCAGTGTGGTGCAGGCATTTCTGAAGGGTGTTTCTGAGTGAGTATAATTCTTGTAAGTATTCACCACCGACTGCTGCACGACCGTCAGGGAGTGGAATAATGGGTAAAAATAACCTCACTCGAATTCCCAACAATATTTCGTCACATTTATAACCGCATTATATTTTTATTGAACTATACTTAAATTGATGTTTGTTTTTTTATGGTTTTATTAAAATGCATAATGAGGTGCACCATGAACAATCGCGAGGACATTATTTCGAACCATCCACTCAGGCCTCTCAGTGACTTTTGTGATAAGCATAAGGAAGCGTGGTGGTTTAGGCTTTTTTTTCCTACAACACTGAGTGTTGCGTTGTCGAATTTGAGATCCGAGGAGAACGTTGAGAACAAACTCACTGCCCCGTTCCAAGCCTTTTTTGCTTATAGAACTTGGTTAGGAGTTTTAAATTTCTTTAAATTTTTTGATGGTCCTGATTTGATTAAAACGATTGATGAGTCTCCTGTGACAATACTTTGTAAGCACTGTTATGATGGAAATACGGGTCAAAAACCAGACGCGACAATGACAGACGATGAGATGAACTCACAATATGGTTCAAAACAGACGCTTCAATTAAATGATACAAACTATCATGTGATTGTGCAAAAGGCATCAAATCCTGATAATTCAAATAGTGAAAGTGGTGGTGAGATTAGCCTTAAGCCAATTATGAATGCTATTGAATCAGAACAGAATAAACGGATGGCTATTGTCGATTTTCTACAAAAGCACCAGTCTTCAAATCCAATTACTAGCGAGGACATTACTAAACTGGATTCTGCATCTATAGAATTACTATCAAAACTACTGGACTCCATACAAAAACAGCCTGTGGTGCAATCATTGGCCGTCATTGAGAACATCATTAAAAATAACAATAAGGATTTACTTATTATTTTTGCTTTTCTTGTTAAGAGTAGAAGAATTGTGTATCCACAAAGCGCTAGTATGGAAAAGCAACTATTACAGGATCTATTGAAGTTACAAGATATTCAATTGTGGGTAGAAAATATAGCAGCTGGCTCAGCTAATAGCATGATTTTGTATAATCAAATTATTTCTTCTCAGGATAAGCAACAACACAAAACTACAAAGCAAGTTAGGCTTTATCAGGATAACTATGTAAACGATACTAGTGTTAATGGTGTCAATCAGGACGCTATTTTTACTCAGGATAAGCAACAAGGCAAAACTATAGAGCAAGTTAGCCGTTATCAGAATACTACTAGCGATAATGGTGTCAGTCAGAAAGTTTCTAAGGGGGTTAATGATGCCACAGATTCTTTCCCCGTAGCAAAATCTGTTACAGTCAAAACAAGAAATTCCCTTTCATCCATTGACAGGAATGAATCAAGTACTCCCAACAGGAGTGCTGTGTCCAAAGTGAAGGAGGCGTTGGTTATACCAGTAAATAGTACCGTATCCCAGGTTGTAGATGGAACAACTACTATAGCAAGTAAAGCGCAGCCTTCCGGTACTTTATTAGAGGATTCTAAAGCAAATGAGGAGTTGTCTGAAAAAAAACCTACCGAGAAGATGAAAGAGTCACAAAAAAGTGCTAATGCTTATCAGAGGGCTATGGACTACTTTTCAAACACCGACATTCCATATGCACAATTAAACTATTTAGAGCGTTCAATGGTAACTAAAGGCTCAGAAATAGATCATGTGTTCGAGGTTCTCAGACAAGTGGCTCCGGATGAGAAATTGTGGTTGGATGTTTTTCTTGATCCACCAATTTTTGATATGTTCTCAAAAGTAAAGTCGGAGAGTATTGATAAGGTTAAACATTGTATGAATACGTTTCATCACATAGATGAAATGGAAATTCCTTCAAACCGTACATCATCAATTAATACTTCAATTCGTGCTTTGACAAAGATTTCAAATCTATCTACGAATTGGTCGGTTATTGATCAAGTTATATCCATCCTGGAGAAATCAAAAATACCTATGGAACGTTGGTTAGAGATAATGGAGAACAGTAATTTGCTAAAGACAAGCGAGGCTGACTTATCACGTATTTCCAGTATTTTGGAAGACGTTTCGTCATTTCAATTAGGCAAGATGAGTGACTTTTTAACGAATAAAAATATTTCCGATTATTTTATAAAAAATATGGAATACTTTTTGAGTTCTAAAGATAGTAATGTTTTGTTATTTAGTTATGAGTCAATAAATCAACTTACAAGGTTTAAGGGTATTACTGAAAACGTCATAAGTCGTATTATTATGAATAATAATTATTTAGAGAGGTGGGGAGAAGTTGAACTGTGTTTGGGTTTATTGTTTAATATAGATCCTGAGGAAACTAAGATTGAAGAAAAACTAGAAAAACTCATGCAACATCCAGAAATTATCCAAAATCTTAGTGAAATAGTATTAAAAAACAAAAAAGCGCTTCCTAAGTTACTTAACGAACTGTTGGGTAGTGAAGATTTGAAACATGCCGTTCGTTTTATAGATCAAGATGTATTGGATTGTGTAATACAATATCAAAAGAACTTTAATAGGGATCCTCCTTTGCCGCAACTATTGGCTCACGAAAATAGTGAGCCTTCAGTAAAAGTTTTCGAGAAATTAATCGGATTATATAAGAAAACGGATGTCATTAGAATACAGTCGGCTATTACCACGTTATTTACATTAACCCAGGCTCAGCAAGAGGATGTGTATTGGTGCTTGAAGGTGTTGCAGCTTCCTTGTAATTCCAAGTTACTGACAGTGGAAAATCTTTGCGCAGCGATTGATTCTGCAAAGTCACATGATATTTTTAGTGATCTTAAAAATATGGGATGTGGTGATATGTTTTCTGGTCAACGCCCACTAGATGCAAAGGATCTTAATGCTATTTTTATAAGAGATAATCCGGATTTAATAGCTGAAATGGGTACTAAATATACTTCAGTTATTGAATCGGTTAATCATCAGGTGGCTAGTCAAGTCTCTCACGTTGTCAGTGGTGCGGTGCGTAGGGCCTCCGAACCTAGTGGTTTGACACAACAGGCCACTGAAACTGCTGGTCAGATGAAACGAAGGGCTTCTGTAACTGCTAAAAATGCTATTAACTCGATCAAAAAAGTTACTGGCCAAACGATATCATCTTCGATAAATTCGTTTTATTCAAAAAAATCTGAAAATATATCAGAGTCCCCGAGGACAGTTGTTGATGATTCAAGTGATAATAAAGATTCAATTAATAATACAAAAGGGCTGAACTAAGTCGGCCAGGGCCATGCGTTGAGTATACGTTTTTTCAATGTAATTACTCACTCCGTAGCAAGGAACGGCCATATTTGGCGCATCTTGAACGAAAACGATTTCGAAAAATGCTCATCCCGGCCTTCGCCGGGACAGGCCAAGCCCATGTATGCTGCGCTTTTTCGAAACCGTTTTCGTTCAACCTGCACTCAAATCTGACCGTTCTCCGAGCAGTTACAAATTTTCGTAACTCCCCAGGTACGTCATCCTGAGCGCGTCTTTTTGCGCGAAGGATCTCCGATTGTGCAAAATTCAGGAGATCCTTCGCGCAAAAAGACTGCGCTCAGGATGACGTGCTTGCTTCGTGTTCAGTGAAAACACTAAACTTATCCACAACCTGGGGAGTTACAAATTTTCTATATATACCGAACTTTGGAAAAAATTCGATCCAATACGAGCCCACGGGCTCGTAAAAACCAAATCTTATTTGCCAAAAGTCCAATAGTATACGAATACTATCCTTCTTTAGCTCGTGAAACGTATTCGCCTTTCCGCGTATCCACTTTGATTTGTTCACCCGTTTGCACAAATAAGGGCACACGAACGACAGCTCCACTTTCTAAAGTAGCCGGTTTACCGCCACCACCCGAAGTATCACCTTTAAGACCTGGGTCCGTTTCTGTGATGGTCAGGATCACAAACGTTGGGGGTGTGATTGTAATTGGTTCGTTGTTCCATAACGTTACTACGCACATGTCTTGTTCTTTTAACCATTTTGCAGACTCTTCAACGCCCATCGCGCTGACCGCATATTGCTCATAGGTATCTGGAACCATGAAATGCCAATATTCGCCGTCATTGTATAAATATTGCATTTCAACATCGGCTACGTCGGCCGATACGAAGGTATCATTGGCTTTGTAGGTACGCTCAACGACGCGACCCGTTTTGAGATTACGTGTTTTTAATCGAGTAAATGCCTGGCCTTTACCGGGTTTAACAAATTCACAATCGACAATGTTGCACGGTGCATCGTCAACCATGATTTTTAAGCCATTTTTGAGTTCATTTGTGTTATAAGTTCCCATTTGTGCTCCACTATTGCGATTTGGTCGCCTTTTCGTTACAGTTCGCACAGTTTATCAAGTCTGTGAAATGAATGCGAGATTCAATACCACGTTGGCAAGACATTTTATTACAAGGATTTTCATCGGCAGCCCAATTACTGGATTTTCTACACATTCCTGGTGATGAGATCAGTACTTTGGCCGAACACGAATTTAAAACGCGTGTTCCACGGGGATTCGCTGCGCGCATGGAGCGCGGAAATCCAAAAGATCCCTTATTATTACAGGTATTGGCCACGAAAGACGAGTTGGAGTTAGCTCCCGGTTTTGTGCGAGATCCCTTGGACGAAGTGAATGCGAATCCTATTTCAGGACTCATTCATAAATATCATGGTCGTGTTTTGTTAACGATTACAGGGTCGTGCGCGGTGAACTGTCGGTATTGTTTTAGGCGATACTTTCCTTATCAGGATAATAATCCCGGGCGTATGGGTTGGCCGCTAGCCATAGATTACATTGCTCATGATCCCAGCATTCATGAGGTCATTTTGAGTGGGGGCGATCCGTTATTAGCGAGTGATTCGGTATTAGCCCAGTTATATGAGAAATTTGCTGCGATACCTCATGTGAAAACGCTTCGTATCCACACTCGCATTCCCGTGGTTTTACCTGAACGAATTCAAAATGAACTATTGAACATCATTCAGCATACTCGCTTACAAACCGTTGTTGTATTGCACAGTAATCATGCGAATGAATTAACCGAAGACGTTGCCGCTGCGTGCCGTTCCTTACGGCAAGCGGGTTGTCATGTGTTAAATCAATCCGTTTTGTTGAAGGGCGTGAACGACAACGCAGATGTCTTAGTGGCATTAAGTGAGCGTTTATTTGCTTGTGGTGTGTTGCCGTATTATTTACATCTATTGGATAAAGTCCAAGGCGCGCAACATTTTGATGTGGCGTTGGACGACGCATTGATTCTTTTTGGAATGTTACAACGTCGGTTACCCGGTTACCTAGTACCACGATTAGCTCGCGAAGAGCCCGGTGAACATCATAAAACGTTATTTTGTTGATTTTGGACTTTGGACAGAATGGCATGCAAAAAGCCGCATGCCATTCTGTCCAAAGTCCAATTGATTCGTAGCTAAGCTAAGCGACGCCATCACTTGCCATCATTGCCATCGTATGCCAGCATAAGTGCAGAGAGAACCATCATGGAGAGAATCATGGCCAACATCAGCGTTAGAAAATTAGATGACCAGGTTTACAATCAGCTTCGAATCAGAGCGGCCGAGCATGGCGTGTCTATGGAAGAAGAGGCCCGTCAGCTTATTTCAAGAGGCGTTTCTGTGCCCGAACGAATCAGCGAGGTATTTAGAGCACACTTTGGGAGTGCACATGGTGTTGACTTAAATATACCCAATCAGCGAGATACTCCACATAACCCAATGGATTTCAATCCATGATCATTCTGGATACGAACGTCATTTCAGAGTTGATGAAGGCCGCGCCTGATGAGCAGGTTGTTGCATGGCTTGATCAGCAAGAAGCCATGACCTTATTCACGACCTCCATCACGGTTGCAGAAATAATCTATGGTATCGATGCATTGCCAGCGGGCAAACGTCGTGACTATCTTGAAGAGGCATTTAATCAGGTGCTCTCAGCCGCATTCAAGCACCGTGTGCTGACCTTTGATGAAGCAGCGGCACATGCATGGAAAAGTAGAAAAACATCCGGTAATCCACTCAGCGTCCTAGACGGACAAATTGCTGCTATTACTAGGACTCATCAAATGCGTTTGGCTACGCGTAATACGCGCGATTTCCTTGGTTGCGAGTTAGAATTAATCAATCCTTTTCGTTCAAGATGCGCCAAATATGGCCGTTCCTTGCTACGGAGTGAGTAGTTACGGGGATTTTTGATTATCATTCTGTACCACTTCCCCAAGATGTCCTGCTGCAATCGTTGTATTTGCGTTGGCAATAACCGTTACTATATCTATTGAAGGTTTATCCCAATCGCCCTTTGCTTTAACGAATTTCACCAATTCTTCTGCGCTCATGGAATCCAACTTAGCTTGAAATAGGTCGTTTTCTGAACTCGCCACAGAGTTTTTACCGATGGCATTAGCGCAACTAGCCGTAAGAGATGCGACCGCATGAGTTATCATCTCTAAAAATTCTTTCCCTGTTTTACTAGGCATTGTCATCTCCTTATCAATCCATCACTGTGACGTCACGCTACAAGATCGATGTTCATTACCGTCAAATGATGGAGTTACCTACTTGCTTCAATCTCTATTGCTCGTGCAACAAGCAAATTTGCTTCGGCATTAAAATGATTTTGTTTTTCAAAAAACAAGACTACGTCAGCCTGCTCCATAATTAATTCATTATTTTCTTTAGAATAAAAATGAACGTCTGAAATATCGTCTTTGATAGCATCAATGCCACGATATAAATCTTGAATGGGCATGGCCTCTAACTGACAGTAGGCTTCTTTCAAATGATTTAGCGCGTCTGATTTACATGCCAATCCGTCAATAAATTCGGCCATCTCATGTGCACAATTCCGCAAAGGCTGCACGCATTCTTCCAGTTTGACATAAAAAATGCAGTCTTCATTATTGTGAAAAACTAATCCTTTAAAACGTTGAGTAATTTCTTTGCTCATAATAACACCCATTAGTCCATTTTTAATTGGTATTCGCCTTCATGTGTTGCCGCAGAAAATACATTAAGCAGTGAATCTTTGAATTTGGCTGCACTTGAACCTGTCATAATAACACCTCTTTAATTTCGTAATATTTAAAAAATAGATAGTTCGTTATTTTTTCAAATTGGCATGAAAGACAAAATATTACTATTTTGGTTGATTCATACCATGATGACCGCTGTGCAACACATTCAATGTCTCATAATACTCATCCGAATCGGCCGCGTTTTTCTGAGCGGCTGAATTGACGCCATTTAACTTACCAGAGGACCCATCCATCTGCTTATAGTCACCAGATCGCATGCTCTCCAGTTCATCGGTGCATTTTTTAAGACACACTCTCGAAATAGCTCGGGCTATTCTGGCCATGAGTTCCACATGTTTATGGTTTAAATTTGGCATGGTAATCTCCTTTGCTCCTAATCCCATTGTTCAATCTTCATTGCTCTATCTACTAACGCATTAAACTCAGCGTTAAAATGGTTTTGTATTTCAAAAAAATCGACAAAATCGGCTTGATTTTTGGCGGTCCATTTTGATTTATCCGATACAAACGTAATCTTCGTCAGATCGGTTTTAATGGCTTCGATGCCACGATATAAATCTCTAACAGGCATTGATTCCAATTGAAAATATGATTTTTTCAACGCTTGCCATTCCATGGTTTGATGTTCTAAGTGATCTATAAAATCCACCATATCATGGGCACAATGTCGCAATGCAACGACGCATTTTTCCAATTTTCGATAAAATACAGTTTCTTCATCATGAAATAATCCACTGTATTGTCCGGTTGCTTTATGACTCATAATGACACCTAAAACTAGCTGGTCGTATGTAGATTGTAGGATATAATGTTGGCAATTTCAAACCGATTGGCTTAAATATTCTCATTGTAGTCGAATTTTGCCTGCAATGACGAGGCACTAGTGTGCTGATATTTAAAGTTTTTTTGCTACTTTTTTAATAAAATCGTACTCAAAGGCCAAAGTCGAGTACACAAAACATTGTTTTTGTGTTAAAATATAGTACATTCCAAGGCACGCCCTTATCGTGTCGATCATTACAAATTCTGCCAAAAGTATTGGCATGATTATTTTAGAAGAGATGAATTATGAACTATCAAAGCGAATCTATGGTAATATTAATGAAAATAAACAGACTACAGTCTTTATTAATCAAGCCGTTACCACCGAAAGAAAAAGCGGACATTTGCCAACAAATAGCAAACGAACATCTTGAGTTATCGCGTTATTATCAGGCAATCGACGCAGCAGAACAGAACCGCGCTGTGGCTACGACGCCATCATCGTCACTCCCAGAGACCCAGATAGAACGCTCTCCTACTATCGATTTAATCAACAAGATGCAACTACGAGACTATTTAGGGCGTGCAAAAGGAAGCAAATTACAGATGCACTTGACAGGAGCCCGCGATTTATCGTTAAGAGAAAAGTCTGTTTGTCTTATTTTTGACATGAATTTTATGAGGTTATATTTAAGTGCTTCTATAACCGAGATTAAGGAACTTCCTCTTACGCCACAGGGACTCCAAAGCACATTGAAAGCATTCCATATGACTAACCCCAACTTAATTTCGGAACTGAAACAATCCATGTCATCAAGAGTGCGCTTTGAACAAGAGTCATCTCCTGTAGAATGTACAAAACACGATTTATGGATATTGCTATCCCACGTACAAATACCTGAAACATTCAGCCCTGACACCACAATGGACGAAGAAGTCAACGTATCAACAAAGAAATCAATGCCTAATATTATCAATGAAAATTCATTCACGGCTGTATTACAAAAGCAAAATGAGAAAAAAATTCAGTCACCAACAGGTGTTGACGACGAAGAGCTCATATTTCCTATGGATCCATAGCATACTGCGCGCGCAGTATACTATGTACTACTTATCACGGTAAATTTGTTCTCACGCAATTATCTGCTTTTCGTGCCCGTTCTCTTGTCCGAATTCTTATCTAACAAGGGCGTGGGCTTCATTCACGGGCACGTAATGGACACCACATGATAAAGATCCCCCTCACGAAGACTGTT
>JAUYQG010000040.1 GCA_030695645.1 Legionellaceae bacterium
ATATTACTGGGTGAAATCGATCTATTTTATGAAAACAGTTGCATATAGTGTAATTAATGAACTGGTTGAGAGTAATGGATCTCAAGTTTCTTGGACAGAAAGACATGAGGCTTTTTTCATGTCTTTTTGTCCAAAGTCCAATAGATACCACTTGGTTGATATATTCACTATACTGCCCACACGCCGTATAGTATAAACACAAAACGCGTCATCGAGGTCATGTATAAAGCCCTCTCCCCAACCTCTCCCGCGAAGAACACCGGTTTTCTTGCCAACTTCACGTCGCGGGAGAGGGGGCAGATCGCGCTAACTGATGAAGCTACGTGCACATACCTCACACGTCAACACGAGAATTAAAACGTAAGTTTGTGGCCGCGCGCAGTATACCGTTATCCGAATGGATAATTACCGCGAGAAAAATTTTTTCGCTTGATTAGTTGTGTTATAATAACGCAACGTAACTGCTCACCCGTACGTCATCCCGAGCACGCGAGGGATCTCCAATACATGGCATAGTACCATAATCCAGGAGATCCCTCGCTGTGCTCGGGATGACGTGCAAGTAGTTACAACGCAACTTAATAAATTATTCTCAGGAGATACGAAGTGTCTGGCAAAGGTATTCTAACAGTTGACCTAATCAACCTAAAAAGAGAGTTAGACCGTTATCCCGAAGTGTTACGGTTTTTTTATTCTCAATCAGAACAAAGCCGTCAAGAAGCACTTGATCGTTTACTCGATTATCAATTGACTCTTTTTTATTCTCCTTTCTATTCCTTGGACTCAGCTTCTGACCCTGCTTTTGACTCAGCACTAAAATCCATCAATGTTGGTGCAGTTGCTGCATTGTTAAAAAACACCCGGTGTATTAATACCATCATCAAAGCACGTGATACGGTAAGCTCAACCATTTGGTGGACAAACTTTTTTTGTTTTTATACGCCTTTAGTCTTCTATTATTATTTTTTTAATTATCAGAGCATACAACATCATATACAGCAGCTTACTGCCTATCAATCAAAATTAAACCTTTTGTGTGATTCTATTTTTACGGGCGCTCTTGTTACAGGCGATCTTCATTTGGTCAAAAAACTCACCCCTAAAAAAATAGCAGTCTATCATGTTGAATTAGCCCTCAAGTCTGGAAGACAAGAGACGATAGATTATTTACGGTCATGCTTTATTCATTCGCGTTCGACTTTAAGGCACTACAACGTGCTTCCCATTGTTGGAGGTTATGGAGATGCATCACTTTATCAAGACATACTAAAAGCAGTAGACAGAGATTATTTGTTACACAAAAACTATTTATTAACTTCGGTTTTACCGCATGCTTTAGGTGACATTTTTGTCTCCATTTTTAACCGTTATCAAGAAAAAATGGAGCACTTAAATGAGCATGAACTATTCGATCTTTTAAAGATACCTATCAACCAGAATAATCTTGAGGCTATCCACTATCTTCATTCTCTCGGTTACTATGCACACAATGTGACGGCCTACCTTAAGTTTGCTGCTCAACATGCCGATCGTCAAACCTTTGAAGTTTTATGCTCTTTTGCTCATGAAACGACAGAGGAAGAGCTCGCTCAATGCATTGCTATTGCAATGCAACATAAAAATTTAGATATTGTGAGGTTCTTAGTTCAAGACAGTCCGTGCCGGTTGCCTTCTGGATTGAATACAATAGAAGATTGGTTTGAAAATGATGCGAACGAAAATTTTAGCGATTATTTTCTCCATCTTATTTTATATCATTCTCCCAGGCAACTTAATCATTTTGTCTCCTTATATGCAGGTCGTCTTCAACAAGACTTTCAGAATAATGATTTGTATTATTTTTCTTCATATATGACTCGAGCGCTCTCTAATAATGGACGAAATGAGATGACAGCCACACTGAATAACTACCTCGCTTTACCTTATCTAGGACCTATTATTAATGCTCATTTAATTAAGATATGCAAAAGAGCTATACTCCATGAGTATGTATCACTACTTAATACAATTTTTGAAGAAGAATTTCTCCCACCCAACATCTTTGCACGTCAAACGGACGGTAGTTATTCTTCTTCTATCTTACCCATTATTCGTGTGTTAGAAGTTGGCTATCAAGTAGCACAAGGGGCAGTAAAAAAGACTGAAGCGCTTGATGCCATAACGCAGCGTTTAATGACTATCCCAGGCATTATCGAATATGTCTCAGACCATCAAGCCGATTTTGGTGAGTTATTTTTTAATCGATTCGTGGATACGACGATTGCATCCTGGCATGCTGCGCAGCTCTTTTTATCAAATGAGGGTGTATTGATGCAAGCACGGTATTTTCTTCGAAATATTCGCACTCGCTATCCTACCCAAGATTGCTATCCTGTCAGTGAATCGGTGTCTTATTTTCTTGGTGATTATTATGTGCACCAGATGGAAAGTGAATTATCAAGAAACATAATAGTAGAATTGCGTCAACGTGAAGAAGCTGAACATGATGATCTGGTAAGAAGGCAAGCAGAAGTGTTTCGCCTGAGGGAAGCTGTACAGCAAGCAGAATTGCGTCTCCTGAGGGTAGTTGTACAGCAAGAGTCTCTTACCATAAGTACTATAGGAGCTAGTTTCACCCACACCCTCAGCGACAATGAACAATCTCGGATGGCTGCTTTAACAGTTGCCGAGCAACTTGGGGTGCAAGCATTAGAAAAGGCTTATCATGAATTTATACAAGATGAAGATACGATTGAGAAGGAGTTTAAAGGATTTGAAGCAGCACTCATTGAGCGCTATCAAAAATACCCTGCCACGGCCTACATTCGAGGGAAGTTACTGCCATTACCGTTAGACCCTTTGAAGGCGTTGGATTATCAGTTTTGGCAAAACCCGACTTCATGGGATGGTATGAAAAGGACAGATGACCCCTTTGATTCGCCATTCACTCAAGAAGAGCTCAGGGACATTCAAAAAGCCTATTTCAGCCATCCAGTTCACACTGTATTGCGTTATATTTCTCCCCATAATCCCCTTATCAATCAAGAGGCCGGGTTTCTAAGTCGTTCTCAAGGCTATCCGTCTTCTACTTATCATATGTATAAAAAAGAGTTGGTCCTCTATTGGCATGCGACCACAGATGAAGCACGACCGCCACTCAATAGTGAAGAGGTCAGTGAGGAACATCGTATTAAAGTAGAACATCGTATTGAGCGCTTTCTTGCGAATGTTGCTGAATTGGCTCGTTCGCATAATTGGGAAGATCACCCTAATCGATTTGAAACCACAGCCTCTCTAGGTCGAGATGTCTATTTTAAACCTTTATCAGAGCTTCTAGACAAACAAGATTGTTATGGTTGGGATGAAGATAAGTTGTGTTATATTCACCTGAGTGGAGAGCAGGAGGTTATCGACTTAATCTATCCACAAATCTTTACAAATTATCTTCGCCCCATGGCGAAAAAGCAAAAGGATAAAATTCATCTTTCCGCGCTACAACTTGAAAACTATATTACCCATAATACGAGCAATCAACATCAACCTGACATCGAAGAAATCAAAAGGCTTGTGGACGGTAAGCTCCAAAAATGGTTGGAAGAGTATGATGATTTAGGTCCTGATATGCCCAGTTGTGCAAGTGGCGTGGAAAATTCTTTAGCGCGATCGGTAGAGTATCATCCTATCCTTGCTGAGTATCCTATCTTAGATGGAGATAGGTTGGGACAGATCATTCGAGAAGAGGTGAAAGCGTATTATCAAACGCTCATTAACAACGAAAATATTGCGCAATTTTTACAAGCAATCACGAAAATTTCTGAGGCTGCAAACTGTTCAGCGGAGAGCGAGGAGCTTACGGAGCTTGTTGACGCTTTAAAATTTCTAGAGATTCCTGAACCCATCAAACATGTCATAGAAAACAAACTTAAACAACATTATAAAGAATCATTTCATTCATTCAAACAAGCATTTGACGGTTGGTTTAAAATAGGAGGCGCTAATTTGGCAGCCTGTCATGGCATCCGTTTTGCCGCTGAATTAAACGGAGCAGTTAAGGATTTTCAAGCGAAAACGTTGAGTGTTGTTTCTAATCATTCTATTTTTCTTAAAGCAGTAGAAGAGCATAAAGAGCCAGATCGTTCATATACTCAACACAAAACAGTTTGTGACAGCGCATGAGATATTTGATGCTCAACATAGTGCAGTGGCCTTGTAAGTACGCCAGTTTCAGGCCACTGGATTGCTTTGCCTGCGGCTCGCAATGACCCTGAAGTTAGCTCAGTGCGTTTTGTCTAATTATTCCCGTACGGGAATAATTCTAAATTAGATTGCTAATTATCCTGAATGTATATTCTCTTACAAATAAAGCCGGTTGTGTCACGTATTTTTATATAGTAACTCCCCAGGTTGTGGATAAGTTTAGTGTTTTCACTGAACACGAAGCAAGCACGTCATCCTGAGCGCAGTCTTTTTGCGCGAAGGATCTCCTGAATTTTGCACAACCTGAGATCCTTCGCGCAAAAAGACGCGCTCAGGATGACGTACCTGGGGAGTTACGTTAAACTTAATGATAGCATACGATTCTGGTCATTATTGGCTAATAATGTTCTTTTCATGGGCATCAGTTAATCTGGACCTTGGCCATTAGGTTGTTGGCCTAGGCCCACATCACATCACACTTAGCCTTTACTGCTGCTTGCAACAAAGCGACGATCGGTACCGCACGCTTAGACAAGCTCACTTCTTGCTCGTCCTCATCCGTCTGACTTGGTAGATTGGCAGCCAATCGTTGTTTTTCCTGCCCAAGAGACTGCTGCAAACGCATTAAGGCCTGTGGCACATCGCTGGCCAAAATAGCGCCTGGCACCGTACCCGTATGTCCCATCATAGTTAATAATCGTTGGGCAACGCTGCCGAATAACGTGATATTTTCATACGCATCACAAGAAAATGTAACCAACATAGTGTTCTCCATAAATTGGTCTTTGGACAGCAAGACATGAAAAAGGCCTCATGTTTTGCTGTCCAAGAAATCTAAGATCAATATTTTTTCCAATCGCTCAATCACTCGTTGCTTACCCAGCAACGTTAATGTCACATCAATCGATGGCGACATGGTGCTTCCTGTAACGGCCATACGCAGCGGCTGCGCAATTTTTCCAAGACCTACATGGTTAGCCGCCGCAACATCATTCACACACGTTTGCAATACATCTCGTTGCCAATTATCCACTGTAGCAAGTTTATCTTTAAGTTCTGTCAATAACTTCAACGCACTAGGATTGATATGCTTTTCCAATGCTTCCCTATCATAATCAAGATTATCTTGATAAAAATAAAGACTTTTTTCGCACATCTCAGCTAAATTTTTACAACGCTCAGCTTGGACAATAACTAAGTCTTCCAACTTCGGACCCTGTTGGATATCAATACCACGCTGAGTAAACTGCCATTTCAACGCTTCTGCTACGCTAGCTGGCGAATCACTTTTTTGATAATGCTGATTTAACCAATTTAATTTATCATAATTAAAGCTGGATACACCACGGCTTACATTATGCAAATCAAAGCTCGCAATCATCTCGTCAACACTAAATATTTCCTGATCACCATTCGACCATCCCAAACGTACTAAATAATTTAATAGCGCATGAGGCAAAAATCCAGCTTCTTTGAACTGTAAGACACTAACCGCGCCATGGCGTTTTGATAATCGCTTCCCATCATCTCCAAGAATCATCGGCAAATGAGCAAAGACAGGTATCGGCGCATCGAGGGCTTTGAATAAATTAATTTGACGAGGCGTGTTGTTGATATGATCATCCCCACGAATAACGTGAGTGATGTTCATATCCCAATCATCAACCACCACGGCAAAATTATAGGTTGGATTGCCATCGGATCGGAGAATAATCAAATCATCTAGTTCACAATTATCCACGTGGATGTCACCGTACACGTCATCAGTGAACGATACCATGCCTTCAGCAGGGTTTTTAAAACGCACGACAAATGATGTCTCAGTCGCCTCAAGATGTTTCTCACGACACTGACCATCGTAGCGAGGTTTCTCTTTCGTCGCGAGCTGTGTCTCTCGCAACGTTTCTAAACGCTCTTTGCTGCACTGGCAACGATAGGCTTTGCCCTCATCTAATAATTGTTGAACCACATGTAAATAACGTGGATAACGCTCCGTTTGATAAATAGGGCCTTCATCAAAACTCAACCCAAGCCACTCCATACCATCCAGAATAGCCTGAACAGATTCCGTGGTTGAACGCTCTCGATCCGTGTCTTCTATTCGTAAAATAAACTCACCTTGATGCCGTCTTGCGTATAACCAAGAAAAAAGAGCTGTTCTCACACCCCCAACGTGCAAAAAGCCAGTGGGACTAGGAGCAAAACGTGTTCTAACCTGCATGAAAATCTCCGATACCCGTACGTCATCCCGAGCGTAGCGAGAGAATGGCGTGTGAGGAATTACGATAAAAAATTATAATATGGTATAATATCTCACTTTCGAGTTATCACAAATTATTATATGAAGCAATTGGGCATAAAATATCAACTTCGAATCATCACCCTAATTCCTGTTTTATTAGTCGCTCTGCTTTGTGCCGTATTCTATAACTATCAATATAATCATGATCTGCAACTTCACGAGCTATTCAGCCCCATACACGTGCAATCCATGAGCGATTCACTGGGCTGGCTATCGTTGGAATTAGATAATAATTTCATTCTCCTCAAGCGTTATCATATGTACATCGTGACTATTGGCATCACTTTGTTTTGTTTGTTAGTAGCGTTCTCTATTCACTACATACTATCCAGAAAAATATATAGACCTATTGCTCAATTACGACGAAGTATGAACCAAATTCTCCAAAATGAATTTGAGACGAAGATCAAAGTCTCCAGTGCTGGTGAATTAGGCATTATCGAACGAGGGTGCGCTCATTTGCAGCAACACTACTTAGATATTACCCATGAATTAAATCAGCACATCGAAGTCGCTACCATCGACTTGCAACAAAGTTTGGAGTTGCTTGAAGAAAAAAACATCGAATTATCGCTTGAAAAAAAGAAAATAAAAGAAAAACATCGTCAAAAATCCGAGTTCATTGCCAATATGAGTCATGAAATTCGCACCCCCATGAATGGTGTTATTGGTTTCACGAACGTGCTCTTAGAAACCAATTTAGACACGATACAACTTGATTATGTGAAAACCATTAAATCGTCTGCACAAGATTTATTGGTGATCATCAATGACATTCTCGATTATTCAAAAATAGATGCTGGCAAATTACATTTAGACTGTATTCCATTAAATATCCGCGCCTGTATCGACGAAGTACTCGCTTTGATCGCACCCAATGCACACCAAAAAGGAATCGATCTGATTCCTATCACTGCCATTGATGTACCCAAAACCATCCTGGGTGATCCCTGGCGAATAAAACAGATTATTACAAACCTGGTGAGCAACGCAGTAAAATTCACAGACCATGGATACGTCTTAATACGCACGGAAATTGAAGAAGAATCCAATACCAATTACACCTTGCGTATCTCCGTCAGTGATACCGGTATTGGGATGTCTCCAGACACACAAGCGACATTATTTACTGCATTTACCCAAGCTGACACCACAACTACTCGGCGGTATGGAGGTTCGGGACTAGGACTTATCATTTGTAAGCGATTAGTGGAACACATGCAAGGACACATCGCTATCCACAGCGAATCGCACAAAGGCACCACATTTACTGTACATCTTAAATTAGCAAAACTAGCCGCCTATGAAATTGAGAAACATCAAGTCAACCCTCTTTCTTCCGTAAATATTTTATGTTTTGATGACAATCCACTTCATTTGGAAGCCCTATGTAATGGCTTAGGCTACTTGGGTATCCATTGCATTCCGGTGCATTCCTTTGATCAATTAGATAACGCTTTTCTTGCTCATCCCGATTGTCAATTAGCGTTTGTGAATGTCAACCCAAATTGTGAACAACAAATAGCGCGCATAGTGCATAAGCAAACCATTCCATGCATTCTCGTTTCAAAATCATTTATCCAAAATTACCAAGCATTGGGTGCACAAGGCTTGTTATTTAAACCACCAAATTTACAGAAACTGCACCAAGTGATTGAATCTGTTGGCCTAAATGCACGTAAAAAAGAGTTCACATCCAACGAAATGAGGCCTTACGAGCATGTTAATCCGATTTTTAATCATACGCCCGCTGATTGGTTTAATCAGCAAAGGCACGCCGACAAACTATCACTATCTGATGATGCCACAAGCACATCATTCCTCAATAAAGAGGATGCTCACAATCAAACGCTTTATCATCTACGCAAACAACTGCAACAAAAGCAGGCTAGCATTTTAATTGCTGAAGATAATTTAGTCAGTCGCATGTTACTGAAGTCATTATTGAGTGAAAGCGCGCAAGTCGACACCGTCAACGATGGTGAGGAAACTATCCTGGCAAGTAACCGCAAGAAGTATTCAGCTATCTTGCTGGACTTACAAATGCCAAAACGCAATGGCTTAGAAGCAGCGCAATTTATTCGCAATGAATCCATTCTCAACCAGCGAACACCCATTATATTAATTAGTGCTAACGGGCATGACTATCAGCAGTCAACTCTGCAAAATGTTGGCATCAATTTATGTCTTCAGAAACCGATTGATGAACGTTATTTACTGCATCATCTGCTGCAATTGATTGACAAAACAATGAATCCAGCAATTAATTGGTCGCTGTGCGTTAAAAAAGCATCTGGCAATCACGATCTTGCCGTTGAGTTTCTGGCCGGTTTTGTGGAAGAATTGCAACTGAATCGCATTGAATTTTTGGAGCTCTATCAACAAAATGATCGGATAGAACTTGAAAGAATAGCGCATAAATTACATGGTGCTTGCTGTTTTTGCGGTGTCAGCACCTTACAAAGTCATGTGGCAAATTTAGAAAACCGTGTTCTTCATGTACGGCATGTGGATGAACTGCACGATGTCTTTTTAAAGTTAATAGAAGAAATTGATGCCGTGTTGACGGAATATAAAACCCTGTATCGAACCAAGATATACTGCGCGAGCAGTATACGTATCGAATAATCCGGCGAGAACTGTAAACACAAGGAATAGCAATGAAAAATGCAATTTATGCTCAATCAGGTGGCGTAACAGCCGTAATTAACGCCTCGGCATGCGGTGTCATTCAAACCGCTCGTCGACACCCAGAAAAAATAGGTACCGTCTATGCCGCAAAAAATGGCATCATTGGTGCCTTACATGAAGAATTGATTGATACATCTTTGGAAAGCGATGCTGCCATCGCAAAACTCATGCATACTCCGTCCGGCGCATTTGGTTCATGTCGCTATAAATTAAAAGATGGAGGACCCGAGTTTAAGCGACTACTCGACGTATTTAGAGCCCATAACATCGGTTATTTTTTCTACAATGGTGGTGGAGATTCGCAAGATACCGCCAACAAAGTCGCTAAAATGAGCAAAGAAGCGGGTTATCCTGTGACATGCATTGGTATTCCTAAAACAGTAGATAATGATTTACCCTTTACCGACGCATGCCCAGGCTTTGGCTCCGTGGCAAAATACGTCGCTATTTCAACGCGGGAAGCAGGTTTCGATGTGGCATCCATGTCGGCATCATCAACAAAAGTATTCATTCTTGAAGTCATGGGACGACATGCTGGATGGATAGCTGCTGCCAGTGGCTTAGCCGGTATCGACCACCATGAACCACCACATATTATTTTATTTCCTGAGATCCCATTTGATCAAGAATGTTTTTTACAACGAGTCGCTGAATGCGAGCGTAATTATGGTTATTGCGTGGTTGTTGTTTCAGAAGGTATACGAAACAAAGAGGGTAAGTTTTTAAGTGATGCCGGGCTACGAGATGCCTTTGGGCACGCACAATTAGGCGGTGTGGCACCGGTTATTGCGCAACTGATTAAGAGTGAGCTCAATTTAAAATATCATTGGGCTGTTGCTGACTACTTACAGCGTGCCGCACGACACATTGCGTCATCTGTTGATGTTGAACAAGCGTACGCATTAGGGAAAGCGGCCGTAGAGTTAGCACTCTCGGGGCACAACGCTATCATGCCAATCATCGTTCGAGAACAAGACTCCCCCTATCGCTGGTCTATCAGCCACGTTCCATTATCGGATGTTGCTAATCAAGAAAAAAAAATGCCCGCGACATTTATCCGCCCTGACGGCATGGGCATCACCGAAGCCTGCCGTCGCTATTTAGCGCCCCTTATTCAAGGCGAGGCATATCCACCCTACATTGATGGGTTACCAGATTACGTACGTCTTAGGAATCAATTGGTGGCAAAGAGAACGTGAAATTAACGTGGCACGGTACTTTTCCACTCCCTGACGAGGTTGCTGTGTAACTACTCACTCCGTAGCAAGGAACGGCCATCTTTGGCGGGTGAGGACTGAGGGTAGATTAATAGGATAATTACTTACAATTGCCTGGACGATACTTCGCTTCCAAAGTCCCTTCTTTGCATTCCCAGATAATTTCACCTGTGGGTTGAACAACAGGGTTTAATATAATGGTTCCGTTACCAGCTATGGGTTGATACTTTATAGTAATGGCTCCAGAATCATGAGCAATCTCAACCGAAACAACATTTTCAGTTGCCGGTGGACTGACATACTCCATAGCAATCTTGCCTGCGGGCATTCCATTATTTTTTATTACTTCTTCAGCTACGGCCATTTTGGCTGGCGATGCATACTCCAAGCCTTGTGAAACACGTGCTCGGACCGTGTAATTTTGATAAGCAGGTATAGCAACTGCGGCCAAAATACCAACAATAGCAATAACAACCATCAATTCAATCAACGTAAATCCTGTCTTTTTTTTCATCTTAGTTCTCCGATTGGAAATAGAGCCCTCGCATGTTATGCACAGACTCTATTTCATGTTACATTGTCACAAAACCACTATTATGACCATAATTATGTTACGAGCTCAACGCCTAGATCATGCACTATTCACAGCATTAAAACCAGATCTATTACACATAGAAAATGAATCCAATCGCCACCAAGTCCCAGCGGGATCCGAATCACATTTCAAAGTGATCATCGTTTCCTCAGAGTTCAATCAATTGACACGAATAGCGCGCCATCGTCTAGTCAATTCCATTTTAGCTCAAGAACTCAAATCAGGTCTGCATGCGCTGACCTTATCACTACACACACCCGCCGAATGGATCAAGCAATCCGATAAGATCGTTGAATCACCACCTTGCCAACATACTAAGTAAAAAAACCAAATATCCTTCCCTACGTGCCCTGCTTCATCTATAATGTGCAATTTTCGCTAGGAAAAAATTCGAATGAAAGCGTTGTCTTCAGAAAAAATATCAGTGATAGCGTTAGTATTATTAATTACTGGTGCAATAGATAGCGTTCGTAACTTACCAGCCACTGCTTTATTCGGTTCTTCATTAGTATTTTTCTTTGTTTTTTCAGCCATTATTTTTCTAATTCCCGTTGCCTTAGTATCTGCTGAGTTATCCTCAACTTGGTCAGAAGAAGAAGGCGGAATCTACAGCTGGGTGAGGCATGCGTATGGCAATAATATGGCATTTTTTACCATTTGGTTACAATGGATTAATACCATGGCCTGGTATCCAACCATCCTGTCCTTCATTGCTGGCACATTGGCGTATTTAATTAACCCGGAACTTGCACAAAATAAACTCTACTTAATCAGTGTCATTCTCATTGTTTTTTGGTCTCTTACTTTATTAGGGTTATCAGGTTTGCGAGCATCAGCTGGATTTGCGAGCATTTGCGCAATCATTGGCATGCTGGTCCCTATCGGATTAATTATTGTATTAGCTGTGGTTTGGATAATAAAGGGTAATCCAAGTGCCATTCATTTAGAGCGGCACGATCTTCTACCCAATTGGCATCAGTCTCAATCTTGGGTGTCGTTGACCGCTATTATGACCTCGTTCCTCGGCATGGAACTCGCGGCAGTCCATGTTCGTAATGTGAGTAATCCGCAACGTAATTTTCCACGAGCCATGTTTTTTTCCGTAATTCTGATACTGATTACTATGATTTTGGGATCGCTCGCGATTGCAATTGTCCTGCCTCGCTCAGAAATTGGTTTAGTTCAGGGAGTCATGCAAGCCTTCACTAATTTTTTTCAAGCTTATCATCTACACGGCTTGATGCCTGTTTTGGTTATCATGCTACTACTCGGTAGTGCTGGAAGTATGATCAACTGGATTATCTCACCGGCTAAAGGATTGTTGTTGGCAGCTGATCACGGTTTCCTGCCCAACTGGTTATACAAACTGAATCGCCACGGGATTGCTTCTCGCGTTTTAATATTGCAAGCCATTCTCGTGACGTTATTATGTAGCGGGTTCTTATTACTTCCCTCGGTCAATGCCTTTTATTGGTTATTCACTGCTCTCAGTACCGAGCTTTATATTCTCATGTATGTTATGATGTTCATTTCGGCAATTAGGCTAAAAAACAAGCACAGGGATTTACCCCGACCGTTTGCAGTTCCGGGGGGGCGATGGGGATACTATTTTACCTGCGTGTTAGGGCTTGTGGGATGCATTGTTACACTCATCGTCGGTTTTTTCCCACCAGAAGAAGCCACCGGGGCGGGTGGTGCCAATCATTTTCGATTTATATTCAGCTGTGGAATTTTAGTGATGCTCATACCTGCAGTATTATTGTACTTTCGAAAACAATGGATTCAAAGTCATTGGACTTTGGACAAAAAGACATGATATGTGACAACCGGATAGGCAGGGTTAAAGGTCAGATGCTATCTGTCAAAACCAAATGAACATGGCACTATGCTTTAAATCGATTAATTCTATCCGTCAACTGCTGATGAATATTATCAAATCCGCGATTACTCATGACCAGTACGGCATCACCGGGTTGAATACGCTCGATAACAACATCCACAATCGCTGGTGTATTGGGTAAAACCTGATGCGGAAACTGCCAATAATCTGTAATATTGGCATGTGAAAATTGGCTAGGATTGAGAACATAGGCTTCATCCACACCATCCAAAGCATGGGCCATCTCTTTCGTATGCACGCCGGAACGCATAGTATACGACGCAAACTCCATCACAGCGATAATCCGCTGATGCCGGCCGCTTTGTTTTAAAGCACGAATGGTTTTTGCAATAGCCGTAGGATGATGTGCAAAATCATCGTATACCGTGACACCATGGTGATTTGATTTCACTTCTAACCGACGTTTCACCGGGGTAAACTGCTCTAAAGCAGCGGCGGCGACAGCTGGTTTAACACCAGCATAGGCACTTGCTGCAATGGCCGCCAAGCCATTTTCCACATTAAAGCTTCCAATTAATGACCAATTAACATCAGCAACTAAATTCCCATGCTGATAGACTCGGTATGATGCTCCAACCTCATCTCGTAACTCAGCCCGCCATGCCGCATCACCTTGTAAACTGATTTGCTCCACAACACTAAAAACCCCCTGTTCAATCACTTCATTCAATGCAGCATCATCACGAGGTTTGATAACTAAGCCTGAACTGGGAATGGTTTTTAATAAATAATGAAATTGTTGTTGAATAGCACCCAGATTAGGGTAAATATCCGCATGATCAAATTCCAAATTATTTAATATAGCAACTTGTGGGCGGTAATGAATGAATTTAGGACGTTTATCAAAAAAGGCCGTATCGTATTCGTCTGCTTCAATGACAAACCAAGAGCCCTTGCCTAAACAAGCACTGGTATTGAAATCACTGGCTACACCACCAATTAAAAACCCAGGCTGCAGTCCTGCTTGGTGTAAAATAAACGCCAGCATCGACGTTGTGGTGGTTTTTCCATGCGTGCCAGCGACGGCCATCACACGATATCGCGGTAAAATATGCTCGGCCAACCATTGCGGACCGGAGGTATACGGCTTCCTTGCATCAAGTACTGCTTCGATAACCGGCATGCCACGTTTAATAGCATTACCAACAACCACACAATCTGCTTGCAATGCTTGCGTACTATCCTCATAACCCTCCGTCCAGCGAATACCTTGTGCTGCGAGCAAATCACTGATGGGCGGATAACAATTAGCATCGCTTCCGGTGACCGTAAAACCCGCCTCACGAGCTAATAAAGCCAAGGCGCTCATGAAAGTGCCACTTAATCCTAAAATATGTAGATGCATGTGTTCACCGAATCAAATGAGATGTTGGAAGTGTATAGAAGCCTGGATTAGCTGACAAGAGGCCTGTGTAACTCGGCAGGTACATTATCCTGAGGAGTTACACATTATTTTTTCTAGCCGCCTTAATGCATCACCCCACCATTTATTAGGGCTTTACATAAATATTTCTTCAGTTCGTACTCTGATAAATGCATGAGATTTTTTTGAATGATCCTATGAATGGAACTCATAATATGTTTATTTAAATGCTTAGTCAGTAATCCTTCCATCGCAGGGGGCATGAGTAACGTCAAATCATCATAAGCGTGTTTAGTGCGTCCAACATCCAACCGCATTGCCATTTCCCTGGCAAAACTATCTATCGCTACATCCTTGAGATTCATCTCTGGCTCATAGGAGCCTCTGCTTGAACCACCACTCTTATAATGCCCTGAATGGTCGGTAACGAAATCATGTACTTTTAATTTATTTTCAGGGTGATAGATTTCATCGATTAAGGTCAATTGTTTAACGTTTTTATCATATTCATAAATACGACAGTCATTTGAATTTGCGACCATTATCCATTTCATGATAGTACTCCCTAAACTGTAAAAAATCGGGAGAGTGGACTTCCTAGAGAAACAATCCATTCCTGTATAAATTATAGACATGTATTAACCTAAATGCTATTATTATTTTGGACTTTGGACAGAACTGCATGCGGTTTTGTCCAAAGTCCAATAGGTAAATTTCACAGATCTGAAAGTCCAAATTATTATTTTCAACACGCCGGGCGCACATCTGATCAATCAATGCGCGCTTCGATCAATACTGACTTGTTGAACAACAGGATCGAGCCATGGGCCTGAAACTTTGTAGGTGTAACCGCTGATTTTTTGCATGCCTTTATTGATAATATTACTGGCTACCCACGTTGCGAGGCCTGCTATGGGACCACCGGCAATGGTGGCGACGACGGGTAAACTGGCCGTGATGTACGGTGTGATGCGCAAATTAACGTCATATAGCCGTTTACTTAAATCCAGATCACCCTCCATTCTTGCGTAGGCAACAGGTCCATCGATATAACTATCACTCGTGCTCATAACCCCTTGATTGAGCTGAAAGTTGCCTTTGAATATATCAAAACTATAGCCTTGTTCGGATAAATCACTGAAATCAAGTTTTAGGCGCCTTGGGATAGTTTGTAAACTTAATATACTTAACAATTTGCCTAACCCCAATTTTTCTTCCGTTTCCTTATCAAAATGGCTGATCCGCCCGTTTTTCAATACAATTTGCATCTTGCCCGAAACACGATTCAGTGCAAAATCGTAAAAGCGTCCTGGCCATCCGCCTTCAAACGTCACATTCCCAGGATGGGCATACACCGCTGGGGTCAAATGCCAACGTTCTAGACTTTTACCCAAATCAATAAGACGCAACTGCGCCTGCATGGTCGAGCTGTTTTTCTTCTCAATTTGTTTCCAATTTCCTTGAACATTCAACTGATAATCCGGTGACGTTATATTGCAATAACTCAGTAACCAATCCGTCTTGCTGCTGGTACTTTTTAAATTAACACTGCCCACATCCACATCGTGAACTTTAAGCGCATCAATCGTTAGATTTAAATTCGGAATATCTAACGGCTGTGGGTTCCATTTGGAAACTTGATGATTGTGCTCCGTGTCATTCAAATGATTCAAATACAAATGACCGATAACCCCTGATATCAGGTGGTTAGTAGGCTGATAATGTAGATCGGCCGCAATATTTTTTTGATCAATCGTCAATGACCAATCATTTTTCGATAGTTTCGTCGCCTTAAACACCATGTTTTCATACGATTGCCCGAAAAACAGGAGCCGGCCTACATTCAATGCTACCGCATGAACGCTATCCATAATGGGTAGGGATGCTCCATTGTCTGGCAGTTCATCCAAGACAGCATGCCATTTTGATAGATCCACATCCGGCAGTGAACCCGATATCGTTAGTCCAGCATGCTTTGGCAAGGTTGCTTGACCTTTACCCAGACGTAACTCGCCCTTATTCAGCGTCAAGTGTTTATTAACAGGAGTTAATAACAACTCACTGCTTAGGCGATTATCATAATTGATCCGAACACCCATAGCACTTTTCAAATTAAATACGACATCAACAGTTAGTGGCGCTATTTCGGTTGATGCTTTGCCTAAGGGTTCGGGTACATCAATGGCAACCCCTTCCAATGACGAATCCAAATGCAACTGATCAGGATCCTTATCACCAGGATAAATAGTCCATAACCCCGTGAGGTTGAAGTGTCCAGACAAGACATTTAATACAGGAGAACCAATGAGTTTCTGTAAATAATCCATGCTGGTTTCACCTTCAATACTCAGCACAGTGCCCTCTTTCGGTTCTATAATCGACTGAGCATGCATAGCAATAGGATAACCTGCTAAGGTTCCTTTCAATCCACCATCCGTTAAACCGTACTCATTAAATTGCAATGCACCGGTAACATCATTCAATTTGACACGTACTACAGGAAGATTGACCGTCACAGGATTATTATCAAACGTCATTTCACCCAAGGCAATCACATGATCACTTTCAGGATACAATGGGACCTCTAAACGTAGGTCAAGTCCCAAGGAATCGCTGATATCTAACGCTTGCCATCTCGTCAAACGCTCACGTAACGGTGTTGCGAATACATAACTCTTCACCTGCTCACCAGGCGCTTTGAACTCCCCATGCAACAACAGAGCTTCTCTACCCAAGCCGATTCCATTAACCACTAAATTAATTTTATCAACAGACACCCCATGCAAGTTCGCTTGATCGACATTGGCAACGAGCGAACGTTTATCAACGACCAAATCAGCATCAATATCGCGATTCAAAGGCCATTTTGAATTGATGGCTATATCCACACCACTGACGTGACTGACAATGGAAAATTCACCTGGTTGGCTATCATAAGGAAAATCAGCCAATTTACCGTTCACAATCACCCGACCACTGGCTCGCTCAATGCGTTGGACATCATGCTTTAACCAAGCATCTAATTTAGGTTTTAAATACACTGAAGGGATGTAATTCAATAATTTATTAGCGTTTTTTGCGGCAAATTCGGCGGTCAATCGAAGATTACCATCAGGTGAACTCGGGTTGTCTAGAGCACCTGTCGCACTTAATAGTAAATTTGGATGGCTCAAAACAAAACGATCCAAACTCATGCGAAAGCCGTTATTTAATTCTTTCCAATCCATATCGGCATTCAATAAGTCGAAGGTTAATGGAGGTAAATTTTTCGGTTTGATTGTTGTATGCTCTCCATCCAAAATCAAGCGACCTTCTGTGGGCTGCCAATGCAACACACCTGAAATTTGATTTACTGCTGGTATATTGTTCTTTTCTTGCCAACCAAGGTTCGCAAATCGCGTTAGAACATAATCAACTTGGTTCTGTTTAATTGTAATTTGTGTATCATGCAACTCACCTATTGGTTGCATGGCTAGTGCCGTTTGCATGCTCTCAGGCCATGCGATATCCGCTGCAAACAGCGAATCTAACAATAGAGTTTTAACAAATACACGGTATGCTTCTTCTGAACGTTTATAATCAAGCTGTAAGGTGTTTTCTGGCCAGGTAACGCCCCCCACCTGTAAATTAACTTTATCCGCTGTCAGTCGCCAACCGTCTCGAAATGTTCTCCAAGCCAAGTTCCCTTGTAACAAATCAATTTTACGCTCTTTTAATTGGCCATTTTCTACCCACACCAAATCCTTAAGATGAATAACAGACTGGACACCTGACAGATGACCTTGTTCAATATCAACCCAAGTCTGAAGATCGCACTCTCCATGCTTCACTTGGTAAGGTATTTGTGGAAAAAATCGTTGCCATTGCGCGAGTAAAAAATTCTGCGCTGATACATACGCATGACCACTGACTTGATTAATGGCACTCATATCAACACTTAAATCCGCAATGATAGACAGGACGGTAGGCGTATCTTGAGCCAATTGCGCATTACCAACAATACGATAATGTCCGTATGAGTTTTTTACTTTCGCGTTTACTTCTCGCAAGGGAAGAATGGATCCATCTTCAAAGTAAATATCTCCCGATAAATGCTTAATGATCGTAGTATCTTGTGACAGTATCCAGCCTAATATAGGTAAATAAGCATCCGCAGTAATTGTCATCATTTGCTTATTCGGTTTTAGGCCATCTACTTCCCAATGATGATCGATCTGGCGTACAGTTAGGTGAACATCATCCACATAGAGCACGCCTGGCTTGATTTGCCAATGCCATAATGAGCTCCATAAGTTGATCCCGACTAACAATTTATTTAATTTAAGTATGTGATCGTTCTTATCCGATACCGTCACTTGGTCCATTTTCAAAACAGGCTCAAACCAATACCAGCTGGTTTCCAAATCACGAATAGCAACAGGTTGTCCAAGTAACGTGGAGAGATGATTCTCTACTTGCACTTTATATTGTTTAACCCACGGTGTAAGTGCACGAAACAACGTAAATACAATCGCAAACGAAACCACTAGGATCGCAAAAGGAACCCAGCATCTTTTCAGAATTCGTAAGCTAACTTGCTTCAGTTTCTTCGTATGAGACTTCATCTATTGTTGCACCACATCAACACCTTTCGGTACCGTAAATGTAAATAAAGATGGCACTAATTTAAGGTTAGTTTTAACCTGCTTTAAGTGAACGTCTGTGTGTTGTCCCAATTGATCAAACAACTCAATATCGTGTAACTCGTCCCCCTCAAACACCAATTTAACACGATCAAAATTAGCTTTATTCGATTTTGCCTGCAAATCAAAATATTCACTATTATTCTTTTTAAGCATCGATACGTTAAAATCGCGAGTCATCGTATCATTATATCCACTTAAAAAAAGAGCGGCGGCTCCCCCCACATGCGTATCTTGTTTTTTCACAGAGACTTGCTCTAACTCCACATCATAGACCCACAAGCGGGAGCCGTCGGCCACAACTAATTGAGCCATAGGACGTTTGGTTTGCCAACGAAAATGTCCAGGACGTGATAACGCCATCGTACCCGATGACCGCGATACATCTCGTTTTTTAGCTTTTACCACCTGGCTAAATGAGGCGCTCATCGTACGAATGGTGTTTAATTTTGTTTGTAAATAATCTGAGTTACTATCAGAATAGGTGTAAGGTGCCCATAATAACACCGCTATCATCATTAATTTTTTCATCATCAATCCTCCGACGCAGAAGCCACTAACACCTCGCGAAAACCACTTTCCAATGGTCCAACCAAACCGGTACGCTCCATTTCTTCGACCAAACGAGCCGCACGGTTATAGCCAATTTTAAAGCGACGCTGCACCGATGAAACACTCGCTTTTCGCGTTTGAATCACAAATTCGACAGCTTGATCATAAAGCGGATCGCTATCTTCCGTGACTTGCCTATCATCACTCATATCACCATCTAAACCATCACCAGTCAGTCGAGTTATTTCTTCAATATAATCCGGTGCTCCTCGAGCACGCCAATCATCGGCAATGCGATGCACCTCCTTATCATCGACAAAAGCACCATGCACTCGCAACGGTGCACCGGTACCTGGCGCTAGGAAAAGCATATCCCCATGGCCTAGCAGCTGCTCAGCACCTTGCTGGTCTAAAATAGTACGTGAGTCAATTTTAGATGAGACCTGGAACGAAATCCGCGTCGGGATATTGGATTTTATCAAACCGGTCAATACGTCCACAGAAGGACGCTGCGTGGCCAAAATCAAATGAATCCCGGCAGCACGAGCCTTTTGGGCAATGCGCGCAATCAATTGCTCTACTTTTTTGCCGACAACCATCATCATGTCAGCTAATTCATCAATCACCACAACCACGTATGGGAGTGTTTGTAATGCTGGAGCCTGAACATCCATCGAGTCAGTTGGCTTCCAAATCGGATCGTCAATCACCTCACCATTCGAAGCGGCATCCGTCACCATCGTATTATAACCCGACAAATTACGTACACCCAAGGCAGCCATCAATCGATAACGGCGTTCCATCTCAGCAACGCACCAACGCAAAGCACTAGACGCCTCTTTCATATCCGTAACCACGGGTGTCAATAAATGAGGAATTCCATCGTACACCGATAACTCCAGCATTTTTGGATCAATCAATATCAATCGCACTTGCTCAGGTGTGGCCTGAAACAGTAAGCTTAAAATCATGGCGTTAATCCCAACTGATTTACCCGAGCCCGTCGTTCCCGCAACCAACAAATGGGGCATTTTTGCTAGATCAACCACCATAGGATGCCCAGCAATGTCGACACCCAACGCAAGCGTCAGTGGGGAATGTGCTTGCTGGTATACTTCAGACGACAGGACTTCTGACAAACAAACCATGGCACGATTAGGATTCGGTAGCTCAATTCCAACGACCGTTTTACCTGGAATAATTTCAACAACACGCACGCTGGTTACCGACAGCGACCGCGCTAGATCTTTCGCCAATGCCGTGAGTCGGCTTACTTTAATACCGGCAGCCAACTGCAACTCAAAACGAGTAATCACGGGGCCTGGGTGAACCGCAACCACATCAACATGAATCCCAAAGTCTAACAAATGTTGCTCAACCTCACGCGACAACGATTCCAATTCCTGATGCGAGTACCCACCCATGGGTTTACCTGGTAGCCCTTTATCTAATAAATCCAACCCCGGCAATAGGCCGATTACATTCGCTTTTTTCGTACTTTTCATCTCTGATTTTATCGCAGTCGGCTCTTTGGGTGCCTTAATCGGCACTGATGTTGGTTTTTCAATCACCGCGTTGATAAACGGTAATAGTTTAGGCGCTGCTTTTTCTTTTTTCATTTTTTCAGTACGAATGGCATGGGATATTTCTCGAGTTTTTATCAATTGCTCTTTGCCTTGTTTTTGCAAACGAGCACACTGCGCTACAATCCAGGGTATAACGATCGCAAGACTACGAATGACACCACGCACAACAAGTAGCGTATAAAAACCAATGAGCTCAACCACACGTACCCAAGACAGCCCGGTAAACCACGTCACACCAACCAACAACGCAGCAAACAACAGCAACAATGCCCCTTGGACATTCAGTGCTCGACTTAAACCCATAGCAACGACTTGACCTGCTACACCACCCGACAAGCGAATACCAGCCAAAGCATTGGAGCGCACTTGTAAACTCAGCAACCCACAACCGCCAATTAACAGCAGCAATAAACCAACACTGCGCACAAGCAATGCGTGTTTATGGACACCACGAAACGTACGGTGCTCCATCAAAATAATACCTGCAGCATACGCCATAAAAATAGGCAGTAAATAAGATGCGTATCCAAAAACCCAGTACGATGCATCAGCAATATAAGCACCTACTTGCCCACCAGCATTCGCAATACGACTGGTTGCTTGACCCATATGAGTCCAGCCTGGATCAGTGACTCGATACGTCATTAAGGATAAAAAAATGAATAAAGCTAATGTAAGGGTAATAATAAACCCACCCTCAGTGATGTGTTTAGCTAAAAAATTTGGCGAGGCTACTTTTGGGACATTTGCCTCATGATCCCGTTTCTGTTTTGCCATGGGTATTCTAAAGACTCGGTTTTTATCATATTATTCGCAATACTAACATAAATGAGTACGTATAAAAATGAATACACAGAATCATCATCGATTAATTATTTTGGGCTCAGGTCCTGCTGGTTACACCGCTGCAATCTATGCTGCTCGTGCTAATTTACATCCCGTACTGATCACGGGCATGGAAGTGGGCGGCCAACTGACCACGACTACCGATGTCGACAATTGGCCCGGTGATGTTGAAGGCTTACAAGGACCTGCCTTGATGGATCGCATGCAAGAGCATGCCAAACGCTTTCAAACATCCATTATCATCGATCACATTACGAAAGCCGATTTAAAACAACGTCCTTTTGTGTTACAAGGCGATAGTGAAACATATACTTGTGATGCGTTAATCATTGCAACAGGAGCCTCTGCTCGCTACCTAGGCTTAGACTCTGAAAAAGCGTATCAAGGTCGTGGCGTTTCAGCTTGCGCAACTTGCGATGGCTTTTTCTACCGCAATAAAGCAGTATGTGTGATCGGTGGTGGTAATACGGCCGTTGAGGAAGCATTGTACTTATCCAATATTGCGGCCAGCGTTACATTGGTTCATCGTCGCGATACATTACGGTCTGAGAAAATATTGCAAGATAAGCTATTTGAAAAAACACGCTCGGGAAATATTAAAATCATTTGGAACAATACATTGGTTGACGTGTTAGGTGACAACATGAAAGTGACCGGCGCACGTCTTCGTAATCTCCAAACGGATGACATAACGGACTTAACCTTAGATGGCGTATTCATCGCCATTGGCCATACCCCCAACACCTCATTATTCCAAGATCAAATCGATATGCATGATGGTTATTTAACCATCCAATCCGGCTTAGAGGGCATGGCGACGGCTACCAATATACCCGGCGTCTTTGCTTGTGGCGACGTTGCTGATCACGTATACCGGCAAGCCGTCACTTCGGCAGGCTTTGGATGCATGGCAGCGCTTGATGCGGAAAAATATCTCGATGGGCTATAGAATGATACCGATTTAAGGATTTGGACAGAAAGACATGAGGCCCTTTTCATGTCTTTTTGTCCAAAGTCCAATAAGGATATAATATGCATAAAACGGGACTTAGACTTTTACTTGGTGCTTATAGTTTTTCCATGCTTTCCAGTGGCATTCTAGTACCTATTTATGCTTTTTATGTTCAAAAAATTGGTGGCGGGGTTTTTGAAGCATCATCAACCGTAGCCATATCTTACATTCTTACTGGCCTCCTAACATTAGTGATCTTTAGAACAAAATGGAGCCACGCATACCAAAAAGAATGCCTTGTTGTTGGTTGGTTTTTTTGGTTAATCAGTGTTTGCATGTACTGTTATATTACTAACGTTGCTATGTTGTTTGTTTCACAGTGTTTTAATGGCGTAGGAAATGCTTTATCGGCATCAACCTATGATGCCGAATACTCTAAGCAGGCCAGCAGTAATCTTGTTCATGGCTGGAGTATGTGGGAAGGAACCATCAATATTTTCTCGGGCCTGGCTGCTATATCGGGAGGTTTTATCGTAACACATTATGGTTTTGATACGCTGATGTTATGGATGGTAGGCATTGCAATGACTTCATTTAGCTCTATTGTCTACTATGTGTATCGAGAAAAATATTTAATAAACCAACAGCCTTGAGGGCGCAATAAAATCAACTGATCCTAATGGATGGGACTTTGGACAAAAAGACATGAAAAGGGCCTCATGTCTTTCTGTCCAAGAAATTTGAGATCTGTTATTCTAAATTAGATTGCTAATTATCCTGAATGTATATTCTCCTACAAATAAAGCCGGTTGTGTCAAGTATTTTAAGCTTAAAAATATC
>JAUYQG010000056.1 GCA_030695645.1 Legionellaceae bacterium
ATAAAATTATTTTTCGCAAAATATCACTGAATTCGTAGGGTGAGCAAAGGAGCTTGCGACGTGCCCACCAGCAGTGGTACAACGGTGGGCACGTCGCAAGCTCCTTTGCCCACCCTACCTCGTTCACCCAGAATTGCTATATCCACAACCTGGGGAGTTACCAATTTTTAAAATGTTGTTATACTGCTGTTTTTTGGGGAGATGTTTTATGTTTCGTAAGTTAGGATTATCATTGTTTTGCACCATAAGTCTCATGGCAAACAGCTCATTTGCCGCGACTACTCACGTTTTTAGTATCGGTAGTGGAATAGATTATGAATTACCTGTTAATGAGCCTCAACTGTTTTCGAATCCATTTATGTGGACAATTAAAGCAGTTTGCGCGATTAAAAGTGACGACGATGATAATTTTCTATCATTCAAGGTGACTCGTAAAACAGGATCATTGAACGGCATCAAATTTTCAACCGGTGATTCAATGAAAATTAGTCTGCATGCGCATGAGAAAATGTTTATAACTGCCGCGCCTGGAGCAGAAGTCGAATTAATAAACATTGGAACTAAAGTTATTCGAACTGAATGCTCAATTTATTGATAATGTAGCGACGTGCCCACCTAGGTATGTGAGTATTTTTTTTGCAGCGAGATCGCTCAAAATGCGCAAAATATGGCTTTTCTGAGAATGTGGTGAATAGTTACGAATGATGTAACTCCCCAGCGATCACAGCCCCTAATGCTCGCGCGTCGCACAAAATTTAATGTTTGGATATCGCTCTTCGGCCATGGCTAAATTAACTCGAGTGGGTGCTAGATACATCAGCATATCCCCCCCATCCAGAGCCAAATAATCGAAGGCTTTGGTACGAAAATCCGCCAGTGCTTTATCATCGTCCGCATACACCCAACGCGCGCAAGCGACGCTGACCGACTCATAAACACAATCCACTTTGTATTCGTGTTTTAATCGATGGGCAACGACATCAAACTGCAACACCCCGACCGCTCCTAAAATTAACTGATTACTATTGAGTGGCCTAAATACTTGCGTTGCGCCTTCTTCCGATAATTCGATTAACCCTTTTATTAAGGCCTTACTTTTTAATGGATCTTTCAAACGAACTAACCGATATAATTCAGGAGCAAAATTAGGAATCCCTTTAAATTTAAGAAGTTCACCTTGAGTAAACGTATCGCCAATTCGTATCGTGCCATGATTATGCAAACCAATAATATCACCAGCCAGAGCCATTTCCGCTTGCGAACGATCACCGGCCATAAACGTCAACGCATTGGAAATTTGCACCTCTTTTCCTAAGCGCAAATGACTTAATTTCATGCCTTTTTTAAACGTACCCGAACAAATGCGTAAAAAAGCAATCCTATCACGATGCTTTGGATCCATATTGGCTTGAATTTTAAAGACAAATCCAGTGAATGCCTCCTCCTCTGGTTTCACTGTGCGCTCCATCGCAACTCGCGAAACAGGGCCTGGTGCGTAGCGCGCAAAATCGTCTAACAGCTCTTTAATACCAAAATTATTAATAGCCGATCCAAAGTAAACAGGTGTCATTTTCCCAGCTAAATACGCATCGATATCAAACGCATGCGACGCACCTTTCACCAAATAAATTTCATCACGCAATTCAAGGGCTGCATCACCAATCAGTTTATCCAGTTCAGGATTATCCAATCCATGAATGGCTAACGCTTCTTGTTTTTGTGAATTTTTACCGGATTGATATAAATAAACAATGTCTTCATATAAATGATAAATACCTTTAAAACGCTGCCCCATTCCAACGGGCCACGTTATCGGAGCACATTGAATACCCAAAACAGTTTCCACTTCATCCAACAAATCTATGGGCTCACGACCCTCACGATCCAACTTATTAATAAACGTCATAATCGGTGTGTCACGTAAACGGCATACGTCCATCAATTTGACGGTACGTTCCTCAACACCTTTCGCCACGTCAATCACCATCAAAGCCGAATCAACCGCCGTCAGTGTTCGATACGTGTCTTCTGAAAAATCTTCATGACCGGGTGTATCCAGTAAGTTCATCACATGATGGTTATGTACGAATTGCATAACGGACGTGGTGATCGATATACCCCGTTCTTTTTCCATTTCCATCCAATCTGACGTGGCATGACGTGTTGCTTTACGCCCTTTCACAGTACCTGCTAATTGAATAGCACCCCCGAATAGCAAAAGCTTTTCTGTCACGGTGGTTTTACCGGCATCGGGGTGAGAGATGATCGCAAACGTTCGCCGTTTACTGAAATCATGATAAAAATCGGACATGCATTAGCCTAAACAGTACAAAGAATCATGCATTTTAAGTGAAATGCGTGATCTTCACAAATGTAACGTGTCGGATCTCACCGATAAAATTGATTTAACACAACGTTTATTGTATAATATTTGTTAAACAGGGGAGTTTATGAAGCAATCGACCGAACGGATCACGAGTGACCAATTACATAATGAGAATTGCTTTAGGTATCTGCGGGCTCTTCATTTGCCTTCTGAGGGGAGTCTGAATTCCCTTACTTCAGAATTCCCGGAATTTGTGGCGGTATTACGTCAGGTCACGATCGTACAAAAAGCAACAGTGAAGGATGAAAATTATCCTTATGGCGACTTATTTACTAAGTTTTTTAAAGCGACTGACGAACACTGTTCAAAGATACGAGATACACTAATGACAGAAGAAAAAAAAGACTATGATAAGTTCATATCATCAATTTATAATAATAATAATGAAAACCTTATCGAAACTCATAATATCATTAAGCCTATTTCTCAAGCTCAAATGCCTCATGATGAGAAAAAAACAAGAGATAAAATATCCTCATTTTTGGCAGAACCTCGGTACGGGACAAAAAACAAGAACACTCCTATTAAAGAAGAAGGTGGATGGCGACGATTTAAATCAGTTTATTTCGCAACCTTCACACCGCAATATAGCACCAACTTACCCAATCGATTGCATTACGATTACTTAAACGAACGCGACCCAATACAATTACGAATAGGAACCCAAGCTCAACGCATTAATGACGTGCCAAGAGTTTGCCCGATATATGAGTTATGGCTAGAAATTCAAAAAAGTAATGTCGAAACGGACACAATCGATCATATTTATTTTAATAATTTGGGATTAGATCGAGAGGACCGAGAAGGAAAACAAGAATATCGCGCTAGCAAAACCTTACATGAATTGGAAAAAAACCATCCTAATGTGGCCGTAATTACGCTCCCATCCGATAAGGACTTAATGGATGAACATGCTTTTGAGCATACAACCTCAGAGATCTCAAAAGCGCAGGCTTTCGCTGACTTTCATAGTAGAATCAAAGGCTCTGATATCAACAACCCAGACGGCACAAACAAAAAAGATTTTTATATCAGTGAAAAGATCAAGAAAAAACTATTTGATCCGAATAATACAGAACACAACCCTTTATTACTAACATGTTTAATGGAACTTAACTTCAATCAACTGGGTGCATTAGATTCCAATCAACAACAAGTCGAAGAATTAGTGTTCAATAAACTACTGGACCGAAGTGCTGAAAAACTTGGTTTAGATCAAAAGAAAATCCTCAGTAAAGCAGAACAACAAGCCATATGGTTTCATTTCATTAAATTCGAAGTGTCCAACTACATCATTGACACGTTACGTCCTAAAAGCATCAATTTTTCGTGTAAAGACGCCATTGACCGCGGTGCCGTATCATCCGCTTATTATAATTTAATACGCTCCTTTGAATGCAACACCCCTATGACTCATGACGAATTTGACCGAGCACTGCATGCCGCGTCAACGATGGTAAAAGGGCGTGGCATGAACAGCCATTTGGATAGAATCTGGAATACGGTAGATGCCTATGTGAGTAATCCTGCTAATGCTGGCGCTCTTAACGACCTCGATAAATCATGGTTAATCGAATGGCGGGATGTTAATTGTCCTCCGAAACGCGCCAACGAATTATTACAACGTCGTATTCCCGATGCTGAGCAACTACTTACTAGTACTTCAGCGAAAAGAGTTATCGAGACCATACGTGATATGAATACCAACAATATAG
The DNA here is from genome assembly GCA_030695645.1 of Legionellaceae bacterium. Classification (GTDB taxonomy): domain Bacteria; phylum Pseudomonadota; class Gammaproteobacteria; order Legionellales; family Legionellaceae; genus JAUYQG01. The sequence goes on from JAUYQG010000056.1 coordinate 4,102, forward strand.
GAAACAAAAAACTACTATTATCGGCACTTACTCTGGCCATTAGTCAAAATAAAGTGACGAAGGAGCTGAACGAAGACCCCACAAATGACGAGAAAAAAAACCGTTATGATAAGACCAGTAAGCGATATCTTGACGTAACACAACAACTCACGCCATCCCAGGGTTTCACCGAATTAAAGATGAGTATGTTAAAATTTTTAGCAACATGTTGCTCAGCAGTTGGAATGCCAAATAAAGCTAAGGAGTATACGACTCAGGTAGCTCAACTCCATTTGCGGTCTCAACTTAAAAGTTCAGCAGAACAGCATGCGGATGCTGCGAACAGCTCAGACGACGATATTGAGCTCTTGCCTAAATTTGATCAGCAACCCCCCTAAAAACCAATCCGCCGTAGGACCGCCTTCTCCCGACATCGTGAGAAGGCGATCCTGCGTCAGTCACTATTTTAAGGTGGGAATCGCTGACATTTGATGTGAATTGGACTTTGGACAAAACTGCATGCAAAAAAACGCATGCAATTCCGTCCAAATAATTTCAGATCTGTGAAATTTACAGACCTATATTACTGGGTGAAATCGATCTATTTTATGAAAACAGTTGCATATAGTGTAATTAATGAACTGGTTGAGAGTAATGGATCTCAAGTTTCTTGGACAGAAAGACATGAGGCCTTTTTCATGTCTTTTTGTCCAAAGTCCAATTCCTAGAGAAAGATGCATAATCTAAGCTATCAGTCTTATCGGTAGTTGTTTTTGTCTAGCAACTTATGTTTTTTATTGATTATGCTAATGCTTTTGAACTTTGTGAAGAGCAAAAGGATGCCTATAAAAAGCTTATTTGCAAAAGTTAATTCGGAGGAACTATGCCCAAACAATCTCTTAATGAGGAATTTGTATGTACACAGGAATTAAATATACTCTGGCAGTCTTGTCAGGACAATTTGAATAATAGTCTCTTGCTGCGTGAAGATGTTGTTTTGTATCGAGCAACATTAATTGAAAAAATAAAACACTTCTTTCATGTCGATCGACAAGTAAAACAATTTGATCCTGTATCGATGAGTATTGATCCATCTGTGTTTCATAATTTTATTGAACATTTTGAATATCATCTTGGTGAGTTTTCGAGGTTTTTTACAAAAATTCTATTAGAAAATGACGGTTATCAATTTGGCGAATTTGACTTAAGTGATGGCGCTCCTACTTCGATATTGATGGACTGGACATATCATTTATATAAATCCCATCTGCAACAGTGCGTCCTCGCCGAAACAGAGTTTGTCGCGATATCTTATGACCAATCTGAAGAGTCGTACGATGTCACGAGCACATTCTCGGATATGCAATGGAAGCGATGTATTCAAGCCGAAAAAGCTATCGTTGAGCGATTATCACGATTGGTCTCGATATCAATTGATAACTCCCAGCAAGGACCTTTACATGCTAGTTTGAATCGATTATCGCACCTCGAACAGTACTTAAGCATGAAATCGAATCAAGTCAATCGAGAACTAGAACAAACGATTGATATGCTCGAAAAAAAATTATCAGAGGTCAAAAATCAAGCAAAATCTTGGGAGGATTGCACTCAAAAAATGAACGAATGGTCGTCACAGTACATGAGTAATTCAAAAACAATCAGTCGTGATCTCATCATACAACCAGCGCTCTCTATATTACCTCGTCAAATATGTATTCGTCATTATCATCATGTATGCCCAGAGGCAAAAGAAAACATCGCTTTAAAAACATCGGAAAGCATTGATGTCTCAAATTTATGCATACTTTACAGAGAGCAATCTGAACAAATCATTAACCGGTGCCTCGTATTAGAGGAAAAAATTCATGAAACCAACAAAATATTTTATGCGGTTTCGCATGTAGAACAAGAATTAAATGTGTACTACAAAAAACTAGCAAACACCATAATCGATATTGAGCCTATGGTACATGAGTGGATGAATTGGCAAGGTAAAATGATTGAGCGCTCAAAGGCATCTCAACCTATCCAATCGAGTTGCATCAAGAATGCAGCATTTGATTCTCGATTTTTTTCTCATTCAGCACACAGGCATATGACATATCCTGATATCCCAAGAACATTTGAGGTTGTATTCCCGAAATTCCCAGGCAGTCCAGTATTGATACAACCACAGCTTAATGAGAAAAAACACCCAAACGAAAACGGAGAACGAAAATATGCACAATACCTCTGAAGCCATTCAAAATTGTTGGGACAGGATTGCTCAATGTAAGAATTTGTTGAATGAAATACGCTATCTAGTACCCGAACCTGAGATTTTTCGTAAACGAGTGGAATTAGATACCCATGTAAAAGAAACGCAAACGCGAACTGATTTAGCTTTAGAGCGGGCTGTCGGGCAAATTTGGACAGAAGAGATGGTATTATCTCCTGATGATTTCGCTAAGATAAAAAACGAATATGATAAGATACTTGATATGAAGGCTCTGGATGATAAACGCCAGTTGTTGGAAACCACTAAAGGATTATGTAGTTGTTATACGCATCATTTTAATGAGCCTACATTGTATGGAAATATTAAAAATCTACGTAGCAGAGAAAGCACGAAAAACTCGAAAGGGTATATTTTTTTGCGTGAAAGAAATACTGGGGGCTATACCTATTGGGCAGTAATCTACGGTTTCGATTACAAATCTGACCAGCTAATGATCCGACAAATTAAACCAGATCCAAATCCCATGCAAAAAGAAGTACTAGAAAAATTTTCTTGGCCAAAGGTGGGGTATTTGCCTCAAAGTCTAAGTGAACAAGATGAACACTTGATCTCAACGCTATTATTACCACTGTTCCCAGCCATGGCTATGGCTATCAAAGTCAATCATATTTTTTGGAAAAATGAGACTGCGGCAAGATTTTCCTGTTATTTATCGAAACATGTTCGCATGAACTATATCGTGGTTGAGAAAAATTGGTTTTTAGAGGCAATAACAATGATTGCTAATGCGTTTGATCCGCGTGCATATTGCAGTACTTATTATCAAACTAGAGGGCTGGATAGTACAACTGGTCAAGAAGGTATAAGAATTTATGAATTGATTTATGGACTAACGCTTGCCTTTATTAAAGAAAACATATACGAGGTCTCGCAAAATGCTAGAGATTCTGTTGAATACGGAGCCATATTATGACGATTAATGCTGACTATTCCATCAAAAATTATTTTGAACAGAAACAACAAGAGGAAGATTTAAAAGGGGTGTTCAAACTGTTCTTGGGTTTGTATAATAAGATTTATCAAGATGCATCAGATATCGCACAGCTTGAACTCGAGTTTAAAGATGATCTTGAGCAATTAGTTAATATAAAAGACGAAAAAGGCTTGCCTGTACTCGCTTATGCTGTATTTGGACAATTATCTTCCCCAGTGTTGTGCTGGTTTCTTAACAAGTTGGGAAAAGACGTTATTCAATCCTATCGCTCCGACCCATCACTGATTAGTATTGCAGCAAGCAGTGGAGTGGTTTCTGTTTTAGAATACTTATTGCAATATTATGATCCTAATTACGAAGAGCTGACCGCTGGCCTATTTTGCGCTGCTTTTTGTGGGCATTCGGAAATATTCGATTTTATTGAAAAAATACTAATCGGATTGCCTGATGTAACGCTAGATTCTTTATGCAAATTGCAAGATCAAAATGGACATACTCTAACGGATCTCCAGCAAAAATTTACATCGCTCATACCCGCTGAAGAGGATCGAAAAGGAGAAGAAACCGAGTTTTTAGAAAAAGCCTATTCACGGACAATCGACACAAACAGCTTTACGTCACCTAGCAACTCGCTTCCTCCCGATCTCATTTTTCTAGATACAAAAAATCTCAAACGCAATCTCTTTATACAAACCTTTGCGGAAGAGTTTGATAAAATGTGCCGTTTATATTTTTGTTTAAGTGAGGGCGAGTTAACTAAAAGCACGACAGGTTTAAGTCAATTGGCTAATTTTGCAAAATATGCTTGTGGGTTTGTTACGTCTGATGTTGCGCCAGGATTGAAGTTTCACACTCCTTTAGGTTCTGATTTTCCTTCTGGAGTAGCTGTTTGCGCGATGATTGATTTATTCGATCAGCTCGATCGATGGCGCGAGCGTAATAAAGCTACTGAATTTAAAGCTTATTTTTCTGGGACAAGATTACGAGAACGGACCAACATGATTTATCGTTCTGCTCTCCATTCAGCGCACCGTTTTCAGCGGCAAATTGATATTTTGAGTTATGGTATAAACGGAGTTCCTCGTCTTGCAAAATTTTCGGCCATACGCGTCATTCTTTACATGATTTCTGGTGAATCAAACTTACAAGAAACAAGCGACAGCTGGATAAATAGAGCATGTCGGTATGCGTTTAGCAAATGGACTGGGCCCAAACCAATGTCTGACTCAAAGACTATACAAAAGATCTCTGAGAATGCTCTTTCGCAAGAAGTCCATTATTTACTCACCGGAGACGCTGAAGAGGAGGCGTTAGAGCTTGATATAAAATACTCAAATGAAATAGGCGAACATCAGAAACACACACGATGGATCGTTAAAGAAGTATTTGAACATAGTGGCATTTGCACTCCTAATGGCGAGAAGTACCGTTTAAGAGAAGAGGGAGCTCACAAATATGGCTATATCAATGCCTCTAGAGAGGAGGCAATCCAAAAAGGTATGGTCTTGGAGGTCCATAATATCATTATACCGTGGTTTAATGATGAAGAAGGGACTTCAATCCAAGTCGAAAAAAAGACTGTAGCCAATTCACCAGATAGAACTTTATTTAATCAAGAAAGACAAGAGAATAAGCACACACTTTTTGTTGAAACCTTTGCAGAAGAGTTTGACAAGATGTGCCGATTTTATTTTTGTTTAAGCGAAGGGGAATTGGTAAGAACTAGTAGCGGTATGAATACTTTAGCCAATTTAGCAAAAACAGCCTCCCAGTTTTTACCCACGATTAGTATTTCAGCTAGTCATCTTGGTATACCAGCACCCATTGGTATTGATTTTCCTTCTAGCGTAGCAGTTTGTGCAGCCATTGATTTGTATTTGCATTTTCATAATAAATATCAACAACGTGTGGCCGATAGATTTAAACAATATTTTGGTGGGAAAAGGCTTTGGGAGCGAACAGATATCATTTACGAATTTGCAAACATTGCTGATAAACGTTTTCAGAAACAAATTAATTTACTGAGTGTGGAACCTAATGGTGTGCCATTACTAGCCAAACTTTCAGCTATTCGGGTTATCCGTCGATTAATAAAACATAGCTATTTACTCAATGAATCCAATTTTTGTTGTCAAAGTACACGTTGGGGTTTGAGCTTCTTCATCCACGTGGGACCTGAACCCATGTTAGAATGGGAGCCAGATATAAACATCGTTCTAAAAGCTTTATCGGAGGAAATACACTCTCCATTTCAGCCTAATTTGGAAATGCAGGAATTGACCTTGGATCCTCAATATCTTCAATACATGACTACATCAGACTCTAGGGCTCGTTGGGTTGTTAAAGAAGTCTTTGAACAAACCGGTATTTGTATAGACAAGAAGACTTATGGTTATTACAACACAAAAGGCATAGAAAAATATGGTTATGTCCACGGTCTCAAAGATGAAGTTCGTAACAGAGGTATGAGTAAAAAAACAACTAGACCTTGGTTCGATGAAGAAAATATTACTCAAGCATCAGATAGAAATACTAACCACGGCTTCTTTAGATATGCTCCTTTGCAAACATCATCGGATCTGAATACAAATATAATAGGATCTGCCGCTGACTTTTGATCCACTCCGGGGTCAGGTATTGCCTTTTGCCTCTAGAAGCAAAAGGCAATACCTGACCCCATTGATTTTTTAGAACCGTTTTCCTTGATGAATGAGTTCATTATCCTCTCCTTTCACAGTAGTAGTAATAAGCTCAAGGAATTTTTCAATATCTGGTAAAGGTTGAGCGATTTTCCCCATGAAGACATTGTACATTTTTTTAAAACCAGTCTTCATTATTGGAATACTATATTTGCTATATCGAATCGATGGTGTTTTTTCTTCGCGATCCACCAACCAGTTTAAAAAATTAGGCAATGCTTTTTTAATGATTTTTTCTGATGTTACGTTTTTATCACTGTTTGGATCGGGTTTATTCAAATCTTCGGCTGATAAAAAAGTAACCTGCATGATGAACCGCAGATCTTGATAAGATAATTCATCATTAAATTGATGAATGTTATACACTCTATTTCCAACAAAAGCACAAGCGTCGAGCGTGCCACTGGTGTTACCGATAACACCCTTAATCAGTTCATTTTTTGCCATTGCAGTCATCAATTGTAAATGCTGAAACTTGGTATAGTCATTGCCATTGACTTCAACGAGTGTATTAAAAGGTCGCGAGGCATAGCGAGAAAAATAATTAGGTAGCTGGTTTTTACGATCATCCGCCAGCACGCACCAAGCGTCATAGCCTTTTTCGTTTAAAAAATCCACCAGTTTTACAACCAAATCATCAGGGATGTTCAAATGATTATTCGCCGTTTTTGCATATCGAATATGTAACACGACTATAGGTTTGTTTTCTTCGTGTTGTTTTAATTGCTTTAAATTATCGTCCACATATTGCTGAACTTTTTGCTGTGCGTTTTGTGGAAAATAGTGTTTGTCATACTTTGAAAAACCACGTTGTAATATTTCAGTGATTGTTTTAAAGCCATATCGTAAGAACATTTGTGCAATAATGGTGGTTGTCGCCATTTGATCAACATAAACGGTATTGGAGTAATGAGCGTCGATATACTTTTCTAACTGACTTTGGCGAACCACTTCGTGATAAGCATTATTCGATCCAATGTTCTCTGTATGAAAAAACGATGAATAGGAAAGTGATTTTGCGAAATTATGCGCTCTATTGGCTTGTTTTTCTGTCGTGGAAACGTCATACGTTAGCATGACTTTTGGTATTTTCTTCTGAAAGTGTGTACACAAAATCAAGTATGCAAGAATGTGATAGATGTCGCCGGAGCTGTTTAACGGAGCATGTGTCAACAAATACTCCGAGTTGGTATCGGACAAACCCAGAGGAGCTATTTTTTCTTGTTTTATTACTGGCTCAACTTTCAGCGTTATTTCGGGTTTAATTTCATTTTTAATAACCACGTTTCTTTGGGTTTGACGAGCACGAGACGCCTTTGCTTTCGCCTCCTCCAAAGCACATTGTGCCTTCCTTATAAAGTTACTGCCATCTCGTTCATAATTTGCTTTGAATAATTGTTTCCCGATGCTATTGCCCGTCATTTTTTTTTCCATAACGTAGCAGATAGCAAATAGCTTTAGTGCATTCGAGAGTGATTTCGCTACGCTTGTTGAGAAAAAAGGCAACAATTCAGAAAATTGCTTGAGCGAGAGACCAGTATATTCAATACACCGTTCATCTGACTGTTGCGCCAGGTTATATAACTCTAAAATTGGCATTTTGGGTTTCATTAATCGGATATATATTGAAAGTAATTTTACAACATTGCCCACAATAATACCATCAGTGTGTTAGGTTCTTTAACACGCTCTGATTCATGCGCGATTGTGATTACAATCAAATACGGAAGATTTTTTATATTACCTCTTCCGTCCCAATGATCACATCGTCTGAGTCGTTTACCTTCACAGACTCGTCCACAACCTTCACAACACACGAATCAGACCATACATTCAACGCCGTTTCTAACATATCAATCAAACTATAGAAAGGTAAAATAATCCCCATCAACGTGATCGGTACATTCATACTGGCAAGTAAGCTAGCGCTTAAGAAAAAACAACCCATGGGAATACCTGCGTTACCAATGGCAGCAACGGTTGCTATCACAACCCATAGCCCCATGGAAGCCAAAGACATATGAATGCCTTGATTTTGCATTAGGTAAACCACCGTCGCGAAAATGAATGCAGCACAACCGTTCATATTAATACTTGTGCATAATGGAAGTACAAATCTACTGATTTCTGGTTTGACGTTCAGGTTCTTCTCAACGGTATCCATAGTCACCGGCAACGTACCTACGGATGACTTAGAAAAAAAGGCTAAAGATAATGCTGGTAACATGCCTTTCATTGTTGCATAGGGTTTAATTCCCTTGAATTTTAACCAGGCTGGTAAAATAATAAAACCTTGTACTAAATTGGCCAAAACAACAATCAGCAAGTACTGCCCTATACCCTTAATATCAGCACCATGTCGTAATTGAACAACTGTCGTAGTAATAAATCCAAATAAACCGATGGGAATAATAGCAATGACCCAGCGCGTTATCACCATAAACAATCCATGGGCACCGCGGAAAAATTGCGTAATGGTTACTCTTGGTTGCTCATCCGGAATAAAACGTATCGCAATTCCTATCACAATTCCCAAAAACAAAACGCTTATCACCTGGTTTTCTAAAAAAGGAGAAAAAATTGTAGATGGTATCAAACCTGATATGTATTGAAAATAACCAAGCTGTGACGCTTGAACAGGCAAAGTGGAAACCGCTTTCGAAATGTCACTCACCATACCGGGTTGAATCAAGTTATATAAAATAAAACTGATGCCCGCTGCAACAAATGTTGTTCCCAGCGTATAACACATCGTTCGACGCCAAACCGTTTTCATCATCCCTTCGGAGCGGTAATTAGATAACGTAACAATAATCGATAAAGCAATAATGGGTAAACTGATGCATTTAAATATGCGAATGAAAACATCCGCTACAAATAAACCCAGCGTTTTTAGTATACCAATGTCAGAAAAACCACTGATAGCTCCGAGTAAAATCATGATGAAATAGATAATCGGAGTACTAAACCAGAACTGTTTTTTATTTGCGTGATTAGCGCACATATAGTAACCTTAAGTTGTACCTCAATAGTATATGAAGTCGAGGTTGGTTTATTCAAAAATTAAACAATAAGACTACATTTTAACATTACTGCGGCATCTGTCAAGTGATATGATTACTTTGATACACAAACTATTGCATTCTACACCAGGAATACGTTATAACGTATTAAAAAATAACAAGGTTTTTGCATGAATATCGTATCACTTCCTTTTGAAGAACCCATATCAATTTTAATTAATGGCGAAACAGTACAAGTAGTCGCATTTAAGACGGCAGAACACGGTAACATCAAATTTGGTATACAAGCTCCTCGCTCAATTCAAGTTCATCGAGAGGAAATCTACCAAGCTATTAAACAAAAAGAAGAACAAAGTGGTGAGTTGGAGTAGGATGGGGTTACAAGAGAAGCAATATAAGCTAATCGTTGTTCTATCAAGTATGCTTCTGTTGATCTCATGTATCGCTCTCTCAATAAATGCATGCATCTACCAATACCCTGGAAACAATTATTTTCCGTCATGCAGTATCCAAGTGGCTGTAACATTGGCATTACTATATACAGGATGCTGTTTTCAGTTTGGAAAAAACAGTCAAGCAACACAAATCGTTAAAGGCATTATTGGGTTCTACTTGATCATGGCACTGATTGCATTGGCTACTAATGCCACACAATACACCCCCTACCCGACAATTGATAAACACATTATTGCGCTAGAATCTTCGTTACATTGTAACGTAACGGACGTTATCCGTTGGACCCATGATCATCCGCTTTTTAAAGCTTTATTAACGATTGCTTACGATAGTCTGTCTTATCAGATGGCCATTCTTCCTCTTATTATGATTGCCATGCGACGTAAACATGAATTGAATGAGTATTATATCCTTTTGCTAACCACTACCTTAATGGGCTTTGTTTTTTATTATTTTTTTCCAACTACGGCCCCTGCCAGCATCGTGTCGAGTGATTTGTTCAATGAGTCGCAATTAGCAACGGGGCTTAAATTCGCACAAATACATCAGCATATCCAACCCACTACACTGGATGGAGGATTGATTGGCCTACCCTCGTTCCATGTGACATGGGCGTGGCTTTGCCTTAATTTATTTCGAAATTGGACAGCTGCTTTCTTGTTACTATTACCCATTAATTGTTTGGTTGTTTTATCCTGCGTGTTACTCGGCTGGCACTTCCCCACCGATTTGTTTGGGAGCATGGTAGTGCTTTCCCTTGGCTATGGATTTTGCATACTGCAACGGACCACCGCGAAACGGAGCAAATCCTGTCGCGAAGATCATACCACCATCCAACAAGTCAGCATCCTCGACAACACCGCCTTGTAAACACTGTTGAGCTTCATCCACCATACATTGAATTAATCGTTCAGCAAGCTCGGGATGCTGTTTACCATGAGCAACTTTATGTTTCACTGGTTTACCGTGCACGTAACGATAAAACCCCTCTCCAGATTTACGTCCTAATTTACCTGCAGCAACCATACTACGCAATTTTCCCGGCACCTTACCACCCAGATGAGCGGTTAAGTTTTCAGCTACAGCGAGGCACACGTCGAGTCCGACTGTATCAGCCAATTCTACGGGGCCCATCATCATACCAAATGACTTCGCAGCATCGTCAATGACCTCCGGAGAATAGCCTTCTTCAAGCAATTGCATCGATTCCCCAAGGTAAGGCATCAATACTCGATTGATCAAAAATCCAGGACTTGATTTGACGGGTAATGGTAAACGTCCAATTTGACCTACAAAAGAGCAAGCTTGCTGCATGGTTTCTTTTGAGGTTTTCGAGCCACAAACCACTTCAACCAACTCCATTAAAGCGACGGGATTGAAAAAATGAATTCCCACTAATCGTTGTGGCATTTGCATCACACGATTAATTTCATCCAAAGGAATACTCGATGTGTTGGTTGCAATAATGGCATCTTGTTTTGCTTGTTGTTCTATTTGTTGCATGATGGCTTGTTTTACTTCTAGGTTTTCAAACACCGCTTCGATAATGACATCAGCGCTTGAAATACCATGTCCTTCTGGATCAGGGATTAAATTATCCAAGGCGGCTTGAATCAAGCGTGGTTTACGAAGGCGTTTACCATATAGAGCATTCGCACGGGCGATAGCTGGCGCGATTTGCGCATACGATTTATCCTGTAACGTAACGCGCAGTCCACGTAAAGCACACCACGCAGCAATATCTCCACCCATCACTCCCGCACCGATCACATGCACGTGTTTTACTAACACATCACTATCTTTGGCAAACGCTTTCATCCGATCACGCAATAAAAATGCGCGAGTTAAATTCTTCGCTGCATCACCATTTTCGATCAGATGCTCAACCGAGTCGGTTTCTTTAAGATAAGCACGCTCATCATACCCACCTTCTTTCTCCCACAGATCAATGGCTGCGTAGGGGGCTGGGTAGTGATTCGGACGAACTTTTTTCCCAACTTTATGTCGTAATAGTTTTGCGATTAACCCTCGAATCCAGGCATAATTACTGAGTTTTTGAATAAAACTCGGCTTGTGTTTAGGTGGTTGATGAATGATAAAATACACTGCGGCACGCTTTAATTGCCTTAGCGGCACAACGTCATCCAGAATTCCTAATTGTTTTGCTCTATTTGCGGCAATCGGTGCGCCCGTTAATATGACTTGTGACAAAGCATTGAAACCGCCGATTAACTTAGGTAGTCGAACCGTACCCCCCCAACCAGGATGAATACCAAGCAACACTTCCGGTAAACCAAGTCGAGTATCTTGGTCATCTGACGCTATTCGATAATGACATGCCAAAGCGAGCTCCAGTCCTCCGCCCATGCAAAATCCATTAATCATAGCAACAGTTGGAATTGAAAGTGCTTCTAATCGAGCAAATACAGCTTGTCCTTTTCTTAAGAAATCAACGACCTGTGAGGACTTATCAAAATATGCAAATTCATGAACATCAGCACCGGCAATAAATCCTTTATCTTTAAGCGAATAAATCACCAAGCCCTTTATCTTCGTCATGTGCGATATGTCTTGTAAAATACCATTCAACTCATCGAGTACTTCATTATTGATGGTATTGGTTGATGCATTTTTACGATTCATGCCTAACCAAACGATGTGTTCTGCATCCGTGGCTATTTCCCAATTTTTATAATGACTCATTCTGCTGTCACCTCGGTAAATCGTTCTAAATACATAGCACCGCCTTGACCGCCACCGATACAAATAGCAGCCATACCGCGGGTTCCATTATTCTGCTGTAATTCATTTAACAGGTGTAATACGATACGAGCGCCACTGGCACCAATGGGATGTCCCACTGCAATAGCGCCTCCGTCGATATTTAGACGTGATAATGAAGGTGACCCCATCGCTTGCTTCAAACCTAATTGTTCTTGGCAAAACTCCGTATCATCCCAAGCAACCAAACAGCCCAAGACTTGTGCTGCGAAGGCTTCATTAATTTCCCAACAATCAATGTCACTTGGTTTTAAATGTTGTCGCTGCATGATAGGAGTTGCCGCGTATACAGGCCCAAGCCCCATGACAGAAGGATCCAGCGCACCCCATTGCGAGTCAACAATCCGGCCAATAACGGGTAAGCCATATTGTTTTACTGCCTCAGCACTCGCTAATAGTAGCAGACAAGCACCGTCTGTAATTTGCGAACTATTTCCAGCAGTTACCATGCCGTATTTCTTATCAAAATAAGGACTTAATTTCGCTAATCCTTCGAGAGTTGAATCAGCACGAAAACCATTATCTTGACTGTATACATTACCTTTTGCATCAATAATAGGAACCACCTCACCCATGCGACCTTCATTATACGCTGCAGCCAGACGCAAATGACTATTATTAGCAAAAGCATCCATTTGTTCGCGGGTAAGATGAAATTTGTAAGCTACTTTTTCGGCGGTTTGTCCCATATTAAGACCAACAATGGGATCAGTGAGACCTCTTAGCAGAGCGATCACAGGCGCAAAAAATTCGGGCCGAAGCTTCGTTAAAAGCCCTACACGCTGTTGAAACGATCGAGCAGAAAACCAACTGCCCAACCACCCCGCCATTTTTTGATTGAACAATATAGGTGCGCGACTCATCGCCTCGGTTCCGCCAGCGAGCACTAAGTTACTGCGTCCGCTTGCGATCTGCATAGCCGCATTATCAATGGCTTGCATTCCAGAGGCACAATTACGCATTACAGTGAATGCCGGCACACTATTACCACAACCTAATCGCAAAGAAATCACACGCGCTATATTAATTTCATCAGGGCTAGGCATAGCACAGCCAACAATGACCTCATCGATATTCGTAGGAGAAAACGGTTGGCGCTTTAATAATCCATGACCAGCAGCCACAGCCAAATCGGACGCACTAAACGGTCCAATTCCCTTGGCTTTCAAAAAAGGAGTACGTGCTCCATCTACAACATAAACAGCTTTTCCGCTCAAGTTTGACTTATGTTTCATTGATCCTCCTGGCACTATACTCTGTGCAGTATAGTTATACGCATCCTATTTGTGGTCAGCATACCAGTAATCAACAATTTTTAGCAAATGAGAAATAAAAAATATTTTTCCAACTTTGAAGTTGACGACGTACGAATACCTGATATACTTCCGCTCCATGTGAACGGAGAGATGGCCGAGTGGTCGAAGGCGCTCCCCTGCTAAGGGAGTATGGGACAAAATCCCATCGAGGGTTCGAATCCCTCTCTCTCCGCCAAATTCATGCACCGCAGTAAAAACAACATAACTGTCGTAGATATCAGTTAACCGTGTAAAGTATGCGCCCGTAGCTCAGTTGGATAGAGTATTTGGCTACGAACCAAAGGGTCGGAGGTTCGAATCCTTCCGGGCGCACCATATGCCACAAGGGTTTTAAAGGAAAGTTTGACTTAGGAACCAAGTGCCAGTGACGAAAACGTGCCTGACACTCGTTCTGCAGCCTGCTGTAAATGATCACTTGATAAGTGTGCATGCAGCCTCTTTCACAGTAACATCAATTTTTTGTGTCCTATGATTTTTCAAGGTCCATAACTCGGAAGAGATATACCCTATTGCCGCAATAATAGCAGCACCAGCTTCTCCTATTAGAAAAGGGCTGGGTAAAATAGGATCATCGCCAATGATTGTCACATTCTCAACATGATCAAGTGGAGTTCCCAATAATTTCAACAACGCTATGCTGGACTTTAGCCCTTTTTCCTTCCAGCTCCGTTCGCGGTGAGGAGGAGCACAAACTGAACTCATGTTGAGCATCAAATGTCTCATGCGCCGTCTCGAACCGTTCGGTGTTGAGTAACGGTTCGAGACGGTTCGACAAAGTTATGCGCAATATGTAAGATCTGATTGCGAACCTCCTCACCGCGAACGGTTCGTGAGGAAAAATGGCTAAAGTCCAGCTATGAATATTCCCATTTATTTGTACCTCAACATACTGGTTTTTTTATAATGATATCGAATAGTTATTCATTTGATTTGCATTTTATCTTGGGGTTCTATGCACAGCCCCCGCCAATGTTCCCGTCGTTTAAAATTTGATCATTGATGGTTTATTTATTTTCCACTATCTTTGGTTTTTGACGTTTAAGATAGTTATAAAATGATGGTCGACTGATCTCGTAAATTTTACAAATTTCGGCGACAGTATTTTTTTGTTCTTCATACATTTCAATCATGCGCTTAATTTGCCGATTATCCAGCAGTGATGGTCTACCTCCCATCCGGCCTCGTGCCCTTGCTGCCTTCAATCCAGCACCGGTTCGTTCGCGTATTAAGTCACGTTCAAATTCTGCTAAAGCACTGAACATATGGAAAATGAGTTTGCCGCCACTACTGGTTGTATCGATATTTTCTTGTAAACTCTTAAAAGAAATTTTTCTTTCATTGAGTGTGGCAACCGTTTGAATTAAACGTTGTATAGAACGGCCAAGCCTATCCAGTTTCCAAACAACTAATGTATCGCCTTCACGAGCATACGCCAATGCTTTTTCTAATCCTGGACGTTGAGCTTTTGAGCCACTCGCAATATCAGTATAAATTTCTTCGCAGCCAGCGATTTTTAAAGCATCTTCTTGTAAATGAAGATGCTGCTCTTTTGTGGATACGCGTGCATAACCTACTTTCATTGCATTTTCCCCAACTCTGGAATTATATTGTATATTAACTCGAAAAACAGACGAGCATTATTTACATTGAATTATATACAATATGTTTTACATAAATTTAAGCAAAAACCATCGATCTCATGTTACAACCCTTGGTGTAAAGAATACGAACGTTTTTTAGACGACCCAAAGGGTTATTCCTGCGACCATTGAACTAATTAACTAAACGTTTATTAATCACTACCACGCATGAGCGTACGAATAGAAATGTCTTCATCAATATTTGGCCAATGAACTCCAATACCATGACCTATAAAACGCCAGTTATTGCGATCCACTTCATTTGCTTCACGTAATCTTGGAAACCATTCCAGCTGAGCTGAGAGCTCTCGTCCATCAGCCAACACAAAATGCAATGCTGTTTTAGTAAAACTCACATCTATTGCATGGTCATCAAATTTAACGGCTAAAGTGTTCATACTATTTCTCCAAAAATAATTCACTATGTTCATTAACAAGCATTCTCATTTTAGCTAACTCATGACTTCTAAAACCATAAGAGCTTGCCAAATTGGTAGGGTTTAACCAATACTTGGCAACCTTATCCCCATGTTCAATATGAATATGCGGTGGTTCGTTGCCTTCTTGGCTGAAGGTGAAATATGTTTTAAAAATTCGATGGCTGCTATATCGCCCTGCTTAGCTTTTAGTTCGTATAATTCGGATAAAATGCCCATGTTATAGGCAATCATAATCAATGCAATCAATCGAGTACATTCATTCCAAATTTCGACTTCAAGCTCAGACATACCCCTGAAATCACCACTTCCAATATCAGTAATTTTATTGAGCAACTGATGGTAGGCTTCCCCTCGATTTAAAGCCGTTCGGATATTTCGTCTATAATCGGGATCGTCAATATATTTAAGAAGATGAATACTTTTTAGAATATTATTCAATTCCCACAGGGCATCTTTTACGCCACTCTTGTATTCATGCGAGCTTAATTTTTACACAACAATATGTTGTTTTGTTTCATGCGAAAGAAGCGAGACCAAAATTGGCAAAAGATCAGGCCATTTTTCTTTAATTAGAGTTTCATTGACTTGAGCTTTGGGCTTAATAAGCAAACTGTCATATTTTTCTATCGATTTGAATCCTGAAATTGTTTCAGCTTTATCTGCTGTTGAACGATAACAGGCCGCATGAACTTTACCTATCAAATAATATAGAAAATCATTCACATTATTTGTTCTCGCCGTATCGGTTGAAATAATGTCAGGATCACGTGTGTCCGTAATAGTATAATGACCCCCAAAATTTAGACCACCAAAAGTATCCGGTCACAATCGCCGGGTAAATTCGACTTCCCTACGTACCGCGGCTTGTCCGCGGTATCCAGAGATCCAATACCAGAGCGAGATCCCTGGATACCGCGGACAAGCCGCGGTACGTAGGCGGAGTGGTTTACCCGGCGATTGTGACAAGAGACCACCAAAATTATAAAATTTAGGAGATAATAGCCTCTAATTTGGAGGTTAATATGTCAAAGAACAAGAAGTGGTCATCTGCTGCTAAATTTGAGATAGCATTGCAGGCGATTAAAAATGAAACACCATTAAATGAAATCTGTAAAAAATATGAAGTTTCTCCTAGCCAGGTTCATGCGTGGAAAAAACAGCTGTTAGAAGAAGGTATGCAGCTTTTTAATAAAGCTGACAAAACATCCAAGATAATTGCTGAACATGAAGAAAATCAACAGGTGTCCACAGTTGACCAGCCTGATGGGAAATACGCTGCATAATTAGTCTAATAATAGCCATAATAATATTTTTCAAAAAAAATGTCCGCTAAATGTATACAAATTGCAGACAAATAGGAAATATATTTTGAAAAATAGCGTGTTAGATGCCGTCATTATTTTCTATAAACATTTGCATTCACAGTGCTCGATACGTGTCTAACTGTTGCAGTACCTCTGCAGGATTATTTGTGGTTTGGTTAACTCAAAAATAGATGGCTGATCTTTTTAATATTACGAATTAATAGCATTAAACTGATACTAACTTTTTCGGCCAGCGTTGAGCACCGTGAAGAACACGTAAAATAACAATGGCATTTTGAGTAACAAAATAAGCCGCAATGTACGGTGTCCTATTAATTATCAGTTCACGTGTTCCAGAAATACGGCCAGGTCGACCTATGTGAGGATTACTACTTAGCAAACTTATTTGTTTGTGGATCTCTTCATAAACAGCAAATGCAGCCAGGGGATTTTCAATATCAATATAATCAACAATATCAAGAGCATCCTTATATGCTTTATTACGCCACTCAATCCTCACGTTTTTTCTCTTTAGATAATCTTGCCTCAAACCGAGATTTCATGTCCTCCATAACCTGCTCATGCGTAAAAACTTGCGATTGCTGATCATCAATACTTGATTGCACCTCTTTTCTAAACCAAGAATCATGTTCACGTGATTGACGCTGATGCTGCACAAAATCCCTCATAAAATCCCGCACAATTTGTGATGCTGGTCTATGTGAAGCTTCGGCTTCAGCCATAAATTCATCACGTAAATCATGCTCCAACTTCATGGTAAAAACAGCTTCTTTTGACATCATTACTCCCCCCTTTAAGGTACTAATTAAGTATATACATTGTACTTATGTTTTGTCAATTTTTACACACTGCAATCTTTCAATAGCTTTATCACTCTTGAAACAGATTACTTTGTGAGCTAGTTTAAAATAATTAGCCCAGTTTTTTGTTACATAAGCCGCTGGAATTGCTCATTTTTCTGTTGGTATTTCTTGATTTATCATGGATTGTAAGCAACTCTGACACGTGGTGCGTTTACTGTGCCCGAAACGTGCCTAACTGTGGCAGTGCTACATATAACTGTGACCGTTCTAGGCAGTAGTTCGTCACATTGATGCATCGCAGGTTATTGATTTTAAATGAATTTCGTATTCAACCCTGTGGCTACGAACCAAAGGGTCGGAGGTTCGAATCCTTCCGGGCGCACCAATTTTTTTGTTTTAAATCAATTGGTTACCAATAAACAGATGGAATTGAGTATCTGGTCGTGTAGCAAATTTGTAGCAAACTTATTGCTTGATTATCTGACTCCCATAGTTTATTTTAAGTGCTCGGCAAGCCACATAACTAATAAATTAATGGTTTGCATTTTCCAATATGACTCAGACTAAAATGAAGCGCATAAGCGGTTTAACATGACAATGTTATTTAATATTCTTATTATTGATCCATCTATTCTTATCGTGTTTATTGTTTTAATTGGAACAGTTATTCTTCTACTGCCATAAAAAGGATGACGCGTATACTCTTCATCAATCAAACGCATCAATTCCAGATTTTCAGGTGTTTCTGTACCGATATCAGTATCAATTGACCGATAGTAGCTGGCGCGTGATAAGCTAATCAGCTTACAC
>JAUYQG010000154.1 GCA_030695645.1 Legionellaceae bacterium
GTTAATTGTCCTGATTGTAAATGTTTTTACAAAATGAGCCGATTGTCGTTGATATTATTGGCTTATAAATATGTCAGATTTAAACTTATTTGGACAGAATGGCATGCGTCTTTTTGCATGCCGTTTTGTCCAAAGTCCAAAATATTATCTGCAGTGGTAAAAAAAGCTTTTGGATCTTTTGCAGATCGTAAAAAATTGCGCCAGTTATCTACCTCATCGTCCGATAGTTTACCTAATTTCAGCACTATTTCTTTGCAGTTTTTCCCATTTTCATCACGATAGTGCGAGCCAAGCTGTATGAGCGATAACTTTTACCTTTATGTTTACTTGAACCCCAATGTAAATGCAGTTTTGCTAGATTCATACATAATTTACCATGGCTTGAAGCGGTTTAGCTGCATCATAATGGACTTAATTGTTTCTCTATCTTCCTTTGTACTTTTTTTAATACCTCATCCTCGCTATCTCCGTGAAGTTTTTCCCATTCATCAGCATCGTCAAAAATCAACAATTCTTCTTCGCAAAGATCATCTATCCCTACAGGATAAATACAAAAATAATCCCGTCTTCTGACTCGCGGGAAAAAGCATTGCTCATCACGATAAATATCGATGACATAATGTAATTTATGGTCACCATCCACTGAATAGATCGGTTGAAACTCATATCTTGATATGAATTTAGAAAGTTTAAATAGTATCATAAGAGCATGGGGTGCAATGCTTTCTTTGGCAACCTCTCGGCGCAGCAGCAGATTTTTTTGCTGCAGTACAAATCGCGGTATTCGGGGTTCCTTTCTTCATTGTTGCATGTCCGATTACATAATCGGGACAGAGAACTTTTCGATCAATTTGTATGAAATAACATTTTGTTATTGCTCTGGTCATGGAGCCAGCCATCATATTGCTAGGCAAGAGATCTTTAAGCGGATCAAATGTCTTCATTAGATCACTGTTCCCTGTCGTTGAAAAATAATAACTCGATGATCCTTGCTCAATAATTTCGTTTATATCATTAGCAACAACAGGCAAGCTAAAAATAAAAGACAATAGAAATATAAAATACTTGTTCATTTAATACCCGAATTAACGTTGAAGTCAATATTATACACAAATATTAATTGATGCAATAGACACAACAAGGGGATAATTTTTTTGTGAGCTCAAACTGAAGTGAAGTTATCCCCTCTCCCCCAAGGGGGAGAGGGCTAGGGTGAGGGGGGGGTCAATCTTGGCAATATCCCGGATTTTAATCAACGAAACATCAACATCATAAAAGCAGACATACCTCGATCAATTTTTTCTTGTCCTGCTTTAGTCGGCTTCATTGTATTACAATCCAGGCATTCCCTGACCCACACGCGTTGAACACTTCCGTTTTAGTATTCCTTAATGCGACCTTGGCTCTCAATTACAGGCTGAGCTGTCAAATCGGTTTGGCAGTCAGGACAAACGGTCAGTGGATTGTGATTCACAACATCCGACGCCTGTTTTGCACGATTACCAGCGCCAGCTCTACCTTTTCGTTTTTTCTTACGTTTCTTCTTTTTGTTCGGATCGACACCCGTATCTTTATTGATACTCTGGTTGTTTGGATGAAGGCTGATTAACTGTGTTGTTGATGTTTGCCTTGGTTAATTTTTCCAGTTTGGCATCACGAAGAATCAGTTTTTCTTGCAGATCGGCAATGGTTTTAGTGCTTTCTGTCCGCAGGCACTCAAGTTCAGATCGCAGTGCTACAATCATATGAACCAATGCTTGCTTCGGTGAATCAAGTAAACTACGTTCAGGATTTTAAATTGTGCAATGCAGCGTTGCATAATTGTGCAAGCGGTGTCTGCACAATTGTTGCTGTCAGCACGTTCAAGCACGAGTTCTGATGCCGTGTGGCCATGAATGGCATAATGCAGGGCTGAAACAGAAAGCTAGCTATACCTGCTTTAACTTATTCATAAATCAGCAGCCAGATCGTTTTTTACCTTTAAATATGCCTATAATGGACAATACATAGCTGAGGGTTCATAAATAATGAATATTCAATTTTTAGGGGCAACACAAACTGTTACGGGATCAAAATATTTAGTACAAACTGAAAAAATGAACGTATTAGTAGATTGTGGGCTTTTTCAAGGATACAAAGAGCTGAGATTACGAAATTGGACTCACCTGCCCATTAACCCCGCAATCATTGATTATGTGCTGTTGACGCATGCTCATATTGATCATAGTGGTTATATTCCATTACTTGTAAAAAATGGGTTTCGTGGAAAAGTGCTTTGTACTGAGGCCACAAGAGATTTGTGTAAAATATTATTACCCGATAGCGGTTATCTTCAGGAAGAAGAAGCCTATTATGCCAACCGTAAAGGTTATTCAAAACACCAGCCGGCCTTGCCACTGTATACCAAAGATGATGCAGAGCGATCTTTAAATCATTTTCAAACCATACCATTTGATAAACCGTTTAAGATTCATGAAGGCTTTTATGCGAGTTTTCATTATGCGGGACATATTTTAGGGGCGTCTTTAATTAGAATGGAACATGAGGGTATTTCTTTGCTTTTTTCAGGCGATTTAGGCCGATCAAATGATCCAATCATGAAACCACCTCAGAATCCACCTGAATCGAATTACCTAGTTATTGAATCAACCTACGGTGATCGATTACATGATAAAACAGATCCTTCAATACAATTACGTGACATCATCAATCGTACTGCTAAACGAGGCGGAATGATATTAATTCCAGCCTTCGCCGTTGGCCGAACACAAGCATTGTTATATTATATTCAGCAATTGAAAGCAAAAAAGGAAATTCCAGATCTCCCGGTTTTTGTCGATAGCCCTATGGCAACCAACGCAACGCATGTTTTTTCTCATCATGCAGGTGAAAATCGATTAAATTACCAGCAATGCGCTGATGTCTGTGGTGTTGCCCAGTACATTCAAACGGTAGATGAATCAAAAGCACTTAATCAACAAAAAATGCCCATGATTTTAATCTCGGCAAGCGGCATGGCCACAGGCGGTCGTATTGTGCATCATATCCGCAGTTTTGCACCAAATCACAGAAATACCATTTTATTTAGCGGCTTTCAAGCTGGCGGCACGCGAGGGGACCGAATCACACGGGGTGAAAAAGAAATAAGGATGTTTGGGCAAATGATCCCAATTAATGCGGAGGTATGCCAAATGATGAGCACTTCCGCACATGTTGATTTTGATGAAATGCTGGCTTGGTTAGCTCACTTAAAAAAAGCGCCACGAAAAATTTTTATTACTCATGGTGGCAAAGAGTCAGCGCAGGCTCTTAAAATGAAAATCGAACAGAAATTTCATTGGAATTGCATGGTACCTAGTTATTTAGATCAAGAGGAGTTATATGAAAAAATATAGAATCCGTGTGAGCTCACGAAAAATCAATCCATGCTGATGAGTTAAAACAAGCAGATGGAATCTTTCTTACTAATGCCTTGATGGGTATAAAACCCGTGCACCGGCTGGATGATACGGATTTTTCATCATTTGCTATCGCAAATAAGCTGAGTCACTTATTGCGTGACAAAAAAAATTATATTTGATTTTGAGATATATAATGCCAAAAGATAAAGCCGCATTAAAAATACAAAGTTTTTTTGCATCTTACCGATTAAAAAAACAAAATATGGCGCAGGTTGCGATCGCCAACAGCCCTACTTCAAAATTGTTACAAGCATTTGATTTGAGATTTCAATGCATGAAGGCTGTGGCAGCAGCAAAGTATCCAATCAATAAACCCATTGAAGATGCGGCGTGTGGAACGCGCGAGTCGATCTAATTTCCATACAACGACAATATCGTCAGGTCGAAGTTGATCCAGTAATCGCTCTAATTCTGGCCGATCAATTTTTGCTCCAGAAATTTTTTCTTGAAAAATTCGGCCACATCCAGCCTCCTGAAGAGCAGCTAACTGTAAGTCCAGATTTTGATCGTTGGTTGAAACTCGAGCATAACCAATTTTCATACTTCAATCCCTTGTTATTTGTGTTGCAAATTATATCGCAAAAGAATAGACTTTTGCACCTAATATTTGCAACGAATTTCAGCCAATGAATCCGCGGCATCAATTTTCGCCGCAGAACTTAGAAGTTTTGCAACACGACCCTCTTTATTTGGATAAACATGCCTGTTAGTTTTCTATCCTCAGCACAATGTGACAATTACGCAAAGTATCCTACTGACCTACCATCAGATATTGTTGATAGCCTTTTTTTCCTCGATGATCATGATCTTGAATGGATCTCAAGTAAACGTGGTGACTTCAGCCGGTTGGGCTATGCATTACAACTTACAACAGTTAGATTTATTGGAGCTTTTATTTCCGATCTGAGCAAGATCCCTCATGTGGTGATTGAACGGGTTGCTACTCAAATCAAGATTAGTGATCCTGAAAGTTGCGTGGCAATGTACATGAAGAGCGAACAGCGTTGGCGCCACACCGCTGACATTAGATTGCGTTATGGCTATATTGAATTTGTTGAAAAAGGTAGTCGTTTTCGTCTTGGCCGCGTATTATGTGCGCTATGTTGGACCGGTACCGACAGACCTGGTGTGCTTTTTGATCATGCAGTGGGTTGGTTATCTACTAATAAAATATTGCTACCTGGTATTACAGTCCTTGAGCGTTTTGTCGCAGAAATTCGCTCTAGGATGGAGTCTCGCTTATGGCGAATGTTGATTAAAAATTTAAGTGTACCACAACAGAAAAAACTGAATGAGCTATTGGTAGTGGAGGATGACCAACATCTGTCATTGCTTGATAAACTGTTAGGGCTCGCGAACAGAATCACTTGAGCTCACGATATTTTGCGAATGAACCCACGCTATTTTGCGAATAGAATCCGATAAAAAAATTATGAACCCACGTTATTTTGCGAACGGATTTTTTTAAACTCACGATATTCTGCGAATGGATTTGAACCATACAATATAAACCTTCGTTTAATTTGGTTGAATTCATATCATGAATGTCATTGTTAAAAAGGTGCTTTAACGTTTTAATTTATTATGGAAAAGTGTGTTTACGTTGGATGATTTATTTTTTTCGGAAATTAACGACAAAATACGTTCGGTTCAA
>JAUYQG010000079.1 GCA_030695645.1 Legionellaceae bacterium
GTTATCATCGAAAGATCGAAGAAGAATTTTATGACTCAATGGCCGATGTGATTAGGAGGGAAACACCTACAAGTTAGATTCGGCAATTTTGATATAAATTAGATCAGGGTGAAGGCTATTCGCTAACCCTGTTCAATTTAAACCTGCGCCATATATCCGCGGTTTTGTTCCACCGTTAACAACTTTCCTCGTAAAAATGCCTATCCATTATTTCTATATTAATTGTGGAGCCCAAGAGTGATGTAAGATTAGTTAAGCTTTGATTATCAAAAAAGGTTTCTTCCACACCGTTTTGTTTGATCATTGATTGTTGTATATAAAGATTAACGTTAGCCTCTGGATTTAGGGCCTTCCATCTTTTGATATTTTCTATAAATGGAGCCTCACTCGTATTTGGAATCGGAATCTTACCAGAGGATATTTTTTCTTTCGGTATCCACACAAAATTAATTGATAGTTCATTGACTAACGCTTTTCCGTCTGCAGTTGAAATTTCTTCGAATTTCGTGTTCATATTTGATCCATGATCATCTCTTACAAATGGAGTCGTATCGGATAAAAGTTTGCCTAAAATCCTTCCATTTTAACTATAGACGCATTTTTAAAATTCGTCAAACAGTCCAACGCTACTACCTTAAGCCTCGGCATGCTTTAAAATCAATTTATCCCGCTTTTTCTCTAGTCTAGCTTTTGCAATTTTTCGTGGTATTTGCATTGTTGGAAATGGCTTCGGTCGCTGCTTGGGCACACGCGGCTCCACTCTACTAGGCCTATTACCAACTTTATTTGAAAATAGCGATCACCTAAGACAATATCGTCATTTTCAATGCAGCTGAAAATTTCCCTTAACAAAGACTGCTCACCAGTACCTTTTCCCTTGTAAGCACCAACGGCATAATCTACAACCGTGCCCATCGATAATGACATGACAGCTAATAAACGTAACATAGGAAAACCACAGCCTTTTTTCTGATTCCCGTGCTGAGGGTAATTTGCTTGATTTGCCTGTGTATCGGCCATTTTCAGGGTTGTGCCGTCAAATGCCTTTAGTGTTCGACCGTATGGCTTCCACTCAGACGGAGCCTTGCTCTCGGACGAACTGCTGATTTCTTTTACTAATGACCTTACTGTTGACTCAGGAAGACGCTGTCTAGCCTTACAATATGGGCCTGTATTGGTGTTGACGCTTTTTTTTCGGCACTAAAGTGATTAACTGCCAGACCCGCCACAGCTTTTTTACATGATTTGTCAGTGCCAAGGACTTGTTTTAAAAACACACAAACCGTTTTAAATGGTGTATATATTCGATCGCGAAATGGCCTGCATTGGCCAATAAGCTGTGTGCATGCATCTGTATTCAAGATGCGAGTCAAACATAGTTCGGTCGTGTCATTTAGGAGGGATTTCTTTTTTTCTTCAATTTGTGCTATTTTACGTTTTAAGTTAGAATCCATCTCTCAGTTTCCTTTTTATTTTTATTGTTTTTAAGCGAAACGAATCATAATGAATTTTGAAACTGATCTCAATATAAATCATACGGTTATAAAATTACTGCGCCTTAAGGTAGTGCCATTGATTACTGGATAATGGTACATTACGCGTTAACCTTCATCTTCATAATTCATCCATACTTAACACGTCAACGTCCTATAACTTAAATATTTCAGATGACAATACGATAGGGTGGGGGACACAAGAATTGTTTTTTAAAGCCGGTGTTTATGTTCAAGACAATGGTCCGTCTAACGCCATCGGTGGAGCGGCTAATTTTTATTCTTTGGAAATAAAGCACGTAGCCTAATTGGTGCCCATTTTGATCATTAGTAATTTCAAAAACTGGAGTTTGGACAAACTCCAATGGAGTATAATGATGGATCTCCTGCGGGACTCAGTATCTATTGCGGAGATCCACATATAAAGCAACAAATGTACTACTTTAAAACTACGGTCCGTGACTAAAACCTATAGGTATCATTCCTATCAAGATTAATACGAGATAAATCACGAGTATTGTTCCAATAATACTAACAGGTCCATATCCCCAATTCCGGCTATGAGGCCATGTTGGTAAACCGCCAATTAAAAACAATATTAACAATATGAGAAGTATTGTGCCTAACATAAGTCTCTCCCTTTATAATGTACTCCCAACTTAACTGTAGCATACATTTTTTGTATTTACTGCGGTACTGGACTCACATCAGATCTTCGCGGGGTAAAAAAACGTCGCTTCATGTTTGTTATAAAACAGATTAATCAGTCGAGAGTTTGGGATTTCTTGAAATAACTTGAGAGTACTAAGCTCTGTTTTGCCTTGGAGTTTGATAGTAAAAATCATTTGTTTTGCCTTACCGGATGCTATCCATTTCTGAATGAGTGCATAAGCTCGATCGGGGTAACAGGCTATGTCAGATAATACCCAGTCGTATGTTTGGTCGAGTGTGGTAAGATCGAGTGCGAAGGCACTTTGCTGTAAAAATGTTACGCCCGGTAGATTGGCAATGGTTGGTGCCAGTAACGCCTTATCGACGGAGGTAACCGTGGTGCCCAATGATTGCATCACGTACGTCCAGCCGCCCGGTGAGGCGCCTAAGTCTAACGCCAAATCACCAGATTTTGGGTAGCGATCTAATAGTGTGAGTGCTTCCCATAACTTTAAATAAGCACGATTTGGCGGATTTGTTTTATCTTCTATAAAAGAACATTGCCCATGCGGCCATTTTTTAGCACGTTTAGCACTATAAATTAGGGTGTTTTGATCGAGGAGACTGAAACCACCTATGATTGGAATATCTTTTTTAAGAGGAAAGTGGTGTGTAAGTGGGGGGCATTTACGTAATTGTTCTGCAATTAATCGTGATCGCCTTACATGGCTAATGGGGTGCATATACCAGAATTTCCCTGCTTGACGAAGAATTTTTACAGCATCTGAAATAGAGTTAAAGGTCACAATGTGTGGCTCTAACCAAATATCTTGTGCGAAGCACACATCGAGTTTTTTATGAGAAGAAAAGACTAAATCGTTAATTATAGCCGAATATTCTCCGAGTTCATTACAAAGTTCGGATATAAACTCTGGTTTTACTATATAGATTGCGTCGGTATTTTTTAATAGGTCCATAAAATCTTACGGCAATGAATCGTTAGTTCACGCCTGGTTGTGTGGTAATTAATGGTTTATATTGAAAATATTTTTTCCAATGATCACATATTCCATAGAGCTTAGTTTGCTCTTTTGGGCTGATGCTGTCAAATATATCGTGTGATACCAGAGATTCTGGGTGTACCCATTTATGACCGTGTTAAATCCCCACTGGAGTTTGGACAAACTCCAGTTCTAAATTAGTAGATATTTAGTGTTTTTAATAGCTAAAATCCGAGTCACTACTAATTTACTATTAATTGTTACCAATTTAGTAGTAAATTAGTAGTGATTGATTATTCATTGAAATGCACACTGTAGTTTATCGTGTTATAGGAGTGGCTTGATCATGTCTTTTTCTTTGGCAGATTGGATTATAGGAAAAATAGGTCATTGGCTTTTGCATCAAGCGCCACCACGTAGAAAATATTTATGTGATTTTGCTCAGATTGGCCACACCATCCGTCCAGCTGATGTGTTGTTGATTGAGGGTCGCAGTCGAGTGAGTAGGATCATTCGGCACGTGACTCAAAGCCCATGGTCGCATGCTGTATTGTATATTGGACGTTTGCAAGATATTAAAGATAAAAAAATGCGAGATCGTATTAAATTATTTTGTGATTGTACACCGGAACAACAATTAGTGATAGAAAGTGAAATTGGTAAAGGTACTATTATTTCTCCCATTGAAAAATACAAGGATGATCATATTCGTATTCTCAGACCAGAATGGTTGGCTAAACAAGATGTTGGGAAAGTGATTGATTTTGCACTGGATAAGCTCGGCAGAAAATATGATGTGCGCCATTTATTGGATCTGGCACGATTTTTAATGCCTTGGGGTATTTTTCCACGACGGTGGCGCTCCAGTTTGTTTCAACATAATGCGTTACAACCCACGGAAGATATTTGTTCATCTATGATTGCTGATGCGTTTCAGTCCGTGCATTACCCCATTTTCCCTCCAATTCATGAAGGTGATAAAAATCACTGGGCATTGAAACGTCGTAATTCACGTTTATACACGCCCAGTGATTTTGATTATTCGCCCTTTTTCTTTGTCATTAAATATCCCATATTTCCAATGATTGGCGAGAATGGGTATGCGCACTTGCCTTGGGTGGACGATATTGGTGGTGAGAATTAGTTCGCGGTTTAATGGCAAGAAATATTCTATACTGCTGATTTGTACTATGCGCAGAACATGATATTATCCTCATGAAAACCAAGATGGATTCGAGGTGGACTATGACTAAAATCTGGATAGCAGCGACGTTTGATACGAAGGCCGAAGAAGCCAATTATTTATGTGATTTATTGAACCAAATGCACATACCTATCATGACAGTGGATCTTTCCACCGCACATGCCGAGACGGCAACAGTAGACATTACTGCTACTGAAATTGCGCGTCACCATCCGAATGGAATTGATGCCGTGTTTACCAAAGATCGTGGTCAATCCGTAAGTGCTATGGCGGATGCTTTTGCTCGGTTTATTTTAACGCGAGATGACGTGGGTGCAATCTTGGGGATAGGGGGATCGGGTGGTACTGCGATGATCACACCGGCGATGCAAGC
Organism: Legionellaceae bacterium; assembly: GCA_030695645.1. GTDB lineage: Bacteria > Pseudomonadota > Gammaproteobacteria > Legionellales > Legionellaceae > JAUYQG01. The sequence continues at coordinate 4,723 of JAUYQG010000079.1, forward strand.
CTTGCCTATTGGTGTACCCAAAATTATGGTATCCACCATGGCCTCCGGCAACGTCGGAAACTATATTGGTGTTAGTGATATTTGTATGATGTATTCAGTTACCGATTTAGCGGGTTTAAATCGTATTTCAAGACGAATTTTATCAAATGCGGCTGGTGCGATTGCCGGAGCGTTTTCAGCAGTAGGTCAGTCAATTTTTGATCATGATGAACACTTGGTCATAGGTATGACGATGTTTGGTGTGACGACGCCCTGTGTGCAACAAGTCAAACATGAGTTTGATAACCAATATGATTGCTTAGTTTTTCATGCTACGGGTACAGGCGGGCAATCCATGGAAAAATTATTGGATGGTGGATTGCTAGATGGAATTATTGATGTAACGACAACGGAAGTATGTGATTTCATGTACGGAGGGATATTCCCATGTACAGAAGATCGCTTTGGAGCCATTGCTCGCACAAAAAAACCAGCAATAGTATCATGTGGTGCACTGGATATGATTAACTTCGGACATATTGATTCCGTGCCTAATCAGTATAGAAACAGACTTTTGTATTCGCATAATGCACAGGTTACGTTGATGCGTACAACACCAGAAGAAAATGCAAAGATGGGTGCTTGGATTGCAGAGCGTCTGAATCTCTGTCAAGGTCCAGTACGTCTTTTGATACCAGAGGGTGGGGTGTCGGCATTAGATGCTTTAGGTCAAGCGTTTTGGAATCCTGAAGCTGATGCGGCCTTATTTGATGCGTTGGAGTATCATGTTGAGCAAACAAGAGATCGCCAGCTGATTCGTGTTCCTCATCATATTAATTCTGTTGCTTTTTCCAACGTAGTAATACAGCATTTTTCTGAAATCGTGTCATGAACATGGCCAAGATCCCATATTAGGAGTGCGTTACATGCCAAAATTTGATCGAGTAACATTAATGAATCAATTTCAGCAGATGGTTCAAGAGCGACGGCCGATCATTGGTGGCGGTGCTGGGACGGGCTTGTCTGCTAAATGTGAAGAAGCAGGCGGTATTGATTTAATTATTATCTATAATTCAGGACGTTATCGTATGGCTGGACGTGGCTCGCTTGCTGGGTTACTCGCTTATGGAAATGCTAATGAGATTGTTATGGAGATGGCCCACGAGGTGCTACCTGTGGTCAATAAGACACCCGTTCTTGCGGGTGTGAATGGTACGGATCCGTTTTGTTTATTTGATACATTTTTAGACGATTTATTCCGCGTTGGTTTTTCTGGTGTTCAAAATTTCCCAACGGTTGGTTTAATCGATGGGTTGTTTCGTGCCAATCTTGAAGAAACGGGGATGGGATATGTTTTGGAAGTCGATATGATTCGGTTAGCACATCAAAAGGGGTTAGTAACAACACCTTATGTATTTGATGAGCAACAGGCTATTGCGATGGCTCAGGCGGGAGCGGATATTCTTGTTGCTCATATGGGATTAACCACAGGTGGTTCCATCGGCGCTGAAACAGCACTAACGCTTCAGGACTGCGTGGAACGAATTAATAATATTTCGAAGGCGGCTCTAACAATTCGTCCCGATATTATTATACTCTGCCATGGAGGTCCGATTGCAACCCCAGAAGACGCCCAATATGTGATGCAATCGTGCAAAAATTGTCATGGATTTTTTGGTGCGAGTTCCATGGAGAGATTACCGACAGAGCAGGCTGTCACGAACCAGACGAAAGCGTTTAAAGCCTGTGGTTATGCTAAAAGCAAGCCTGGTTTAATCGTTATTGAAGCCAATTAAATGGAGAGTGTCTATGAAACAAACAGTCAAACATACGGTACATATTACCGAAGTGATTGATGCCCCAGTAGAAAAAATTTGGCAAATCATTCGCGATTTTAATGGGTTACCTTCATTTCATCCAGGTATTAAAGCAAGTCGGATTGAGCACGGTGATGGTGAATCGATAGGTAGCATCCGTCATCTCACATTGGAGTCTGGTTATGTACGAGAAGAACTCATTCTGTTGGATGAAAAGGCACATGCATTGGATTATGTCATCATTGAAGGCACGCTTCCTGTTAGAAATTATAGCGCCAGCGTTCGACTGACGTTTGATGCAGATAATAGTCAAACCATATGCGAGTGGTGGGCCGATTTTGACGTTGTAAACGCAGCGGATCGTGATGGCCTGATTGACTTGGTTGGTCAGCATGTTTTTAAAGTTGGTTTTCAATCGATCGCAAGATTGTGTCAAGCTAACAGCAATCTGGGTGCACAAAGGGTAGCTTATTAAGCTCGAGATCCGGGATGGTTCAAATCAAGTGAACACTCACCCTGTTTTACGTAGCTATTTTTGAGAGCAGTAATCAACCTCAATTCCCTAAGAAATTATACCTAGGTCTATAAAAACACTTAAAAATCATATGAATTGCAACATTTAACTCTATTTTTTTATCAAAAACATAGGTATAATTGTACCTATGTTTTTTTGGGAGAGATAAGGATGTCCT
>JAUYQG010000090.1 GCA_030695645.1 Legionellaceae bacterium
TGCCTATAGCCGTCGCGTCGTTATGCATGGTGCCTGGTATGTTGAACCAACATTTATTAAACAATCCGGTCGCGCAGGCCGAAGCTGGGGTTGCCCATCGATTGCTCAATCATTAGCTAAACCAGTAATCAATACCCTGATAGGTGGATCCATTGTATTTGCTTACTATCCTGATCGTAATTATTTGGCACATAGCAATTATGCTGTATCATAAATTTTGGAATTAGGACAAAAAGACATGAAAAGGGTAGCAATTATGGGTGAACGAGGTAGGGTGGGCAAAGGAGCTTGCGACGTGCCCACCGTTTTACCACAGCTGGTGGGCCCGTCGCAAGCACCTTTGCTCACCCAACGAATTCAGTGATATTTTGCGAAAAATAATTTTATTAAAACGCTACATAGCCCTAGAACAGAGGGCCTTATCGTTCACCCAGAATTGCTGTGAAAAGGGCCTCATGTCTTTCTGTCCAAGAAATTTGAGATCTGTTATTCTAAATTAGATTGCTAATTATCCTGAATGTATATTCTCTTACAAATAAAGCCGGTTGTGTCACGTATTTTAAGCTTATAAATATCACAGGTCTAAAATTATTTGGACAGAACTGCATGCGTCTTTTTGCATGCGGTTTTGTCCAAAGTCCAATAAAGATAAATGACCGTTGTTCTCCAGCTCTGCTTATGGTAAGTTTGTGCAGTCAGTCAAGTAAAGGATTATCCAAGAGCCCCATTATGAACCAACAAAATTTCCCTCAAAACGATAGGCAAGAAGCATTAAATTGGCTAGTAGAGTATTTCCCTGCCGCTTTTTATCAAAAAAGCAAGCAAGTCAAACCTTTGAAATTAGGAATTTTTGAGGATATCGTTGATTTTTATGAACGCCTAGAGGTTCCCCCTTTCAGCAAAAAAGTATTACGTGACGCAATCAACTATTACAGCGCTTCGAAAGCATATCTTATCTGTCAAACTGAAAAATCAGCTCGCATTGATTTGTTCGGCAATGAGGTAGATACTGTTACGGCAGAACAAGCTCAATACGCACAGAAACGATTTGAACAGCGTTATGCAAGTACACGAGAAGTGAATAAATAATAATTAAAATAAACCAGGAGAAACAAAATGATTAAAAGTGTCTGTTTTAGTGCATTATTAGTTTTATGTAGTTTATCATCCACAACAGTATTTGCTTGTGACTGTGATAAAGATAAAGCATCCCCTACTGCTGAACAAACCAACCCTGCAGAAAGTGTCAACCCAGCTGAGACAAACCCAGGCCCACAAGACACAACTAGTCCACAAGACGCAACTAGTCCACAAGACGCAACTAATTAGTAACCAGTAACCCTCTCCCATTGATGAGAGAGGGTGCCCGATAGGGCGGGTGAGGGTAGATTAAATCGTAATGCAGTATACGTGCTCGGGATGACACATGCGAATGGTTACGTTTTATTGGGCTTTGGGCAGAATTGCATGCAAAAAGCCGCATGCAATTCTGCCCAAAGTCCAAGTTTTAGGATGACCTATTAGGTGCCCGGCAAACCAATAAATAATTACCAGCCACAGACTGAGCAAGCGATGCGTCTCGGGTAAATGGATTATAAGAAATACCACTCATGTCAACAAACTCCAACCCAGCTCCTCGAGCCATATTCATTAACTCACTCGGCTTAATAAACTTCTGAAAATCATGTGTTTGCCTAGGAAGTATCCCCAATAAATATTCGGCTGCTAACACCACCGTCGCATAAGCTTTTACAGTTCTATTGATCGTCGATAAAATCAGGTAGCCACCTGGTTCTAGCAAACGTGCCGCGTGATTGATAACTATTTCAGGATCAGTTACATGCTCTAACATTTCTAAGCAAGTTATGATAGGAAATGGTTTTGCATCAAATAATTCAATTGGCTTACAGACATAATCGATAGTAAGTTGACTCTGTAGAGCATGCGCGCGAGCTGTCTCTATTGCTTCCACCTCGACATCAAGGCCCGTTACCATTGCTCCACAACGAGTCATCCCTTCTGATAATATCCCACCACCACAACCAATGTCTAAAATACGCTGACCATTCAATGCAACTATTTTTTGTATGAACTCAATCCGAATTGGATTGATGTCATGCAGTGTTTTTAATGGGCCTTCTCTTTCCCACCAAACAGTCGCATGCTGTGCAAATTTAGCCACCTCTGATGGATCAATAGTCGATTTAATAGTCATTTCCAACTGCTCTTTCTAGAATTATCCATAAACCGCATGCAACAACTTCACAGCTAGTTTCGCTGTTTTATGATTGGGATCACGGATAGGATTGTATTCTACAATCTCCAATCCCAAAATGGATTGGTTAGAAACCAACTCCTGCAGCGCACAAACAAGCTCATGCCCCCCAATGCCATCAGGTTCAGGACAACCAACACCTGGTGCATCATTCGGATCGATACCATCAAGATCCAAACTAATTCCAAAACCACATGTCGCTTTTAAAACATGGCGCTTTGCATCGCCCAGCACCATCTGAATACCACGCTGTTTAATCTCATCCATATGAATTACTTTCACTCCTAAGCGAGTCAATATCGCTTCTTCGCCAGCTTCGTAACTACGGATCCCAATCAAACATATGTTTTCTGGTTTTAATGCCGGATATTCATCAAATAGATCAATGAACTCTCTACGTCCTTCCCCTAACAAATGAGCCAATGGCATACCATGAATATTTTGAGTTTCAGAAGTAATTGGCGTATGACTATCCATGTGCGCATCAATCCAAATAAGACCAATATCGCCTCGATCCCGATAGGCATTTGCAACGGCACTCCACGTGCCAATTGCTGACGAATGATCACCACCAAAAACACAAAAAGGCTGCTGAAGTTGAGCTGATGGCATAACGGCCTTACCCAACTCATACACCGTTTCTTTCACAAGTGACATCACATCCATTCCACGACTCATGGATGCCGCCTTAATGATGATTTGCCAATCCACATCCATTCCTACGTCATGAAATAGGGCTGGATGATAGAACAAATACCATGGGCCTAAAGCACAATCAATATTATTTGCTGCCACACCTGAGGCATAACCTATTAATTTAACCACATTTTTCGCTTGATGCTTCATTTGGTTCCCTCACGAATAGCCCATATAAATCTTTACAATCGTCCAGTGAATAAGGAACAAAATCAACAGACCTCCCCAAATGAAACTCTTTTGATAATTCATAACACAATCGAAGCACACTAAAATCTTCTAATGCAAAACCTACCGCATCAAATACCGTAATTTCATTCGCATCCGTTCGACCGGACTTAGTACCACTAATTACCTCCCAAAATTCGGCATGCACAAAATCTGCTGCATGAGGACCTAAATTTTGAATTTCACCTTCATGATGTGTTTGTGGAAAATACTCAACAACCACCTTCGCGTGTTTCAATATTTCAGGATCTAATTCGGTTTTTCCAGGAGAATCCCCACCAATTCCACAAATATGTTGCCCTGGTTTTAACCAACTCAACTCCAATACTTTATGCTTACCTACGGCGGCAGTCGTTGTAATAATAATGTCCGCATCAGTAATGGCAGCCAAACAACTGGTTGCTGGTACTAGGTTAAATGATTCGGACTGTAAGTTATGTTTAAACCGGTTCATAGCATCAGGATCAATATCAAAATACCGAACTTCAGATAAGTTAAATAATGCATGATGAGCTAAAATTTGAAACTCACTTTGAGCACCACAGCCAATGATAGCTACTTTTTTACTTGTGGCCTTAGCAAGATAACGCGACGACAGTGCGGATGCAGCGGCCGTACGAATCGCTGTTAAAACAGTCATTGCCGCAAGCATGAGTGGATAACCCGTTGCAACATCTGCTAGCATCCCAATAGCAATAATGTTTAATTTATTTTGCTTTGGGTTTAAAGGATGACCATTCACGTATTTAAAACTATACAGTTCATCATTGCAAATGGGCATTAATTCAATCACACCATTATCGACGTACATAGCATTGCGATTACATTTTTGAAAACGATGCCAATTTTTGAAATCTTCTGTTAAATTATCACATAGACGTAAATAAAAAGCAGATAATCCCATTTTTTTTATCATGGTTTGAATAGCTTTTGTTTCTAATAGTATCATAACGACATCCTTCTAATGAAAAAATTCTGGAAAACGCTAGCTGGTACATGTATTTATCAAACACCTGATGGAATAAAGGTCTATCAGAATTTACTTTATCGCTGGCTAACCTTAGAAAGCGACCTATTACAAACGTTGATAAATCGGTATCAACCACACATACCCTCACTACAATACATTAATCCATTCACATTCGCACTCCGCTCATCGCCATCCAGATGCTGCCTCTTGGGTCTCGGCGGCGGTGCCGTAGCTCACGCCATGAGTGCCTCTTTAAACGATATACCAATCACGGCAGTTGAATCCAGTCAAACTGTAATTCACACGGCATCCCGCTATTTTATGACAGACAAGATAAAAAATCTCGAAATCATTCATCAAGATGCAAATATATTTGTTCAAACCTGTAAAACCAACTACCAGCATCTCTTAATTGACATTTACAATGGAGACAATTTTCCGACACATTGCAATCATTCAGAATTCTTTGGCTTTTGTAACCAGATACTATTACCCAATGGTATTCTTAGCATCAATTTAGCCAGTATCGATGAAGCATGGGCAATAATGCAACATATACGCGAGCATTTTAATCAAAAAACCGTTTGCATGCCGGTGAAAGGAACCGCAAATATGGTGATACTAACGTGCAAAGCACCATCAGTAAACATGCTTTTGGATCTTTTTAATCACAGCGGTGAACTCAACAAAATGGTATGGGATACGCAATGGGGTTATGTAGCAGAACTACGACCAAAATTCTTATAAAAAATATAGTGACTTTTTAAAATTTATTCGATACCATTTGCAAATCGTTAAGCAAACGGCCTGATGGATCAATGCCGCTTAGCAAAAATGCAATCCAACATAAGGAAACGTCATGAAATCATATCTTACTCCAAGCACATCTGTTTTTTCGGACCCGGTCATCGTTTTTTCATCACCATTATTCACGTAATGACTTACTCGTTTACGCATCAGCATATCGAGTAAAGTTGTTTAGTTTTAACACTCTCATTATTCGTGCGCTTGATGCGATCGATCTCGTTTTTATGGAGAATCTCTCGTGAAGCAAGAAACCATTGATATGTTAATTAGTATGGCAGTCGCCGCATACACCAAAAAATCATCCCCGGGTGAGTATGCTAGAGCAGCCGCCCACAAAGCGGCATTTAGGGTAGCATCACAACATAGTCCTGAATTAGCGGATTTTGCAGCATTACTTGCAGCGGCCACTTATTTCATTGAAATAATGGAGTCCATCAACTTTACGGCACGCGTCACAGACGCCGCCGCAACTAAATTAGCTGCAGACAGCGCTTATGATGCTGAATGGGAATCCTATACATTAACCACACTGCCACAGCACGTCGCTACGAAAAACTTTTTTCTATCACTTGCACAAGGCCCTGAAAAAGTTATTCAAGCTTTCTCTGGTGCTGTAGCACCGGCCTATGACAGTACCCGAGTTTTAGATGTTGTTGCACGAAATAAAGCAAAACGTGCGGCTTTGTATGTCTATAGAGATACCTATTGCGCCGCCCGTACGGCGTACATGCGAGCACTTTTTTCAGCTAATCAAACTCCAAATATCGACAGAAGACTCAATCAATTTACGTCAGTTATCACCTCAAGACTACAGAAAGACTTAACTTATGACCTCATTATTCCCGGTTTTTTACTGAGTATTATGAGTAGTAGAGCACTCATGGTGATTGCTAGTTTAATCTTACTGGCAGGTATCGGGGCCATTTTGTTAGCCTCATTCCACGTTACCCCACTACCTTTTGTTCCCCTGATCGCGGCTGGTAGTGCATCGATAGCGTTTGGAACGGGTTTATTAGCAGGACGTTTTTTTGCGAAAAATCGTTGTGAAACGATCAATGAAGCTAATGAAAACCGAGCTGAAATGTCTATCGTTTCATGACTCTTAAATTTTTTAGTCCAAAAACCTCAACAAGGAGATTGTTATGCCATTACCTATAATCGGAGCAGTTGTCGTAGGAACCACTGTTGCCGCAGTCAGTTATCTTGGTCCATTAATTATTGCTTGTTTTGTGGGAGCTGCTACGAGTATCACTAGCTTTCTAGTCGCGCGAAAATGGTATAAAAGAAACGAAAAAACCGAGTTGTCAGAGACTAGAAAAGAACACGTAAAACGAGAGAAAAAACTCAGAACAGATGCTGAGAAAATAGCGCAACGCGTAGGAGATAATGTCGAGCTTATTTTAGATCGTTCAAAACAGCAGCAACAACAGTTGGGCTCATCGATCCAAACGTTTGGCGCAAGCATTGAGGCAACAAATCAAGCAACGGAAAATTTAGAACGTGTCGCTGAATCCATGCAGTATGTCGCGAGTTCTACCTCCATTACCGTTGAAACCATGTCGGCTGAATTAGACCGATTAAAATCCGAGTTAATTTCCGTAAATACTATGCTTCAAGGTACGCAGAATGCTTTAGTTGAAAAAGAAAGAGAATTAACGCTCACCATTGAAAAGCTAGCAACTATTGAAGCAAAAATCAATGAAGATGCGCATGAAAATAAATTACGCATAGATCAGTTTAGCGAAGAATTTTCGGATGCTTCTCATTTGCTTCACAAAGATGCTGAAATGGCATCTCTTCGAGAAAAAAACATTCGCATGACATCAACTATTAAAACCCTAGAAACAACCATCGAACGTTTAACCAGTAAATTCACCGGATCACATGATCTCAACAAATCCAGATTAGGGGAAATACAGATATTATTAACTGAGAATAAGCGATTGACGGGGTTAATTGATCATCTATCAAAGGCCTTAGAGGAACAAGATACCCCTATCTCAAACCACCGCTCACCAACTAATAAAATGAAAATGTTTAATTGACCAGAAATTCCCGCCTGAAACTAAGAATACCAAACCACGATCGTTAGGGAGTGGGACCCTTTAAAATTTCCGCTCCCTACGGTCGCGGTTCGGATACGCATTAGGAGATAATCATGCAAAATAAGTTACTAAATAAAAAGATTAATGAGTCTGTGATCTCAATCATGAACCCACCATCTTTACCCCATGATTATGAACATGATTCGCACGAACCAGTTCAAGATGAAAAAAAAATGTCGGGTGTTGAATCAACACAACAAAGCTCAAAAACAGGTCAAGAAAGTACGATTGAAACTCTTCAGCGCACTGCCACAGAACAACTTAATCGACTACTTCAGCAAGAGCGTACGATGGACTCCTTACACTCCAATTTAGATTTGCTCATGAAACGCTATAATATTGAAAAAAGTTACTTTAGTGCGGCATCTGATTGGTATGGTGAGCTATCTTGGTGGATTAAATTATTATTAGGAGTCGTATTTGCTGGCATTGGAGCAGGTATAGGTGCTCTGTGTAATATGCCCATTCTCATGTGTTGCATACTGGTTGTGATTTATCTTGCTATGGTATTTCTGTTTATGAACCACTACTCCTTATCTGAAAAACGCAATAAACGACTATGTGAAGATATTATTGAGATAGAAAAATCGTTAGCTGAAACCATTGAGCATCTTTGCGCTCTGGAAGCCAGTCTTAAAAAGGTGATGATTTCACTTTGTGAAATTAATGTACAAACGACCCAAGATCTCAAACAATTTGAAGAGCAGTTACGTGATCTAAATGAAAAACTAGGCCAGTACAGCCTCGTAATTCAAACACTCACAGAAGCAAAGGACTCTTTGGTTACAAGTACATCGAAGATAAACACCGATCTATTGGAAGCACAAGCATCTTACCTTACTTATCAGAATACTTTATCAGAAAAATCTCAGTCTTTACATTTAGCAACGTTAAATATCCATGAAACGAATCATGCTTTATTAAATAGCAATGAAAAACTTGACGCAGTAAGCACGCAATTTCATCATCACACCAAACGGTTAATTCAAGTCACAGAAAATATGAGACAAGTTGTATCCGTTCTAAAAGAGTATATCTGTAAAGCTCAAAACATGAATGACGAATTATATGATAAACAAGAAGCATCCATTGATTCTACGTTAAGTCTTAATGACAATATTGATGACTTTCTATCCCATACCCATTCGACCGTCTCCAAAGCTTTGAGCCAAATGGATGAATATGATCAAACCGAGGTGGTAAACTATGATGTAGCAAATGAGTTATCTGCGAAAATTAGACAAATAACGGAAGACAATAATAATCGATTTTCGCGTATTGAAATGCTCTTGAAAAATCAAAGCGGGAGTAATCTTCAGTATTGGACTTTGGACAAAAAGACATGAAAAGGGCCTCAGGTCTTTCTGTCCAAGAAATTGGAGATGTAGTCTCTTGATTTGGATCAGTAATCCCTGCCTATCCGGGTGTCACATACTCGCAATGACGTAATTCATCACTCAGGTTCTATTTGGTTCCACCAACTGTCAATGCATCAATTTTCAATGTAGGCTGTCCAACACCAACTGGGATTGATTGACCATCCTTTCCGCATACTCCGATACCATCATCTAACGCTAAATCATTGCCGATCATACTGATTTTTTTCATCACATCAGGTCCATTCCCTATCAACGTTGCTCCTTTTACAGGAGAGGTGATTTTCCCATTTTCAATCAAATAAGCTTCGCTCGCAGAAAAAACAAATTGACCGGACGTAATATCCACCTGACCACCACCAAAATTGACAGCATATAATCCTTTTTTTACGGAGCGTATGATTTCATCAGGATCATGCTGACCGGCTAGCATGTAGGTATTGGTCATTCTCGGCATGGGTACGTGCGCATAGGACTCGCGCCGGCAATTACCCGTAGGTTGCATACCCATTAATTTCGCATTTAACTTATCTTGCATATAATTCACTAATATTCCGTTATCTATCAATGTAGTACACTGTGTCGGTGTACCTTCGTCATCGATCGTTAACGAACCACGTCTATTATCCAAAGTACCATTATCAACCACCGTCACACCAGGTGACGCAACTTGCTCACCAATACGTCCAGCAAAAGCGGATAAGCCTTTACGATTAAAATCACCTTCCAATCCATGACCAACCGCTTCATGCAACAAAACGCCCGGCCAACCAGGACCTAGAACAACGGGCATCATCCCAGCAGGTGCATCCACGGCGTTCAAGTTAACTAGTGCTTCACGTACGGCCTCTCTTGCATAACCTAAAGCACGCTCTTCTTCAGTAAAATAAGAATACGCAACGCGTCCACCACCACCACAACGCCCAGATTCGCGTCGTCCATTATCTTCAATAATCACGCTGACATGAACACTCACTAAAGGTCTAATATCAGCTGCCATATGACCATGCATATCAGCAACCATCACCACTTCATAGCAACCACTCAAGGACGCGTTGACTTGAATCACACGAGGATCACAGCGCCTAGCTTCTTTATCAATAGTTTCCAGTAGCGCAATTTTTTCTTGTTTGCTCATGCCTTCTATTGGATTTAAACCAGGATAGCGAACGATGGGTGATGTTGCTATTTTAACGGATGGCACTATGGCTGTAGCCCCAAACGCAATGGAGCGTGCCGCATCAGCTGCGCGCTCCATTGCTGGTAATAATATGTCATCACAATAAGCATAACCTGTTTTATCCCCACTGACAGCCCGAATACCAACACCGCGATCAATGGAATAACTACCACTTTTTACTTCAGAATCTTCTAAATACCATGATTCGTAGCTACAACTTTGAAAATAAAGATCAGCCGCATCAACGTGTTTAGTCATCATCGATTGAAGTATTTTTTCAATCCGACTTTCGTCTAAAGAAGCTGGTTTCAATAAAATATCTTTTGCAATGCTTAAAGCTGGTTTCATAAACAATCCATTTAGTAAGATGCAACTATAATAATGACTTCCCTCTTGAAAAGCCAATGTCTTGACACCATATATGGTATAATAGTAATAATAGATAACTAATATTTGGAGCCAGACATGAATAAAAACAACGTTTCAACCATCAGTCGCACTACCGAGTCAGTGTTGGCGACCAACAAGGTACTACGAAACACGTATCTTCTGCTCGGTCTGACTTTTATGTTCAGCGCATTCACAGCGTATTTGTCTTATGCGGTGGGTACTCGTGTGTTAAATCCTCTGATTTTCATTGTTGGAGTGTATGGTTTGATGTTTTTAACGCATGCTCTTAGAAATAGCCCTTGGGGTCTTCTCAGTGTATTTGCGTTTACTGGATTCATGGGTTACGCATTAGGCCCAGTTATAAACGCCTGCATTGCACATTACAGCAATGGTCCACAATTAATTGCTACGGCATTTGGTGGAACGGGTATTATCTTCTTTACTTTATCTGCTTACGTATTATCAACTCGTAAAGATTTCAGCTATTTAGGTGGCTTCTTGTTTGTTGCCATGATGGTTGCCCTACTCGCGATGATTGCCGGAATATTTTTCCAAATCCCAGCGCTTCAATTGGTGATATCAGCAGCATTTGTACTCATTTCTTCTGGATTGATTTTATTCCAAACAAGTGAAATCATTAATGGCGGCGAAACAAATTACATCAGCGCAACAGTGTCTTTGTTTGTCTCAATCTATAACTTATTTATTAGCTTACTTAATTTACTCAGTGCGTTTTCAGGGCGAGAGTAATTATTGGAGTTTGGACAGAATGGCATGCAAAAAGACGCATGCCATTCTGTCCAAATAAGTTTAGATCTGACGTATTTATAGGCCAATAATATCAACGAAAATCGGCTCGTTTTGTAAAAACACTTACAATCAGGACAATAGACCCTAAAGCCCAAGTATAGGAGACACCATGAAACAAATCATCGTAGTTTTCATTGCTTTATTAGCCATCACAACAAGAGCGCATGCCATAGAATCACAGTTTCCTGGTGAAACAACTGCCGGCGTAACACCGGAGGATGTTGATACTCCTAAGTACTATCCCCCACAGAAAGAAATACCTCCCCAAACTCTTGGACAACCTGAAAATAATCCGCAACAACAAAATCATTAGGAGCAAGCTACTCCTGAGACCAACTGGCATTTGCACGAAATAATGCCGGCAAATCAGACACAGTCTTTTTAAACTCGCACGTTAACTTAAAGGTTTCACGTGATTTTTTGTAATAGACACCTAGTGGAACGGGGTATTCGGGGGAAGTTAGATTTGCTAAACGCATGGCAGCCATAAAATTACCGGAATCGTGGCGGTAATGGTTAGCCTCCTGACTCGTTACTCGTTTTAATTCATCGTTGTGAGATATCAAACCTTTATCTAACTCCTTACCATATAACAACGGTTTCCCCTCTTGCAATTGTACCGTGTGTTCGGCTCGATTAGCCTTTAAAGAAAAGGCATCAAACGCACCTTCATTAAAAATATGACAGTCTTGATAGATTTCAATAAGAGCACACCCCGGATGTTCATAGGCCTCCTTCAAAACCACACCCAATTGATTCGGATCTTTATCTACCGCACGAGCAACAAAGCTCGCACCAACGGCTAAAGCTAACGCCAATGGATTGACCGGTTGAGTGGACACGCCATGTGGAGAAGTTTTAGTAATTTGTCCTTTTTGTGACGTGGGGGAAAATTGCCCCTTAGTGAGCCCGTAGACTTGATTATTGACGAGTAATATTTTGACGTTCACATTTCGTCGTAGACAATGAATGAAATGATTACCGCCGATACTGAGTGAATCGCCATCTCCAGTGATCACCCAAACCGTCAAATCATCACGCAGTGCTTTCAAACCAGTAGCAACAGCCAATGCTCTGCCATGTATCGTATGAAAGCCATATGTGTTCATATAATAAGGTAACCGACCTGCGCAACCAATCCCTGAAATAAACACGTGCTTTTCAGGTGCTAATCCTAATTCAGGCAACATACGCTGCAACGCCGCTAAAATGGCATAATCACCACACCCTGGACACCAACGCACCTCAGCATGGTTACTAAAGTCTTCACGGGTGTATATTGTCTTGTTCATGAGTGACATCCTTCGTCGCGTTCTTAATTGCATTAACCAACACATTCGTAGAAAATGGCTGCCCATTACATTGACTGATCGATTTCATGTTCACTAAATAGTGCGCACGCAAAACCTGACATAATTGACCTGTATTTAACTCAGCGACCAACACATGCTGATAAGAACATAGTATCAATCCCAGTTCTTTTGGTAATGGATTCAAGTGACGTAAATGCACCAATGCAACGGCAATCCCTTCCGCTTGACACTGTAAAAGAGCAGATTCAAGACTACCGAACGTACTACCCCAGCCTAGTAATAATATAGAGGCGTGTTGATCACCTTCGATTACAAGCGGAGCATAATCCTGTGCTATACCAGCCACTTTTTGTGCACGCAAATTCACCATATGTTGATGATTATCCGCATCATAACTAACATGTCCATCGTCACCTTGTTTTTCTAACCCACCGATTTGATGGATATACCCTGGGGTTCCGGGGATATTCCAACTGCGACTTAATTTTTCATCTCGTTGATAAGGTTTAGGAAAGCGATTTAAATCCAGACTAGGCATAACGATGGAATCCATATCAGGAATTTTCCAGGGTTGTGCTGCAATCGCAAGATACGCATCCATCAACACAATAACTGGCGTCATATATCGTATGGCGATCGTAAACGCTTCAATCATGGTGGCAAAACAATCTGCTGGACTTTTGGGGGCCAACACAGGCAGTGGTGCTTCACCATGCCGCCCATACAAAGCTTGTCGCAAATCACTTTGACCTGTTTTGGTGGGTAACCCTGTTGAAGCTCCGGCTCGTTGCACATCTAAGATAACCAAAGGCAATTCACTGACAACGGCTAAACCAAGACTTTCACTTTTCAAATCCAAACCTGGTCCAGACGTACAGGTTAACGCTAAGCAGCCACCAAATGCGGCCCCGATACAGGCACAAATTGCAGCAATTTCATCTTCTGATTGCAATAATTGCACACCAAAATCCGTTAATTTGGCGCATTCTTGCAAAATCGCTGACGATGGTGTGATTGGATAACCAGCAACTAACGTGGGTGTACGTGTGCTAACGGCAATGGATGCCATGGCTAAGGCAACAGCCTCCACCCCTGTAATTTGTCGATACTCGCCAGGCTCACGACTCACTTGGCCCAACATATATGAACGTCGAGTTAACTCTAGCGTCATTGCGTAATTATAACCAGCAAGAAATGACTGTTCGTTTGCCTTAGCAATAATGTCATGTGCTTTGAATTTTTTAGCGATAAACGCTAGACAATGTTCGGTAGGCAAATCAAACAACCACAGCACCAGACCCAGCACATAAAAGTTTTTCGCTTTTTTAGCCTCGGCATGACTGATATCAAGTCCTTCTACCGCCTTTAAGGTATAGCTAATCAATGGCAATGATACGACTTGATAACGTGACTCAGCATCCGCTAACATGGATGGATTACAGCCTGCTTTTTCCCAGTCTTTCTGATGCATGCTGTCTTCATTAATAATCAACAAACCATCTTGATTTAAATGCTGTAACGAATGTTTAAGTGCTGCTGGGTTCAAGGCAACTAACACATCCAGTGATTCGCCGGCAGTAAAAATAGCATGCTCGGCCATTGCTAATTGAAATCCGGATACTCCAGCAACAGTACCTGCTGGAGCACGAATTTCGGCAGGAAAATCAGGCAATGTTCGCACATCACGACCGGTTAACGCAGCCGTTATGGTGAGTTGCTCACCCACAAGCTGTACACCATCTCCTGAATCACCCGTGATGCGAATTACAATCGCTTCTGTTGTCGATGTCATATCTTGCTTCCTGCATTAATTGCCTCATGCTCTTAACTGCCTCCTTAAAACCACAAGAAAGTGCTCTAGCAACAATAGCATGACCAATATTTAATTCATGGAAAATGGAAATAGCAGCGATGGGCTGCACGTTATGATAATGCAAACCATGCCCAGCATTCACAATAAGCTTTAGATTAGCAGCATATTCAGCGGCTTGTCTAATACGGAGAAATTCATACATCTGTTCTGTCGCATTTTTCGCATCCGCGTAACATCCTGTATGCAACTCAATAGTACTCGCACCACTGTCAACGGCGGCATCAATTTGCTTCATATCCGGATCAATAAATAATGACACCTCACTACCAATCGCTTGTAGGCGCTTCACAGCATGAGCAACCGTAGTAAAATGAGTCACGACATCCAAACCACCTTCTGTGGTTAACTCCTCTCGTTTTTCTGGGACAAGGCATGCGTGCTCTGGTTGAATTTCCTCAGCAAAATCAAGCATGGCATCGGTCACAGCCAACTCAAGATTCATGCGTGTTTGCAATATAGCCTTAATCAATCGAACATCACGTTCCTGAATATGACGACGATCTTCTCGCATATGTAATGTAATGCCATCAGCACCTGCTTCTTCAGCATCCATTGCTGCTTGAACAGGATCCGGGTAACGAGTACCCCTCGCCTCACGTAATGTCGCGACGTGATCAATGTTCACACCTAAAAATAATGGTTTATTCATATATACATCCTAAAGTGGTACTGCACGCGGCATCGCATTAATTATTATGATAGCAGCTTTCCAAAGTTAGCCCAAGATTGTAAATTGATTTAATTATGAGTATAGTTTGCCTCCAAGCTTATTTACCACAGTGATTTCATTATGAATCAAACCCAAGCTCACCTTGCTTGTGCACAAATTAAAGAACGTTTTCCGCAATTTAAACCTAGAATCGGCGTTGTCCTAGGTTCAGGATTAGGAAGTTTTGCAGAACAATTGGATGATCCCATAACCATATCTTACTCAGACCTTCCCGGTTTTCCGAATGGTTCAGTGCATGGACATGCTGGGAAACTAGTATTAGGTTATAGTTCAGGTGTTGGTGTTATCTGTTTGCAGGGTCGTGCCCATGCTTATGAGGGAAACAATCATGAGGTCGTGAAAACTTATGTGCGGACATTAAAATTATTAGGTTGCGACTATTTTTTAGCAACCAATGCGACGGGGTCAATACGTGACGATCTAAATCCGGGTGAATTAGTACTCATCACTGATCACATTAACCTACAACCCGGAAATCCACTAGCCGGTCCGAACGATGACACATTTGGTCCTCGCTTTCTGCCATTAGATAATGCTTATGATAAAGAAACTCGTCATGCACTACTGAAAGTAGCCAATGCAAACGATATCACCCTCCATCAGGGGACTTATCTTGCTGTCCTTGGACCAAACTACGAAACGGCTGCGGAAATTCGCGCATTTCGTCTTCTCGGCGCCGATGTGGTTGGGATGTCAACAGTACCCGAAGTATTGGTTGCAAATCATTGTGGTATGAAAGTTGCCGTGATTTCAATCATTAGCAACTATGGAACCGGACTCTCGACAACGAGTCATAGTCATGAAGCTGTTGTGCAGATGGCATCACGTGCGTCAGAAAAATTGAATCAGTTGCTAAAACGATTTATTTCAGAATTGTAATCTCGACTTTGGCCGCTTTCGAAGAGTCGGCCAATAAGGATATAAATAACCATGTTGAAACAATTTGCACTGATTTTTTGTCTGACTTTAGCTGTCACTGCGCTCTTATTACACATATTTCAACGAAGTTTAATTTACTTTCCAACGGTTGAAACTCCGAAATTACAAGACTATCATGCAAGTGATATGGTACGAGTACTATTGCGTACTCAAGATAGCATTGAACTGGCATCGTGGTATAAACCCGCTGCAACCAATCAACCAACCATACTTTTTTTACATGGAAATGCAGGGCATATTGGTCATCGTATGCCTTTAGTGCGTCAATTCATCCAAGCTGGGTTTGGAGTGTTTTTATTAGAGTATCGAGGTTATGGTGGTAATAAAGGTTCACCCACAGAACAAGGATTATATGAAGATGGGCGCGCAGCGTTGCAATTTTTACATCAAAAAGATGTAAATCCTGAACAAATTGCATTGTATGGGGAATCATTAGGTACTGGTGTCACCACAAAACTAGCCTCTGAAAATCCGGTTTGTGCTGTAATTTTACAATCACCCTTCACGTCGTTAGTCAGTTTAGCTCGCTATCATTATCCTTGGATATTGATTAAGCCAACGGATCAGTTCGATTCATTAGATAGAATGCAAAACATTCATTCCCCTGTACTTGTTTTGCATGGAAAACAGGATAAGTTGGTTCCTTTTATTGAAGGGTTAACTGTTTATAATCGTGCAAATTTACCCAAGAAAATAGTGATGTTTGAGGAACAAAGTCATAATGATTTATGGGATGCCCAAGGATTTTCGGAAAAAGTAATCCATTTTGTGGAGACGCATTGCTGATACAGATCGTGGGAATCACATTCCGTTCATCAACGATTCACTTTTTATCGTCACCCAATTTGGAATCAAAATGCAGTGCCATACGATTTTCCATAAACTTCACAGGATCAGGATGATAATTAGGTAGTGTTTCAACGAGCGTTCTACATCGCAAAATTAAATCATAAAAGTGCGTACGGTACCGCCGCAAGATAATGTTCAATGCTTGAGATCGAGCTAAAAAGGATGACATCTGTTCGTTGATAATAACACCTGTCACCTCTTGAGGGTTGTCATGCATTTCCTTGGCTAATAAAATAAGTGCTTTTTGACTTTCGGCGATGAGTTTATTCAACTCAAACTCCTGAAGGTCAAACTCATCACCCATCTCAATTAAGTGTAGCCGCTCTTGTTCTAACATTTCACGAGTTTCGGAACCCTGAACCACGGCTTCGTCCTCTTCATTCGCCGCACCTGATAACAGAAAATCTATGAATGTTTTTTGGGCATATTCTCGATAATCCGTCGCCTGGCATAAAATAATACCATTTAAAATAGTCTTGAATGGCACACGCAAAAACTGATAATGAAGAGTACTGGAGTCATGAATTGCTTTCATTACCTCGTCTTGCTTTAACCGCAGACCAAGCTGGAAGAATATACGTTCTACCGTAATTAAACCATAGGTAGAAAACCATGTTACCATGTCTTCGTCCATAGACTCTGTCGATTTTTCGCCCATAAATCATCCTGTGATTAATTATTTTAGTCTCGGCCGCGTGCCGTCTAAGCTCGATTACATACCCAACCTCGTCTCATTTTCATCAGCCGCTTCTAAATCCACTCCAGAAAAATGCGTTTCTAAAAACTCACCTAATGGTTTACTGGACTCATCTCGCAATTTCACAAACTTTTCCGATGTAACATACAGGTGCTCTTTGCCTGGCAAAGTAGGTGCATTTGGTTTAGGGGGTATAAATTTACCACTTTGATCATGACAGTGTTCACTCGCATAATGTTTCAGAACTTCTTCCTCATTTAAAACCCAAATGCCCGAGCCTGCTGGACTTTCCACACCAGATTGCGTTTTATTGTACAATCTAAATTCAGAGTTACCATGATCAACAATAAAATATCCACCATCCTCATCAATGGTTTCAACCCACTCCGCTACGGCTTCTTGCAGTAATGCTTGAAATGCCTCCACTTTCCCGGGTATTTGATTACCATTTTCATCGCAGAATAGATCGGTTATGTTTGTATCAGCCCATGCTTGGGTTAACACACCATCTTCACTCACATTCGTAAAATACTTTAAATCACGAATAGGTATATCCTCAGGATTTGGTTTACTGCAGTAATACTTCATATTATCCCATGCCTGTTGAGGCAAACGTCGAATAAATGAAGCACCATCACTGCGTGCAGGCATTCCCCAAAAACCGGTCTCTTGGCCAAACCTGGTACTCCCATACGCCAACCTTTCCCGAATTTTTCCTGCCATAAAACAAATAATCGCATTCAGCCTGCTCTCGGAATCCATAATCAGGGATGCCACATTTGATGTATGAGTATGTTGCATATGTGATTCCGTTAAACTCCGTAACACTTTCTGGTATTCCTGTTGCGTTTTTGTACGGGTTTTCTGTGATTCCATACTGGACTTTTCTGCAGATATCTTATACTGCGCCGCTTCCGTTTGTTTAAGTTTTTTAACATGTTCCACATGCTGTAAATTACTAACTTCATCTTGAAGTATCTTGTCTAAAGTCCGCTTTTTTTTGTTTGATTCATCATTACTAGCACTCATACGACCCTCCAAAAAGATCAAAACAAAGGTTTTTTGAATTATTATAACACAACAACCGTGGGTTTTCATCCCAATCGCTGAGCACGTATTGTTGATAACAACCACATACAGCACGATGGGTTGTCAAGCCAGGTTTATGTGTGTGCCCATGGATAACCATATCCACATTGTGTCGACGAAGATGTCGCAACATAGTCGACACGACAACGACCATTTGATCGGCCGGCTTAAGCCGATTAGCTTGACTGTATTCACGAACTTGACTCACAAGGCGGGCGCGCAATGGATACGATAACCGTAAAAACAATGCAGTAAATAATCGGTTGCGTGTCAAACGACGCAACCATTGATGCCCTTTATCTAAAGTACAATACCGATCACCATGCACCAGCAAAACCCGTTGATCGCCTAGTTTGATCACGGTAGATTCAGCCAGTCTCTGCATATTAGATCGAGCTAAAAATTGTTTACCTATCAAAAAATCTCGATTACCTGGCATAAAAAACACCGCCACTCCTTGCGAGGATAGCCAAGCCAATTGATCCGCAATGGCCTCACTCCAGGAATCCATAGCCTCATCACCTGGCCAAACATGAAAAAAATCACCCAAGATATAAACACATGAGGTATGTTGTGCTGCCCATTGAACAAACGCATAAAACCGGTTAGTACTATCCGGCATGTCAGGATGAAGATGTATATCCGAAATAAAAACAGCTTCGTATTTCTTTGCGATCATAATGGCTCAATTTGAATACGATCATCCTGAAGGTAAATTTGACATGGTCTTGCAACAGGTTCCATCACGTCACTTAAACAATAAAATCCAGCAATGGCAACCAATTCCGCATCCAATGATTGACAAAAAATTCTCGCTTGCTTATCTCCGGCGATACCGGCCAGCGCTCGACCTCGTAATGCTCCATAAACATGGATATTACCGTCGGCCAACAACTCGGCACCATGACTAACCGACGCGGTAATCACCAGGTCACCTTCTTTGCTCACAATCTGTTGACCAGAACGTACGGGAGTCGTTAATAATCGTGTTTTAATGGTTTCGGATGATTGAGTGGATTGTTCCGTTTCCTGCGGTAACTCAACCAAGGGTTTGTCGTGATTTGAGGAAGCATACAGCACGGGCAATCCTTGTGCCTCAGCTAACACGGCAAACTCCGCTGGACCACCTTGAATGGCCACAGGAATCATACTGTGTTTACGCAAACTCTGGCAAAGTGCTGCTAAATCAAGCTTTTCGTCTGAAATGGCGGTGCAATCAATCACAACAGGAGTATTATCAAAAAGACGCGGCGCACGAAGCACAACCTCAGACAGTTGCTCTGTAAATAATTGGTTATCTGAACTGAGCAGATGCACAACCGTCAACGTATAGAGCCGACCCTTTAATTTAAATGTTTGCGATTTCAATAAATTGTCTGTCATAACTAGAGTACTCATCATCTGGTGTTTTGTGGGTTTTTGTTTATACTAACATGAGGATACTAATAACAGAAGGTCAATACCGTGGATAAATTGTGGTTAGATCAATATCAACATGGAGTTCCTCATAAAATCAACCCGGATCCTTATCCGTCTTTGATGGCCTTACTTGATGAATCAATTGGAAAAAATCCAGATAAAACAGCATTCGTTAATATGGGAACGAACATTACCTACGCAGAAGTCGACAAACAAAGCCGATATTTTGCTGCCTACTTACAACAATTGGGCTTAAAAAAAGGTGCTCGTGTTTCCATTATGATGCCTAATTTGCTGCAGTATCCTATCGCCCTATTCGGTATACTACGAGCGGGTTATATTGTAGTCAATACAAATCCCTTATACACATTAGACGAGGTGGTTCATCAAACAAAAGACGCCGGATCGGAAGCTATTATTGTTCTAGCCAATTATGCTCATCTCGTTCATGAAGCCTTGCCCTATCTACCGGCACTAAAACATGTGATTGTCACTGAACTTGGGGATGCGTTTCCTTTCGTAAAACGTACTGTTATGAATCTATTTATTAAGTACATCAAACGAATGGTACCCGATTATTCATCCATGTCAGTAATCAAATATACTGACATCATGCTACAGGGTTCTGGTTACATGTTATCACCCGTCACTCTAAATCATGATGATGTGGCATTTATCCAATATACAGGAGGAACAACCGGTGTCGCTAAAGGTGCCATGTTGACCCATAAAAACATGATAGCCAATGTTCTTCAAGCATCCGCTTGGATCTCGCCTTCAATCACTGGACATAATGATATTATTGTCACAGCATTACCACTTTACCATATTTTTTCGCTGACATCGAATTGCTTAACGTTTTTCAAAATAGGCGCTAAAAACATTTTAATTACGAATCCTCGTGATACCTCTCAGTTTATTAATCAAATTAAACATGCGGAATTTACTGCCATTACCGGCGTTAACACCCTATTTAATTCATTATTAAATCATCGCAACTTCAACTCAATCAATTTTTCAAAACTAAAACTAGCTCTCTCTGGCGGCATGGCTTTGCAAAAAACCGTAGCCCTACGTTGGCGGGAGGCTACAAAAGCCCCCATTCTTGAAGCCTATGGTTTAACGGAAACCAGTCCTGGCGTGACCATCAATCCCCTGTCACTCAAAGAATATAATGGAAGTATTGGTCTGCCGTTGCCTTCAACGAATATCTCAATTCGAGATGAGAAAGGTAAAGAACTTCCTGTTGGAGAAACGGGTGAATTATGCATCAGTGGCCCGCAAGTCATGCCTGGCTATTGGCAACAACCCCATGAAACGTCCTTAGTTTTCTATCCCGATGGTTTTTTGCGCTCTGGCGACAGTGCGAAAGTGGATGCGCTTGGATTTATTTATCTTATCGACCGAATTAAAGATCTTATTCTTGTATCTGGGTTTAACGTATATCCCAATGAAGTAGAGCAAGTGATCAGTCAATTGCCTGGCGTTCTTGAGGTAGGGGTGATTGGATTGCATAAAAAAGAAGGTGGGGAAGAAGTCAAAGCGTGCATCGTTAAGCGCTTATCATCACTTACGGAAGAGGATGTCATTGCACACTGCCGTATGCATTTAACGGCGTATAAAATACCTAAAATCATTGAGTTTTACACGGAGCTGCCTAAGTCAAATGTTGGGAAAATTTTAAGACGGGCCTTGAGATAATTGAGCCTTGACACAAATTAGCTCACATTACTGGACTTTGGACAAAATCGCATGGGTCTTTTTTCATGCGATTTTGTCCAGACTTCAAAAGCTATAGAAATCCCCTGAAATTTTGCGTATTCTATCCCTTCGCGCAGTGATCGGCGCATGAAACATCCTAATGACAGCAACAAGGACACTCATTATGACAACAATCGTTGCCAAGTTTGAAATACCTTATATTCAGATCCTCAATGCTCAAGCTCAGGTGTGCGCTCCTTTGCCTGCGTTTGCAGACGATAAAACCGCACTAACGCAGTTATATCGTACGATGGTTCTAACGCGAGTATTTGATAAAAAAGCCATTGCATTACAACGCACAGGGAAAATGGGCACGTACGCGCCCGTCACTGGGCAAGAAGCTATTTCCACAGCCATAGGTCATGCCATGCGTAAAGACGATGTGTTTGTCCCCTATTACCGTGACTATGCGGCCCAATTTCAACGTGGCGTTAAAATGTCCGATATATTGGCCTATTGGGGTGGTGATGAACGTGGTAGTCAATTTGACTCCGTGTCGCGCGATCTACCGATCTGCGTACCGATTGCTTCACAATGTTTGCATGCGGCTGGTGTTGCATTTAGTTTTAACTATCGAAGCGAAGATCGTGTGGCCGTGGTTTGTATCGGTGATGGCGGTACCTCAGAAGGCGATTTTTACGAAGCCATGAACGTAGCAGGTGCCTGGAAATTACCCATGGTTTTTATTATCAATAACAATCAATGGGCCATTTCAGTTCCCATTAGCAAACAAACCGCCACAAAAACCTTAGCACAAAAAGCCATCGCCGCTGGATTTGGTGGGATTCAAGTCGACGGTAATGACATCCTAGCTACGCGACAAGTGATCGGCGATGCCATTGATAAAGCACGTCGTGGTGAGGGCCCAACGCTCGTCGAAGCCATGTCGTATCGTTTGTCTGATCATACGACGGCTGACGACGCAACCCGCTATCAACCCCAAGAAGATGTTCAACAAGCTCATCCCAAAGAACCCATTTCACGATTTAAACTGTTTCTAGAACAGCACATCGGATGGAGTCAACAACAAGAAGATGACTTACTTACCGAATGCGGACAAGAGGTGCAACAAGCGGTTGATGACTACTTAAATCGACCCATGCAGCCTGTTAGTAGTATGTTTGATTATCATTATGACACGTTACCCGATTACCTAATCGAACAACGTGCCATTGCAATGGAGGCCGCATCAAATGCCTGATATCACGTTAGTGGAAGCGGTTACGCAAGCTTTGGCTTATGAATTAGCCCATGATGAAAACATTGTCGTTTTTGGAGAGGACGTCGGTAAAAACGGCGGAGTCTTTCGCGCCACGGTCGGATTACAAGACCGATTTGGTGAAAAACGCGTGTTTGACTCACCCTTGGCTGAATCCATGATTGCGGGTCTAGCGGTTGGGATGTCCACTCAAGGCCTAAAACCCGTGGCGGAATTTCAATTCATGGGGTTTATCTACCCCGCTATGAATCAAATTATTTGCCACGCAGCCCGAATGCGCAATCGCACTCGTGGACGGTTACATTGCCCTATCGTATTTCGTGCACCGTTTGGTGGCGGTATACGCGCACCTGAACATCACTCAGAAAGCACAGAAGCTTTATTTGCACATATTCCGGGTTTACAAGTGGTGATTCCATCGTCACCAAAACGTGCCTACGGTTTATTGCTTGCGGCAATGCGAAATCCCGATCCTGTGATTTTTCTTGAGCCGAAACGAATTTATCGGTTAGTAAAACAACCCGTAGAAGATGATGGTAAAGCTCTGCCTCTCGGCAAATGCTTCACATTACGCGAGGGCGATGATATCACCTTGATAAGTTGGGGTGCTAGCATGCATGAGACCATGCAGGCTGCTACTCAACTTGGCAACGATGGGGTTTCATGTGAGATCATTGATGTGGCAACGATAAAACCATTGGATATGGAAACCATCATCAACTCAGTGCAGAAAACCGGACGATGTGTGATCGTACACGAGGGAGCCAAGACCTGTGGAGTTGGTGCAGAAATTTCTGCGTTGCTCATGGAGCATTGCCTACCTGATCTTTTGGCACCTGTACAACGAGTGACTGGCTATGATGTGGTCATGCCCTATTTTCAATTGGAAAAACAATATTTGCCCAGTGTCGATCGAATCAAAACGACTGTTTTAGGCCTATTGGAGTAATATGAATGGATATTTTTAAATTACCGGATCTGGGTGAAGGATTACCTGATGCAGAAATTCATGAGTGGTTTGTTAAGGTAGGTGATGTCGTTACCGCAGATCAACCCTTAGTATCGATGGAAACAGCCAAAGCGGTTGTTGATGTGCCCTGCCCACAAGGCGGAACCATTGCTAAATTATTTGGTAAACCCGGTGACGTCATCAAAACAGGTGACCCTTTGATGGCCTTTGAAGCGCTCGTGGCGCCACGAGAAGACAAAGGAACCGTGGTCGGAAATTTGGAGGAAAGCACGGAAATCAGTGAGGACAATTTTATTATTGGTTCCGCCAATAATCGTCCTAAAACCACCCCCAATGTGCGACTGCTCGCTAAAAAACTAGGCGTTAATCTAAGCACGTTATCCGGTACAGGCGAACATGGACTCATCACGCGTGACGATATAGAACAAGCTGCTCGTAAACAATCTCAAGTCCCCGAAGGCTTTGAACCTTTACGCGGTGTCCGTCGCGCCATGTTAAACAGCATGGTGCAATCACATCACGACGTCGTACCGGTCAGTATTTTTGATGAAGCTGATATCGCAACTTGGAAAGAGAACACGGATATCACCGTACGCTTAATTCACGCCATCCGCGATGCATGTCACACAGAGCCAGCATTGAATGCCTGGTTTGACGCAGCGCATGGTGCGCGTAAATGCTTTAAGACAATCAATTTGGGACTTGCGATGGATAACGACGAGGGACTATTTGTTCCCGTCCTGCATGATATTGGGTCACAATCCGACCAACAGTTACGCACGACCATTGATGGCTATAAAAAGTCCGTTATGGAGCGCACCATCCCTGCCGATAAGTTAAAAGGCGCAACCATTACGTTATCTAATTTTGGAAAATTTGCTGGGCGCTTTGCGAGTCCCATCATTGTACCTCCAATGGTTGCGATACTTGCTGTAGGTCGCTTATATGAAGGAGTGGTGAGTCATCAGGGTAAAATCGAGTCTCATCGTTTGCTACCTTTGTCGTTAAGTTTTGACCATCGAGCAGTCACAGGCGGTGAGGCAACCCGATTTTTAGGTGCGGTGATTCAATCGTTGCAGAAGTAAGTTGGGCTTTGGACAGAAAGACATGAAAAGGGCCTCATGTCTTTCTGTCCAAGAAATTAGAGATGTATTTTCCAGATTTGGATCAGTAATCCGGTTGTCACATACCCTTAGCACTAAATCCCATGACAATTCTTGAATTTTTTTTGACTGCCACAAGGGCATGGGGTATTACGAGCGATTCTCGACACAGGAGACGTTCTTTGTGTCTCCAGAGGAGTGCCATCCACATAGAACCACTGACCGCCTTCATACCGAAATTCACTTAGTTCATGCATCAATTGCAATTTTTCACCGTCAACATACGTTGCCGTAAACTCGACAAATCCTTTACTGGGTGATTCCTGAAACGTTTTATGAAGATGTAAACCAACCCAACGCACTCGATTTGCCCATTTTTTTGCCCCCTCCTCCTGAAAACCAACGGAAGCTTTATCCTTCATTGTTCTTTTGATGTAATCAATCTTGGCCTTGCTATATGCCGTATAACGTGAGCGCATAAGCGCCTCGGGCGATTGCGGCAATTTACTACCGAGCAAATAAGGCTCGCAACACAACGAATATTCAACACCAAAACCACAGGGACAATGACTCATTTGGTAATCTCCTTTTAATTTAGAAAACGCGGTTACAACTTTTTCTACGATAATCCTTGCTTTTTTCCAGAACTGTACTTTACTTAAGTTGCAGATGTATGAAAATTTAATCACTTAGGAGATACATAAAATGAGTACATTTAATAATAATAATCATGGTGGAAAATCACAAGATGCTATTCGTCAAGAACGAGACAGCGCACGTAAACCCGTTAAAAAATCTCAAGTGAAATCTACTTTAGGTACTAAACTAAATCGTCCACACGATAGAAATAAATAATTAAAATAAAAATAAAAAATGCCACAGTTATCTGTGGCATTTTTTTACCTCGATTTTTTATATCACCACGGAATCCCTAAACACTTAAGCCCTAGGTGATGTGCTATTAAGGTCTGGTTCGGTTCCCGACTCACTCTCCGCAGCTGATATTCTAAGCTTATTTTTAACGCGTACTTGCTCAGCATTTACCTTTTTTTCCACATTTTCCTTATCTGACCTAAAACACCCACTCCCTTTTTCCTTCATAATCTTCGCAGTAGATACAAGCGACGGCCAACCTTGATGTTCACCAATCGACTCAAAATGAATTTTCAAGGCACGCGCCGCACCTTCTATATCATCGTTAGTACTTACAGAACGCGTAACGTTGGTGTGAATAGACGACAGTGCGCCACCAATATACCGAACCACGGGTCCAATGAAAGGCGTGCGCACCGCAGCGTCATAGGCACGATGAGGCGAAATGCTATTGACAACGCCGTAGAGTCTATCTAAAAACGTTCTTTTCTCTTTATCTGATGCTTTAGCTTTGTAATCATCGTTAAATACCCTACGATCCAAATTATTTGTAGATCCTGAGCGCGTAGACCCCATCGCCTCGCCCGCTTTTTCTGGCAACACCAACGCTACAATTGGAATCCTTAAAATAACACCCACATACAACGCAAACGCCCACAGAGCTCTAACAATTCCAAAAATAAAATCCGTAATCATTAAAATATCATCACTGGTAGCAATAGCGGCACTTTTCACCCACGATGGCTTGTTGAAAACAAACCCATAGAGCGCACCAATCAGTCGAGCAGAATAGGTTATCGGTGCAAAAGGCAGAATAGCCACATATCTACCCACCATAGTACGTGTTGACATGCCATGACGACGATAAAATACCGATAATAAAGGGCGTTTATCAATAAATGGAATAAGTGTTTTATTGTTGGCACCACTATTGTGCGCATTTCGAACGCGTGCCAATTGATTGAATTGATTAATCAGACTATCCAGATGATCATAGTAACGCATAGCTTGGTTTTTGGCACTGCTCTCTGGCGTATCAGTAAACGATAAACCATGCTCCAGACGATCACACGCCGCTAAAATTTGTTCATATAACTGCTCTAGCTCATCGACCCCCCCCTTACTCACGGTTTTTACACTCACCAGCTCTACCCTATCATCTGCTGCATAGGCTAATGATCGCTGGTTATTGGCATGCTCCTCAGGCCCATGTTCAAATATATTTTTTGTCTCGACCATGGATGCTAATAATCCTTCAGAAGTCGCTGGATCAGCTTTAATGTTGTGTATTGCGGCAATAATCCCGGTCATGACTTCCTCAGAAAATGTCTCGCCACATTTCTTGGAAATATCAGCTAACGTCTGTCGTAGCCCCGCATTGTCTGTCATATCAAGTAACTTAGCATCCTCAAACTCGTCTTTTAATTTCTGTATTGGATAATCCACAGAATCCACATTAACGACCGTTTGCAGCAAAATAGCAGCCTGTAAACCTAATAATAAATAATCAACGCTAGCAAGATTTGCCGTAAGACTACCTTCTTTAGCTTGGTATATGTACGCGTTTATTATGATGGCATACAGATTTGGTACTTGAAAACCATTAGGTAGTGTAATCATGACAGGAAGTAGTGGTAAAAATCGCAAACCATATCCCAACGCCAGAAGGCTGGTTAAACCCAAAATCAATTTTTCAGGGTTTTCAATTAGGGTCGTCAAGAACTCATAATGTCCTTTATACACTTCAAGCATCCCTTCCGTGGTCAGCACACCGACTTTCCATAAAAACACAGCTGAAACTGATTGATTCATCAGCGTCGTCGGCAACGAGCCCATAAGTTGCATTCCAATAAAATTTACTGGGGCCGTGAGAATGCTAATGACCCCTTTTAAATAGGCAATAGCCGCAATCGGAGGTAAACAACAGGTGAAACCCAAAAATGATATCGCGAAAAAGAATCCGGCAACACCCTGTGAGTTTCGCATAATGGGAGTAACCAGCAAATTAGCTCCCCCTGTAATAATCTCGGTAATGAACGCCGTGGGGATTTGCAACTCATTAATAACATTAAGCTTAGGATTACCCACCAAATTAGCTGGCTTTCTTTCCATAATGGTTACAATTTCATTGAGAAGACGTACGTATTCCCTATTTTTATCATATAACGCATTGACTTCTTCAAACGTTTTTTTCGGTGTAGTCTCGATTAATGCATATCGAAAAAATCGATAAGGCGCCACCACTAAGTTACTGACAACAGACACGGCAGACACCTTTACAAAATTCGTCATGGAAGCAACCGATAAACTTTTAGCCAATACGGAATGAAAGTAACTATGGGGTTGAGAGCAGTCTTTTACCAAATTCATCAAACCTAGTTCTTTATCAAACAAATATCGCTGATTCCAACGTTTGCGAGCCGCTTTAAGACCTATCGTTAACGAAAAATAATCATGCAGAGCCGATATCCCTCGGTCAAGAGCTTGCATTGCTTTAGGAAATAATAATGCAGGAATGATAAGCGCAATATTAAGACCCAAATGTAGTGTTGCAAACACGGCTTCAACCAAACCAACCACAAGAACCCACGTACCAATAGCTATCGATGTGATAACGGTTCGAGTTCCTCCGGAATTCAGTGGATCAGGATTATATGCCCTAACGCTCTTAACCACTTCAGCTACACGACTGATTTCTTCTGGTGTTAAATTAGGACAATAATACAATAAGGAAACATCAAGTTCCTGATCACCACCTTTGATCGCCGACTCGAGATGATGTTGAATCAATTGCTCATCGGTTTTCGAGTACGTATCCACATGCCCAGTACCTTCCGTACTTAGTTTTATTTCCATTTCTAATTTAGCATTAGTCAATTCAGACGAACCATGCCATGCGCCTATTTGTTCCGATAATCGACCACCATGAATTTCTTTGGCGGCTTTGAGTCCCATATCCAATGTGTTAATTAAACTCTCCCCCATGAATAGACCTAATGGCAGAATGGTGGGGCCTCGTCGATTGATGGACAATAAATGACGAACGTGTTGTGGTGTGAGGTGATCATCTTTATTTCTTAAGTCTGTAAATTGACTTTGATAATTCGTACTATGTTCCTCAAGTCTCGGGAAAAGGCGGTTTGTTAGTAAATGAGTGATTTCAGCATTATTGCTATACTCCGTAAGCAAGCGTTTTTTTTGCACTTCGAGATTCTGAACAAACTGTGTAAACACACCTTCAAAGTCCGTTAACGTTTGGCTTGGGTCATATCCCGGATTGTTAATCCAGCGTTCTAATGCGGCAAAAGGTTGGGAGAATTCACGTAAATTTTCCATTAATGTTTTCATTTGCTGAATGCTATACGCTCGTTGCAAAAGGGCTTTAGCCTCTGCTGTGTCCGTAGTAAAGAACGTATTATATTGAGTCTTAAGCTTCTCTAACTCCAAAACAGCGTATTCATTGTATTTATTTAATGCATTTTGAAACAGATAAAGATAAGGCGCATTTCTTGCAGAAGCATGCGGATCATGCAATCGTTTGAGTAATTTTATATATTCCTCGGACGAGAGTTTCACTCTGATGTCGTCAATCACCTGAGCTCCCGTCTCTTTTTCTTGATGTTGCGTTACCTCAAACGTAACACTCCCAATATCATATGGCATGAAATTTTCCCGATAAGTGTGGCTATAATATAATCATAGCAGGTAATTTTAATTTTAGTGCGGGTCTTTCATTTCGCTGTTAAAATAAAACGGGTACATGCAATTGGAGTTTTATGATCATTGAAATGGATGGGCTTTCTATCGAAATCTCAAGAAAAAAAATAAAGAACATGTATTTGCGCATTCACTCCCCGACCGGTGATGTCAAAGTAACGGCATCGCACAAAATAACCTACGATGCGATTCACGCATTTCTTTTATTGAAGCGCTCATGGATTCACAAAGCACGAGCGCGAGTGATTGAACGTGAGCGGCCCAACGCACTACGAATGGAACATGGCGCACATCATTTCTTTTTAGGAAAGCCTTATGTCTTGATGATTCATACCAATGCAGCACATATGAAAATTGAAATCACTGGGCAATATTTGAATTGTTTCATCAAACCAGGAACCCAACCCGAACGAAGTCTACTATTTATCCAATCTTGGTATAAACAACAAATGCTGCAATTATTACCCTCGTTAATTCAAAAATGGGAACCTATTATTGGTGTAACCGTTCAAGCGTGGGGCGTACGACTCATGAACACACGCTGGGGTTCGTGCCATGTCGTATCAAAACGAATTTCGCTCAATCTTAAATTAATTCAAAAACCATTGGATTGCCTAGAATACGTTTTGGTGCATGAAATGGTGCATTTACATGAAGCCAACCACAGTCATCGATTTTACGCATTAATGGACAAATTTCTACCTAGCTGGCGAAAATCCAAATCGTTACTTGACCAAGCCTCTGCTTAGGAACGGGCCATCAGAATCGCTTTCGTTGCTAAAGATTGAAAATTTCCGTACGAGTTTTCTAGACTCACACACATCCGCGTTAGTTGCGCATACTTGCATCGTTCCACTTGAGGAAGTCAGGGATGCCATGCGTGTTGTGTGCAACTTCTGTACGGTTTCTGTAACACTTGCAATCGTTATATCTATGTGACGAGCAATACAGGCTGTGTCCAGTTTAAATTGACAGTCATCACTCAGCATATAGGCTTCGTGTTCATTGCACACCTCTTCCAAATCTTCTCCTAATTGAGAAAAATATTGAACAATACAATCGGTTTCCTGACTGTTTGGGAGATACCGGTTCGCTAAATTCACAACGGCGTGGGCTAAGCTAGCAAGATCATATAATCGTGCCATATGCCAATGATAATAACCCGTATTATTTTGAGCACTATCCGCAATATCTACATAAGGCATAGAACCCAGCATTTCAAAATCAATAAAGAATAGCTGTTGCATGCTCTCTGACATAACCACATTGTCGTCCGTGATATCACCATGGTTGATGTTCTGTTCGTGAATAGTTTGAAGCATGTGCAAAAAAGGCAAGACCAAATTAAAATAGAGATCAGTTGATGTGCGTAGCCAAGTCAAGCTGATTTCGGTATCCTTAATCATACGTTGATAAGTACCTTCTGTTGTACGTTCCCATACGACACTGGCGTGTTCATATAAACACTCGCTCATAGCCCAATTCATGTTAATCATGGGCATGTGAAAAACCGGCACACTTTGAATGCCAAAATAATACATTTTATTGGGGTTATGGACATAACTCATAAAACATGTTTCATTTTCTTGAGGGAGGAGCATCACGATAAATTCCCTGTCTTTGCATATTGGAACAAAAGCACGACAGCACTTCTCGTTGTCTTCCATTTCCTGTGTTCTTTCTTCTTCGCTTATTCTGTCACGTTGCTCAAAAGAAACAATGGGTGCTATTTTTTGAATTAACTCTTCAGATAAAATCTGATTATCCAGAGGCCAAGTGGTTTCCAAGCGCTTCCCTTCGGCATAGACATTGAGTGTTGCTAAATCGGATGACCAACAGTCTCTGATGTTGGTCATCATCCCTCGGTCACGATGTGCTGCCAAGAATTCTAGCTCCTCCACATCAGTGAGGATATAAATGGCTTTTTGAGCATTGGTTTCAAATAATAAAATAGGCATAAGGCTACAGCGGCATCGAGAGAGTTAGTTTTCTTATGATAACTCAGAGAGGCGCCAACTCTCAACGATTAATTCGAATGATCAACAAGCATCGCATACGCTTTTTTAGCGGGATCAAAATCAGGGTATTGATCCACAATAGCTTTTAAATCTTGTCTCGCTTGATCATCTTTGCCCTCATTCAATAAATTCATCGCATCATAGTACTGAATTTGTGCTAAAGACACGGGAATATTAGCGGGTTTAGCAATCGTAATGGACGTTTTATTAAAAGCAATTTTTTGCTTCACTGAGTTTGCACTGCTTGTAAGCCAAGCTGATTTATTACTAATGAATTCTTGACTAGCATGATAATACTTCGAAAATTGAAAGTGATACGCAATAAAAAATAAAGTCACTATGATTCCGGTGCTCATTAAGATGATCAACAAATTTTGCAACGATCGAGCTTTATGATCACTCTCAAAACTGCTGCGCGATGAGGATGGATTCAATAACACCGATTCTTTATTACTGTTGTGCTTTAAATTATTCAATGTCTCGTTAATTAAACTCATCGATAACCTCACTATATCAAAATTAGGATCATAATAATCCTTACTCAGAATACAAATCGACCGGATCCTGCTTCCTTGTAAATAAAGCTAGAAACTGATACCACCTAGATCCCTTCGTTATGGATTCTGTATCCAAGATCGCCTTTAAAACAATAGCCCTAGACACATGCCGCTCGTCAAGACTGTACGCTAACATGAGTGACTTATGACAAACAATATTAATAAGGCGTGGTATACCTTTTGTTTTCTTGTACAACAAATTAATGGCACTAGGTGAAAAAGTAATATCATGCGCCTTATGAGGTTTTGAGGCTTTGGATAAACGATGAAATATATAGTTAGATAAATCCTGTCTATTAATCGGTAATAAGGTGTATGAAAAAGAAATTCGTTGGAGAACGTGGTTAAAGCCGTTCAACTTATCATCGAGATCCAAGCCACCAATCAACACAATCTGACATAGCTTTTCGTTAGCACACTCAAAATTACTTAATATCTGAATAATTTCTAAGTTTTCTATGCTTAAGTACTGTGCCTCATCAAATAACAAGACCAGTTTCTTATTTTTCTTTTTCAATTCCAATGACTTATTGTAAATTAATTTAGACAAATAAGCATTTTGATCGTCCATGTCATAAGACACATTCAACTCGGTTAGAATCGTCTGCAACAACTCCGTATAGGTAAAATAAGGGTTATGCAAATATATTGGAAAATAGTTTTTACTTATATTTTCAATAAATAGGCGACATAACAGACTTTTCCCTGTCCCCGATTGACCTGTTATCTTAATGATTCCATCATTGACCTGCAAACCAACTTTTAATACATCGAGAGATTTTTGATGAGTCTCTAAATTATAGTAATAATCAGTGTTTGGAAATTGATTAAATGGAAACTCTGTTAAATTAAAAAATTCCTGGTACATGAAGCTCTCCAAACATTAATTTTTTGAGATTTCGTTTACATACAAATCGTATGCTTTATTCAGATCTTTTTTAACACCATAACCGTTCTTATACATGACAGCCAATTGGTTTTTTGCCTGCGTATTGCCATGCTGAAGAGCATTATTTAACCAGTAAAATGCTTTCGCATAATCTAGGCTAGTACCCGTTCCATTAAAATACATTAAGCCGATGTGATACTGTGAATTAATATCACCTTGCTCAGCTGACTTAAGGTACCATTTAAATGCTTCTGTCGGATTTTGATTAACACCAATTCCTGTGTCATACATCAACGCCAACTTAGATTGCGCATCCTTATGACCTGCCATAGCCGCTTTTGTATTCCAAACTGCCGATTTATTATAGTCTAAAGGTACACCCTGTCCTTTGCTGTACATGTCAGCCAAGGTATATTGTGCCAACATATTGCCTTGCATAGCTGACTTTTCCAATAACACCGCAGCTTTTTGATCGCTTTTTGCCACTTCTTTGCCATTAAGATACAGCTGGGCCATAACATATTCGGCTTTCTCATTATTACTTGTTACCGCTTTATTGAGCCAGTATAAAGCTGTTTTTATATTCTTCGCTACTAGACGACCATCCAAGTAATACATACCCAGCTTATATTGAACATTAGCATTGCCTTTTTCACCAACATCTTCATAGAGCTCTAATGCTTTAGCGACATTTTGAGGTACACCATCACCTTGCTCGTATTTTTGAGCCAACTTATATTTAGCAAATAAATTACCATTATC
The DNA here is from genome assembly GCA_030695645.1 of Legionellaceae bacterium. Classification (GTDB taxonomy): domain Bacteria; phylum Pseudomonadota; class Gammaproteobacteria; order Legionellales; family Legionellaceae; genus JAUYQG01. Next base: position 33,616 of record JAUYQG010000090.1, read on the forward strand.
GGCAGCTTGCTGGTAATAATAGGCGGCTCTTGACTTATCAGCAGGAACACCTTGTCCAGCATCATATAAACGAGCCAGAGCCATTTCTGCTCTCAGTTGACCATTTGATGCTGACGAATAACCGTTATCAACCGCTTGTTTGTAATATTTAAATGCTTTTTCGTTGTTAATTGGCATACCTATGCCGGTTTCATTAAACAAGCCCATTTCATATTGAGCATACACATTTCCACCTGTGGCTGCTTTTTCAAACCAATATGTCGCTTGATCAGTCGCCTTTTTAACACCCGTACCTTCACGGTACATGAGAGCAACACCGTATTGAGCGTCGGTTAAGTTTTGTTTTGCCGCAACCAACTGCCAGTTAAACGCTTCCGTAGCATCTTGTTTAACCCCACGTCCGTACTGATACATCAAACCCAGATTATAAGCGGCGATTGCATTGCCACGTTTTGCAGCACTCAAATATAATTCTTGTGCTTTTGCAAAATCATTCGCTGCTTCGTCATCCGCCTCATAAATAAATGCAAGTGCCGTTTGCGACGTAATATCACCTAGTTTAGCTGATTTATCATACCAACTGATTGCTCGATTAATATCTCGCGGTACACCAATGCCCAATTGATACATATTACCTAACAAGTACTCAGAAATTGGATTGCTTTGATCCGCAGCTTTTTCATACCATGTTTTAGCTACGATATCATTTTTGGCAACACCTAGACCATTTTGATACATGTATCCAATTTTAACTTGTGCCACTGCATTACCTGATTCAGCCGATTTTTCATACAATTGCGCTGCGGCACTGATTAAATTTGCTGATTGATTTTTCGTCACATAATAATCGGCAAGAAACAACTTGGCTTGTGGGTTATTTTGAGCCGCAGATTTTTCAATTAGGCTAATTACTTTTGCTTGATTATCCTTCTTGTCCTGGTTTTGCAGCAGCAATGCTAAGTTATATTCTGCCGCTGGGTAATTCTGTTGAGCCGATTCTTGTATTAAATGCAGACCTTCCGTTTTATCTTCTGACGTATCGACACCCAAATAAGCATAAGTTCCCAAAATATATTCCGCTATCGCATTTTTTGCCTCAGCTGCTTTTCCATACCAAGTAATAGCCTGAGCTGGATTACGCTGGACACCTATGCCGCGATCGAGCATCAATGCAACCAAAAGTTTTGCCTTAGTATTGCCTTTATAGGCCGCCTCATTTGCAATACGATATGCTTTGGCCAAGGTATCTTGATTCTGTGAGTGTTGAATATAGTATGAGGCTAACACTTCTTGTGCACCCACATGCCCTTGCAACACAGCTCGTTGATACAACTGAAGTGCCTTACTGATTAGTTCGTTACTGACCATATCATCAGTCGATGTCGCAGCATCTTCAGAATACAATTGCGCCAAACTAAATTGCGCATCAGCAATGTCTTTATCCGCAGCTAACTGATAAAGTTGCTCGGATTTCACTCGATCTTTAAGCAACATATCGGGCGCCGATTTAGTACTGAAACCACGCTCATAGAAGGTTGCTAATGCATATTGTGCGTAAGGATCACCTGATGTCGCGGCTGAGTTTAACCAATAAATAGCTTCTTTATCATTTTGTTTAACGCCCTCACCGTTCAAGTACATCAGTGCAAGATTGTATTTCGCCTTACTAAAATCTTGTTTTGCGGCACTTAAATACCAATCAGCTGCAACTTTTTTATCCTGAGCAACGCCATGCCCATGCTCATACATTTGCGCTACTTTGAACTGTGGCTTTGCATAACCATGCTCAGCTTCTTTCATTGTCCAGCTAAATAGAGTTTGTGCCTTATTGATGTCGTGCTCTTCACCTTCCAAAAGGTATTTAAGCGTAATTTTCTTAGTGAATGTCGCCTGCGATTGATCATTCCATGCCAAAAGTTGCGTTATAGACATGTTTTTAGGATTTTCTAATGTATAACGTGTCTTGAAAACGTCTCGCTTACTCAGAGTAACCAGCTTAGCAGTTGTTAATTGTGCCTCTGCCGTATCGGAGGATTGTTTCTGTTGATTTGACGTTAATGACTCAAGTTGTTCTTTTGATAACACATCGCCATTAAGCGACGCTTTTTGCAACCAATGAATAGCTTGTTCATGGCTCGCTGGATCATCACTTTGTTTTAAATATAATTGAGCTAATGCATGTTGTGCTTTTACGCAACCTTGATCAGCTGCTTTAGTATACCAAGCTAAAGACTGAGATAAATCAGGCTTGACTCCCATATTGCCTTCGTACAAACGACCCAAGTTGTACTGTGATTCTAAGTCTCCCGTATTTGCAGATTCAGTTAACCAGGTGATTGCCTTGTTCGCATTTTCCATTGAGCTATGATTTGTTAAATACAGCATGGCAAGTTCAAATCTCACTTTGCTATCGACGGATTTGTCATGTTCAGCAAGACTGTCTTTTGCAGCACTTTCTAACCACTTCATCGCTTTAAGATTATCTTGTTGTACCAACTCACCTTCATAATAGATTTTTCCGAGTTTGTATTGCGCTTTCTTGTTTCCAGTTATCGCTGCTTTTTCTAGCCATTGCACAGCTTCTTCTGTTTTGGAGTGGTCACCGCTTTTCAGATAAAGTAACGCCAACTCATACTGAGCTTGAACGACATTATTTTGTGCCGCTTTTTCTAACCAGTATTTTGCTTGCTCTTCATTTTTTTGAACACCATAACCATTAACGAACGCAAATCCGCAGTAAAGTTGAGCCTCAACATTACCCTGCTCTCCAGCTCGTTTAAACCATTCGAGTGCTCTGGTAGAGCCATTTTTTGTATTTAAAAAATACTTAGCCAAGTATATTTGTGCGGGTTGAAATCCGAGATTTCCTGATTCTTGAATTAAGGCGATACCATTTTGCGGTTTTTTTGCAACGCCATAGCCATTGATATACATTTTACCTAAGTAAAACATGGCCTGCTTATCATGTTGATTGACTAATTCCTGTAGAGATTTGCTTGCTTTAAGGTAATTACCACTGTAGTAATCTGCCATGTAGTCGGCAGAAGACGCAAACACTCCCATGGGGGAAAGCATACATACTAAATGAACGATAGTTCTTTTCATGGCACATCCTTATGTTTTCAATACAGTTAAACTAAATCCATTATCCATTGTAAAATACACCGCTAACTTACGAAAATCCATATGTCTTATTTAAAATTAGGGGTACTGCATCGAAATTTCTTTATCACTATAATGCCACTCATTTCAACCGATGTGGATTTTATCACACATAATAACCTCTTGGACCTAGGATGCCTCTAAAGAACAAATTCACCGTGGATTTTACAGCAATTCTGGGTAAATAGATAAGGCCAATGCTGTAGTGTGTTTCAGCCTCTTTATAAACTATTCTTTCGCACAATTTTGCTATTCTTAAAGTCAGATTAACGATAATATCGCTCGTGTGAGCATGCATACTGCGTTGATACCACCCGTTCTGTCGTAGGGTGGGCAAAGCGTAGCGTGCCCACCCTTATATGAAAACAATATGTAGAAGATTGTAATCGGCATGAAGCCAAAGAAACACTTGGGATTGAGTGGGATGCGGACGATGTTATCGTCTTGCTTTAATAAAATACCGGAACACAGGCAAAGCAATAAAATCACATACAGTGCACACGATGCATTAATGAGCGGTTTTGCCTGTATGCATGTTCAGGATCCATCGCTCCTGCAA
>JAUYQG010000094.1 GCA_030695645.1 Legionellaceae bacterium
TTTAGTGTTTTCACTGAACACGAAGCAAGCACGTCATCCTGAGCGCAGTCTTTTTGCGCGAAGGATCTCCTGAATTTTGCACAATCTGAGATCCTTCGCGCAAAAAGACGCGCTCAGGATGACGTACCTGGGGAGTTACGCGGACTCTGTTAAAACTTCATTTGATGCAGCCTGTCTAAATCGCCATCATCATTGATGGTCTTATCTATTCTATGTGATTGTGTACTTTCAATCGCGCTGACTATTTTCTTAGTTATCAATCCTGGTTTCATTTTCTCTACCGGGGGCTCAATGGGTAGTCCCAAAATATCCATAATGCCTTTGGTGGAGCTTAATGGCTCTGTTTCATCAGCTTGGCCACCTAAATTTAAAGGTTTGTCTGCCACTGGAATGGCTTGAAGTTTGTTTGCATGAATTATCATATTTTCTCTATGGTTGAATGTTTGAGCAAAATTTACAATCACATGATGGAGCAGTTAAGAAGAGCTTCTTCATCGGCGTTCTGATTTTCATTTGTTTGATTGAGTTTGGCTCTTGAAAATCCTTGCTGATGTTTCGAAATAGTCCCTTTTTTATGAAAAAAATTCGACGTTGTAGAGGAAACTGTACTGGCACCCACAGAAGCATCCTCGAGCACATCTTTAACCTGTGGTAACTGAGCTGAAACATCATCAATATCTCCTGATGCTATGGCTTCAATCTGACCATTTGTTAGTTTCTTGGCTTGACTGATGGTTATTTTTTCTTCCAATATGAGCACGCAAACTTCTGGTCTTTTTAATATTTTTACCTCATTTATTAGTAGCTTTCTTGCATCCTCTAATGTTAAAAAGTCCTTGGATATTAGTGAATATAAATCATCATATCGCTCAGCAACACTATCTTTTAGCTGCATGACCAAATCAATAGTTAGTTTACCGCACTGAATTAACAAACATAAACCAACTTGCCTTAATCTATTTACTTGAGGATAAGGCAATACAAGCTGCTGTAGTGCTGATTGAACAGTCAATACTCCGTTGGATATTAATAGTGAAAAATCGCATAATTGAACACACTGGCTGCGAGTTAAGTATTTTGAATCTGAAATTGTTAATTTTTTCTCTTTTAATAAAGCAAATAGTTCTTGTTCTTGAAAGAGATGCAGAATTTCAACTTCATTAGTGGTTAACTGATTCGCCTCTTCGATCGTTATCAATCGATGAGCAATGAGCTCTGAAATCTCATTCAAAGCTTCTCTTATTTGATCATTACATGAAAAATAATCGTCTACAGTCATAATCTGTTGTTCGATGAGTTCTTCAATATGTGGATTCATCAAGCCTAATGATCTGTAAGCCATTTCTTCCACGGAAAGGAGCTTTAATTTATCGATTTTTTCATCATAACAATAATTTGTTTCAAATTGAGTATTAATATACTCAGACATGAGGTTGATGAATTCTTTTTGACACGTGGTTGAATCGGTCATTTTTGCGCTTAAATAGCAGGCTTTACGAAAAATTTCCTTGGAAAAACGGAATGCAAATGATTCTATTTGCATTCTACCAGATGGCTCATGATTACATATTTTTCTCATCCTGACGGACGATAATGCACAAGTCATAACAGTAAGCGCGCAAAAACTCAAATACTCCTCAATGCTTGGATGTTCAATCTTTCTTAATGAGAAATAAAAGAATTCTTCATCATCAGTATCATCATTTTCATTCATAAATGTTTTGTATGGTAGAGCATTAATTGCTAGAAAAATAATGTAATTAAAATGAGATTGAGATAATTGGAAGGAATTTTTTGCGCCTTCATTTATATCATTATCATCTTCTATAAATGTGCTGTAGGTGATCGTCAAGTCAGGAATGATAATATCGTCTTGAGACTCTTTAACCTGTGGATGAAAATTAAACGCTATCTCTTGAGTAACATCGTCATCTACACGCTCAGAATTTGAAGATAATCCAGTCATTATTGTTATGGCTTTGAATCCTGCTTGGGTAGCTGCTTCTTTTAATTGTTGATACGTTGTTCCTGAAGATGCTGTTGCTACAATTTGATAGTCATCATCAGCATACCCGTAGAGACAAAGCTCTTCGATTATTCTCTCGGAAGCTAGATTATTGTACGTACATCTGCGATTCAAAAGACCGCCAGAATTAAATTCTTGGTTGAAATCACCTTCTTTAGACCACATCATTTACCCCAAAAAACAATATTTTCAACCACATTGTAGTAATATTGACTGAGGATGATTACCTGACGGAGTAAGGTGATTTGAGCAAAAAATAATTCTTTATAACATTGCTCCATGAGATCGCAGATACTCCGCGCAGTCATCCCATCCTTTACTAGAAGCCCAGTGAAGTGCAGTCTTGTGTTGTTTTTCGTCGGCAGAATTGATATCAATATCGGCTTGTAAGAACAATTTGATATCCGATAGTTGGTTATTATTGGCAGCATTGCGCAAGCCTTTTTCAAATGACGCGGAGCTTTGATCGGGTAACTTATATTTTTTACATAAATTGTCCAAAGGAGACGGTTGAAAAAGGGTGGCTCGTTTCGGATAAGCTTGATATTGCGCTGCAGTTGTTTGCAAGGCGGGTTGTAAGACACTGATAAAGTTTGCAATGTCGTGACGAGCAGCCTCAATCGCTTTGAACGTTTCAACACAGGTTAAATTGAGAAAATAAATCACATGTTGCTCAAGCATTTCTGGCGCTTTAGGATAATGTAGTTGCTGATGTAAGGCTTGTATGACAATACTTGGCGCAATATTGACATAAAATGTCAACGTCATGTAGATTGATGCTCTATAGATAAGGTGTAAATCAATCGCTTGAGGTTTTGTTTTTCGCTTCAAGTTTGAAGCAATATAACGAATACCTGTTTCCTCGCGCAAAGGCTCATATCCCGCTTCAAGTAACCAGGCCGTGACCGTTTCTTTCATGCCGTTTGGTATGCTACAAACCAGCGTTTGAATGCTATGGAACAGATAATCTTTTTGTTCACACTCTTCAATTTTTTTTTCATGGAGATAAACCATGGGTGTCAGTTGGAGAAGGTGTAATTGTTTTTCTAATCGGAACGCCTGTTCTGGACTTAAGAAAAAAACCTTTAACGTCCATTGGTCTTCTTGTAGTTGCCAACGGTAACTGGTTTTAGGGCCATAATAATCAAGATTTAAATTGAATAATCCATCATGGGCGCGTTGCCAATATTGTTGCGGATGAGATTCTGCCTTAAGCGCACCTAAATGTTCACACTGTAATTCAATTCCACTGCGCCGTACGTCAGTAAAGTAACGATTCCAACCATAAAAACGGTGATCTGCGGAAAGTTTAGAAATGCCAATCTGATTGATAATGTTCAAGTAGGCTTGGGAACGTTTTGTAAAATAAATCACAGGACTTAGTGAGAGTGGCTTTTCTGGGATTGCGGCCGTTTGCATCCACTCCAAATGACGTTGTGCGATAGTCAATAGACGATGCGACTGCGGATTTTTTAACTGTTTCCTCAAGCGAGAAAACCCAGACTCAACGTGTACAGGGTTTAAGTTTTCTCCGTAAAATCCATTGTTAAAAATCGGTACTAAGAAATGCATCAATGCTTGTAATAAAGACTCTCTCTCGTTTAGATCTAACGCTTGATAGATCATGGGGGGAAATGAATCGATTAAATGCAGTTTTTTAACATAATCACCTTGTGCTATAAGGCCTTTGGCTACCTCATAAGCCAAGGTAGAGCCAAACGAAAATCCCAGCAACTCGTAGGGCCCTTCCGGTTGAACCGTTTTAATGGCCGCGATATATCGCGAAACAGCATGCGCCAAATCGTTCGGTAACCATGCCTCATTCAAAATACCTGGGTCGCTTAATCCATACATGGGTTGTGATAAATGATGCGACATGCTTTTCGCCAATTCTCGATAACTAAAATACCCTTCCCCTAATAACGCAGGCAAGAAGAACAAAGAAGGTTGATTTGCCGTATGGAGTTTGTTGAGTAGGGGTTGGATTAATGCTTTTTCGGCTTGAGCATGATCATTGATCCTTGTTTTATCATACAAACTTTGAGCAATAGTTCGTACGGTAATGCGATTTAACTGAAGTAACGTTTGATACGTAAACGTGGAATCGAGTGTCGCCTGAATTTTGTACGCCAATTCCATCGCCGTGATGGATGTGCCTCCCAGAAAAATAAACTCCACGTCATCAGGAATAGTCTGGCGTTGCAACACTTGTTTCCATATCGCTCGAACCCGCTCTAGACAAGAACTCAATGAGACGGACGGTTCAATAGAAGGTTTTCTGAACCATGCATCTAAATCATCCTTGCGTTGAATCAATGCTTGTCTATCAATTTTATCGCTGGGTTGCATCCGCGGTAAGGAGTCCAAGGGGATCATCATCGGCATTTCTTCTGGTTTTAGATGCGCTTTTAAATAATGATGAAAAGCTGATTGATCAAAGTTTTCCGACACAACCACATAAGCAAAAGGTTTTGGTTGATTCAAATAAGGTTTAATCACCACGGTCGCTTGAATCTTGATTAAGGCGTTGTGGCGCTGGTAATCGTTGATGCAGGATTCAATAAAATGAGGCGTAATTTTCACGCCATTTACTTTACAATGACTCTCATAATTCCATCGTCCTTGGTAATACAAATACCCATCTTGCTCAATAAAACGATCTTGTGTGTCAAACAAGCGGATACTCCCCGTTTCGGTCGCCATGTCCATAAAATAATGACTATCTTCCGTTTTATTAAGGTAACCTGGGGTGAGATAAGGCGACTCGATGTATAGTTTTTCGTTGATAAGATGATAATGAACCTCGTCTCCCCACGCTTTACCAATGGGAACAATCGATTGTCGATCATCCGACCATAGGTCTAATCCATTGACGCACAACATGCTGTATCCAAATGTCGCCTCAGTTGGACCATAACAAATCCAGAGCAAAATTTCATGACGCTCGCATAACCGTTTCAAAAGAGGGGTACAGGTATCTCCTGTCACCAATAAATGCTTCAATCCCGTTTGTTTAAACTGGTGCAACAAGTCATCTAGATTTTCTTGTCCAAATTGTGAAGCAATAAAGAGCAAGCTTGTGATATGTTGCTGTTCACAAATCGCAAGAATGGCTTGGAAATCTTTACGTAGCGAACGATTGATGAGACATAACGTACTGCCACAAGCAAAGGCTTCGAGGTATTCAAATATCCTCGCATCATAAGCAGGACTACGCGTTGCCAGTACTTTCTCATTTGTTTTAAGCTGCATCAAGGATCTAAGTTGCTTCGCCCAGTAGTTTAAGCCTTCGCCTAAAATTGGGATCCATTTTTTTTCGCCGGTAGTGCCTGATGAAGAGACCCAATAGCTGACTAATCCAGAAGCAAGATCAGGTGTCTCTTCAAATGTGGTGGGGTATTGCGCTATCCTTTCCAAGGACTCTGCTGAAAAATCATCATCAAACAAACACCGTTTCGGTTGAAGTCGTTTGAGATCTAGCATGAACTGTTGCTCAGGCATGTCTTCATCAAAAGGAATATAACACGCATTGAGTCTCGACAAGGCTAAGAAAATAAGCACATGTAGATCTTCGTTTTTTAAACGAACAGCCACTCGGTCTTCGGGTCGAATGTCTAACTCATGTAAATAAAGCGCCCATTGTTGAATAGTTTGGTCTAATTCGCGATAAGTCATAAGCTTACCTTCTGAATTGATAAGCGCTATGGCGTGAGGATAAAGATGCACAGCCTCTTTAAAAATTTGATACATCATATAATAACCTGTTGTAATAAGTTGTGTTTCGTCACAACTTGCATCAATTCACTTCGTTGGTTAACACCGAGTTTATTTCTAATATTCATTAAATAAGATTCAACGGTGGTTTGCCTCAAGTTTAATGCTTCGGCAATTTCACCTGCATGCTGGCCTTTGAGTAGCTGAACTAAGGTCAGAATCTCCATTCTAGATAGCGAGACTAACCCCCAAGGTAATTCTAATTCAAAAGAACGTTTGACCAAGAGTGCGCGCATTTCAAGCGGCGTAAGTTGGAAAACACTGTCCCAGTCAAGCTTCAGTAACTTTGATTCAGGCGAAACAATGCCTAACACACAGCCCGTATGCCCGTTGTCTGATAATAAAGGATACAACGTGCCTTGCATGATTTTGACAATCGGGTGGTTATTTTTAGGTGCAACTGTTTCTTTGACTTCTAACGTTCTGCATTCTTCCAAAATACAACGATCCAACTCATGGTATTTTTTAGCCTCACGAACATCAGCACTAAGCTCATGATCTGAGCTATTTCGCAATTGCTGCAAATTTTTCAATCCCATCAGTTGAATAAAGTTTTGATTGGCGTACAGATACCGTGATTGTTCATTTTTAACAAACACACACTGATAAGCCGTTTGCGTAAAGGATTGTAATAACTCGCCTAAGGGAATCGGAGCATGCATGTGCTGGATGAATTCATGAAATGGAAAAGAGTCCATACATCCTCATAGATTGAATTAAAAGAATAGTATACCGTAAAATTAAAATTTTGTACATAATTAATACATGTTATAACTTATAAACCATCTTACCTTACTCGGTCAGGTGGTTTCGATGCGTACAAACATTACAATGGTGATTTTATTTGTAACTCCCCAGGTACGTCATCCTGAGCGCGTCTTTTTGCGCGAAGGATCTCAGATTGTGCAAAATTCAGGAGATCCTTCGCGCAAAAAGACTGCGCTCAGGATGACGTGCTTGCTTCGTGTTCAGTGAAAACACTA
>JAUYQG010000097.1 GCA_030695645.1 Legionellaceae bacterium
GAGCGCGTCTTTTTGCGCGAAGGATCTCAGATTGTGCAAAATTCAGGAGATCCTTCGCGCAAAAAGACTGCGCTCAGGATGACGTGCTTGCTTCGTGTTCAGTGAAAACACTAAACTTATCCACAACCTGGGGAGTTACGAGTCCGCATATGATTAATTTAATCTCTCTATTTAAGGCTTCCGGGTACATTACTAAAAAACAACAAGTTGCCTTCATGCAACTGTTAGTGAACTGTTGTGCTTTTGAGCCTCTTTTACAAGTTCCCGTTGCCAAAACAAAAGAAACTTTTTTTTCTAAAAATTTGGCAATGCATAGTGATTTATTCCTCAATTTTCAAGATGGCTTGCAATGGTTGGTAACGACATTAAACGAGCATTTGTTATTGACAGATTTCCATAAAAAAACAGCACATGTACAAAAAGTTTATTCTGATCAACTACGAAAACTCCCTACCAACATAGAACAGCACAAAAAGAGGCTACCAAAGATATTAAAAACGCTAGGGATGCTTCAAGGGAACTCTTGGCCGAATCAGGATGAAATAGGTCATGTTGTTTTACTGGGAGAAATGGAGGATGTGATCATGAGCCGGTTGCAGTTCATTGAGGATTTTCAAGGTGACTTATATTATTTAACAAACCCGCGAGGTTTATTTAATCATGAACCTTCTTTGGCTGCTATTTTAGCCGCCTGGTTTGAATTAGATGGTGCTCAGCATACTATTCAAAACGTACTAAACAAGCATCGAAATATATCAAACAGCAACAAAAATTGGTTACATGATTTGGCCGGACTCAAAGATGAAATTTTAATTGCTCTACAAACTAATTTTGGGTTACTAAGTCTTCAATGGCCTGTCGGTAAAGGGCATTATTACTATGAATATTTGGCATCAAGCATCGAACAACGTGAAAATATTTATGACATGGCAGCCAAGATTGATAACAGAACGCCTATTTCGGATTGGCCAACGTCGGTCGATATGGTTAACTATCATCTAACACAAGCGCGTTCATCAAAAGGTCGATTTACTAGAGTCAATCTTATACCTGTATTAGCCATGGGTGAAAATAAACCAGCAACTATTTATGACTCCTTTAAAGAATGGTGCCGTCTATATCAACAAAATATTCCAGATCAAGCGCTGCTTGTTGTTGTTTCGGGCAATGAACGTAATCATGCTTTTTTATATAATAAAGCAGTTATTGAATCACAGTTAGCAAATAACACTAGATTTAATACAGTGATCGTTGGCCCATCTGCAGATAAGATTTATTATCAACGTGCGTTGAGTGAGTTTAGTAAAAGCCTATATCAACGACAACGCTCGATTTTAGACCAAGTGTCTTTGCTGTCTAATCAGGTTGCATTGCATGCCTGGCATCAACAACTAAAACTTGAGCATCCTATTGCAAAACAATCTAAAATAAAAATATTGAACAACACTGATGGGGTAGTGACAAGAGAGTCTTCTGATATTAATTTTGTCAGCATGGTTTCATTTTTTAATGGATTATCACTGAACGATATTTTGCAGCACACTCAATCAAAAGAAGCTCTTTTAAATAAAATTAAAGAGGCCTTGTTGTTAGATAAAAAATACATGCTGTTATTCATGATTATTCAGCTAGAAAAAATGTATATTGTTGAAAAAAATTATATTCAATCCCACGCCCTTCATTACTTTTCAATAAATATCGTCAATAGATTGAAATTACCCTTTTATCCTTCCATTACTTTTATTGATGAAAATATTACTAAATTACATCGTATTAGAATCGCCATATTACGCGCAGTAAATAGGCTTCATGACGTACCTAATCGACAAACCATCACAACGCTTTATCAACTGATTCAATGCAACATGAATCAGTTCATTGTGTCCATGATTGAACAAGCAATACAACAAACCGGCCACCCTCTCTCTGAGTATGCAATCATCAGCATGGGATCGTATGCAAGAGGGGAAGAAACTCCATTTTCAGACATTGAGTTTTTTATTTTAACAAAAGAGACACATCTTAGCGTCATCAATTATTTCAAGACAATGACAAAGTTTTTATTGTTGCGTATGCTCAGCTTGGGTGAAACCGTATTGCCTGCATTAGGTGAGCCATTTTCACAAACATATGATCCGATTACAAGACAAGGGGTTAGTTTCGACCCTTATTTAACAAGGGCAAGTAAGACTCCACTAGGTCGAAAAGATGGGGATCGACTCATCTATCGTTTAATCGGTACTCCAAAAGATATTGCCGTATTAACGTTGTCGACACATCCCGATCCAGTTTTGTCACAAATGTTATTATCCGGATCATTTTTAGCAGGAAATCCGGCTATCTATGAAGAATATACCACAATTATCAATGCAGTTAATTATTGTGGTTATGGTTTTGCTATGCTGAAAATGGAAGTTAGTCGTTATTTATCAATGGATCATGATCATCAAGTAAAGCGAAAACGTATTACACATAAAAACGACGCATTAAAACCGAGTAGTGGTCCCCAAAAATGAGACAGTGGTGTAAAATATAAACCATTGTAACAAGGGGTACTAAATGGCCAAGAAAACATTCACGGCTGAGTTCAAAGCAAAAGTAGCAATTGAGGCACTCAAGGGCAATAAAACGATCA
>JAUYQG010000098.1 GCA_030695645.1 Legionellaceae bacterium
TTTAGTGTGGTTTCTTCAGGCACCCTTGCTTTATTGCCTACTAATTCCCTCCTTTCAGGGCTTTGGTCGGACTTTCACCGACTCGATATTGACCATACCGGTCGCACGGCACGTCGCTAGCGCTCCTTTGCCCACCCTACGTCCGAGCATGTTTAAAGGTTGTTTTTTGTACAAAAACAAGTGTTGTTTAATGTAAGGTAAACTGTGATAAATAAGATTTTTTTAACCGGCTAGGCCATAAATTATTTTTTTTGATTACATGAGGATTTAACACGGGCATAAATGGGTTCGCCCAGAATCTCTGGGGGTCGTTTTTCTAAATTTACTTCCTTTTCACGGCATGCCATAATTGAATGACTTAATATGAGGGATCATACCATGTTCGCAATACTGCTCTTTTTTATAGCCATTGGTTTAGCTTATCTTGCCGGTTCGCTTTGTTCAGCCGTGATTGTCTGTAACTTATGCAAATTACCTGATCCTCGTCTTGAGGGTTCTAAAAATCCTGGAGCAACAAACGTTTTACGCATCTCGGGAAAGAAATACGCGGTTATCGTTTTATTAGGTGATATGCTCAAGGGTTTCATACCGGTGTTAATAGCAAAGTTCTTTGGCGCAGGGCCGACATTTCTTGGTTATATGTGTCTTGCAGCGGTTCTTGGGCATATTTACCCTAAGTTTTTTGATTTCAAAGGCGGTAAGGGCGTGGCTACGGCATTAGGTGCTCTGTTTGGTTTGTATTGGGTGTTGGGTGTTATTGCCTGTGTTATTTGGCTTTTAGTTGCCGTCGTTACTCGATACTCATCACTGGCCTCTATCGTGACATGGTCCATTATTCCAATCTTAACGCCATTTTATCCCGAAAGTTCCGGTGCGTTTCTTCCAATACTAGTCATGTCTTTTTTTGTTTTGTATCAACACCGAGACAACTTTATCCGATTACAAAAAAAGGAAGAATCCAAAATAGGTTTCTAAAAATCCTAGGAAAGTCGCATTAAAATGACTCGCCTAATGGCCAGCGCGCTTTCACTTCAATTGCGTAGGTTGCATCACGTTCTCCCGCCAAAAGATGCCTACAACCTGCGTAAGCGACCATGACTCCGTTATCAGTACAATACTCTAATCGCGGAAAATACACCTCTCCATGTAATGACGCCATCAAATCAATCAGGTTAGCTCGTAACGATTGGTTTGCCCCAACACCACCAGCTACGACTAAACGTTTGCAATCCGTTTGCTGAAACATGCGCTTGCATTTCATAGTTAAAGTCGCGACCACGGCATCTTGAAACGCTTTAGCAATGCCACTGCGTGCCTCGTTGCTTTTATCACTATTATGCCAAGCCGTGAGCGCGTGCGTTTTTAATCCACTAAAACTAAAGTCCAAGCCGGGCCTATCCGTCATTGGTCTGGGAAACTCTGGAAACACTTGAGTATTCTTGGACGTAGCTAAATCTGCGATCCTTGCCAGCTCAGCACCGCCGGGATAAGGCAATCCCATCAGTTTAGCCGTTTTATCAAAGGCCTCACCTACCGCATCATCCAGTGTATCGCCCAATAATCGATAATCACCCAGCGCACGCGCTTCAAGCAATTGCGTATGTCCACCGGAAACTAATAACACAACAAATGGAAATTCCAGTTGAGGGGAGTCTAATTGCGCCACCAACAAGTGAGCTTCCAAATGGTGTACCGCAATGGATGGGATTGCCAAAGCATAAGCAAAACTTTTTGCGAAACAAGCACCCGTTAATAAAGCACCAATCAAACCTGGTCCGGACGTATAAGCAACAGCATCTATATCTTGTTTTGTCAAATGAGCCCTGGTCAATGCCTCATCCAACAACGGCACCATGTGCTTTACGTGATCGCGGGATGCTAACTCAGGTACCACTCCCCCAAACTGACGATGCAATGCCACTTGAGAATACAGTGCATGAGACAACAATCCTTGGTTAGAACAGTAGATGGCTAAACCAGTTTCATCACAAGAAGATTCAATGCCTAATACTCGCATAATTACTCATCATTATAGGATACAGCGCAACATTATATCGCTATAGGCAACAAATGTTTACTGATTCGTTCGTCGTTCTTTCCAAGTTTGTAGGAAAACATAAAAAACGGGAACAAAAACCACAGCAAGGCATGTCGAAGCCAACATACCACTGCTTACGGTTATACCAATAGAACGCCGTGCGTTCGCACCTGCTCCCGTAGCAAATACCAAGGGCATTACGCCCATAATAAAAGCAAATGACGTCATTAAAATAGGGCGAAAACGCGTCTTTGCTCCAAAAACGGCCGCTTCCAAAATCGTTTTATTATGAATTTCGCGTTGTTCACGTGCAACCTCAACGATCAGGATGGCATTTTTGGCAGAAAGTGCGATAAGCAACAGTATACCGATTTGTGTATACATGTTATTTGCAAGGCCCAGTAAAGATAAAATCAAGACCGTACCAATTAAGGCCAATGGCACACTTAAAATAATCGCACCCGGAGTCAGCCAATTTTCGTATTGACCAGCTAAAATTAAATAAACAAAAATCAATGACAACATAAAAATAATATAGCTCATGTTTCCTGCCATTTTTTCCTGATAGGCCGTACTTGTCCATTCATAATCAAATCCTTCAGGTAGCGCAGGCTTAGCTAAATTTTCCATGGCTTGAATGGCTTGGCCAGAACTATAATCCGGAGCTGAAACCCCATTGATTAAACTGGAGGGATATAAATTGTATAGCGAAATAATTGCCGGACCGACAGCCAAACCAATATCCGTCAATGTACCCATAGGCACCATAGCACCCGATTGATTTTTAACATAAAAATGTCGCACATCGTCAATAGTCATGCGCGAAGCAGCGTCGGCCTGCACATAAACCTGAAAAACTTGCCCAAATTTAGTAAACAAATTGACATAAGATGACCCTAGATAAGTCTGCAGTGTATCGAATGCATCGCCCAATGTGACGCCTAACGTTTCTGCTTTCGTACGATTAATCGGTGCCGAAACTTGCGGTACAGACGCGCGAAATGTAGTCAACAACTTTTGTACCTCGGATTTCTGGCTAGCCTGCTGAACCAATTGATCAGTCACTCGTTGTAATTTCTGATAATCAAACGTTCCATCACGCAACTCCACCTGCATCTGAAAGCCACCTGATAATCCCAAACCTTGTATCGGTGGCGGTACCACAACAAGGACTTTAGCGCTCAATGTGTTTCTGGCGAGTTCATTTAATTTATCATATAAAACCATTACGCTTTGAGCCTTACCTCGTTCGCTCCAATCGTTGAACATGACATACAAAACACCCGCATTGGCAAGGCTAGTGTTATTATCCAAAAGAGAAATACCGTCAATGGCGATGATACTCTCGACTCCATCAATTTGAGATGCCTTATTGCGTAACTCATCAAGAACTTGCTCGGTGCGTTGTAATGACGCGCCATCGGGTAGCATCACATTGAGCATCATATAACCTTGATCCTCTAATGGAATAAAGCCTGTAGGAATTTGACTCAACCCCAAAACGGCCAAGACTATCAACACAACACCAATTAAACACACGGAATTCCCACGATGTACAAGCTTATCAATAAGGGTGACATATCTGGCTTCGATAGGATTATAAACACGATCAAACATCCGAAAAATCATATTTTTATGCTTACTCTTATCCACAGGTCTGAGCCATAAAGCACATTGAGTCGGCTTCAACGTCAACGCATTAATTGCACTAATAAATGCGGTCGAAGCAATCACCAAAGCAAATTGCGCATACATAGCACCCGTTAAACCGGGCATAAAAGCAGCTGGTATAAATACTGCCATCAGCACTAACGTGATACCGAGAATAGGCCCCAAAAGTTCTTTCATAGCGGTGATGGCAGATAACTTGGGTGCCATTCCGCGCTCAATATGTTGAGAAACACCTTCGACAATAACGATAGCATCATCCACAACAATACCGATAGCCAATACCAAAGCAAACATCGTTAATAAATTAATACTGTATCCCAAGGCCAACATGGCAATAAACGCACCAAGAATAGTCACAGGTACGGTGGTTGCTGGAACTAACGTAGCGCGAAAATTTTGCAAAAAAACCAGAATAACAATCAACACCAAAATTCCCGCTTCAAACAGTGTTTTATATACTTCATGTATCGACGATTTTACAAAAATTGTCGTGTCGAAAGGAATGGAATACCGTAGTCCAGGAGGAAAGTTTTTTGACATTTTCTCAACTGTTTGCCGAATTTCATTGGCGACTTGCAACGCATTCGCTCCTGGAAGTTGGAATATCCCAATCGCTGCAGCAGGTTTACCATTAAATTTTGCAAATTGGCTATAATTTGCCGATCCAAGCTCAACACGCCCAACATCACGAATACGTACGATTTGCGCACTACTGCTAGCATTTGCCTTTTGATTCGGGTTCGTGGCTATTGTTTTAATAATAATGTTCGCAAATTCATCAGGGTTTGCCAGCTGACCTGGCACATTGACCGTCAGTTGATAAGCCTGCTGTCCTGCTATCGGCGGTGCACCAATTTGTCCAGCCGTAATTTCCTTGTTTTGATTATTAATGGCATTGAGCACATCACTGGGGTTCAATGCAAAAGCATACATTTTTTTCGGATCAAGCCAGATCCGCATCGCATAAGAACCCGTTCCAAAAATAATGACATTGCCAACACCAGGCAAACGCTCCAATTCATTTTGCATATTTATGGTTGCATAGTTATTCAAAAACAACCCATCGTACTCACTATTTTCTGCTGTTAACGTAATAAATTGCAGAATAGCCGTGGATTTCTGTTGGACTAAAACCCCCTGCTTTTGTACTGCTTCAGGCAGTTGAGCCATTGCCGCTTGCACCCGGTTTTGTACCAACATTTGAGCCAAATTAAGATCGGTGCCAATTTCAAACGTAACGATTAAATTATAAGAACCGCTATTCGTATTCGTGGACTGCATGTAAAGCATTTTTTCCACACCATTGACTTGTTGTTCAATGGGCAATGCCACAGTTTTGATTAACGTTTTTGCATCAGCGCCTGGATAACTGGTTGAGACCTGAATAGTAGGCGGTACGATAGCTGGATATTGAGACACAGGTAACACAGCGATGGCAATAATTCCAAGAAGCACTAAAAATAGGGCGATCACATTGGCCAATACGGGACGCTCAATAAAAAACTCGGAAATCATGTTGATTTATTCTCACTTTGAATGGGTCTCACGAGAACACCAGGGAAAGCATTCTGTGTCCCAGAAATAATCACGCTATCTTGTGGTTCTAGACCTTTCAAAATGGCACGTTGATCGTGTTCCAAAACCCCTAATATCACACGTTTTATGACTACCACATTAGTCTTATCCACTATCACGACATAAGGACCAATTTGATCATACTCAACTGCTGTATCGGGTATCATTAATTGCGGCTTGGGTTTACTGATTGGAACTCGTACCTGGACAAAAAGTCCCGGTAATAACGTGTACTCTTTATTGGATAAAAGAGCCCGAACCTCCATAGTACCCGTTGACGCATTCAGCCCTGTATTTACAAAATTCATTTTACCTTCATGCAAAAAACCGGTTTCATTTTGCATATTCACATAAATAGACACTTGATTAATGTTGTCAGGGTTAAACTTCTGAAGACGCATGGCATCACGGATTTTGAGCAAATCCAGCTCGCTTAGATTAAAATACACGTAAATAGGGTCAATTTGTTCAATAGTAGCCAAATCAGTAGCTTCTCCATGACCCACAAGATTTCCCACATCAATAAGATGACGACCTATTCGGCCATCAAATGGAGCATGAACATGGGTGTAACTGTAATTGATCGCCGCAATTTCTGCGTCTGCTACTGCCTTTTCAATCTCTGCTTGGGACTGCAATGATTTGGCTTCCCATTTCTCTACATTGTTCAGCGACGTAGCATTTTGTTTGTACATACGCTTCTGACGCTCATATTCTGACTTATCATAGGCATAAAGTGCTTTTTGCGCTGCTACATTAGCTTTTGCTGCTTTCCATTTTTCTAAATAAGGCTTGGGCTCAATAACAAATAATTCGCGGTCCTTTTTAATAAACGTTCCATCGGTAAACTCTATTGCATCCAAATATCCTTCGACACGTGCAACCAAATTTACTGAATTCATAGCAACCATAGTACCGGTCTGTGTAATGTACTCCGCTAGATTGCTTACAGTAGGCTTTTGAATCGCAACACTCGGTGGAGGAACAGGCTGCACAGTACTTTTTGTAAAGAATCTAACCAAATGAATTAATAAAAAAACAATAACCCCTAGTATTACTATTTTTATTAGCTTTGATCGGTTATCACTTGTCATACTCATCACCAATTAGGTAAATACAGATCGCTTGTCTGCCTCTGTTTGCTGTTCGGTGGCTGATGATTTTGCTGCTTTAGCAGCGTGCCCCAACCCGTCCGAGCAGCCATTTCTTCTTTAATTCGTTTTGGAACAATATCATTACAATTACGAATTTGCCAACCGCCACCCAGTGCACGATACAATGCCACCAAAGCTTTGGGAATATCCCCTTTTGAATTGGTTAACGATAACTGCACTTGGAGTTGCTGACGTTCGGCATCCAGCACAGGAGTGAAATCTGACTCACCCTCCCTGTAACGAATCATGGATAACTGTGTCGATTTAATCGCGGCATGATTTGCTGTTTGAAGATAGCTCTCAGCTTTTCTTGTCTCAATAAACTTCGTGATGTCGTCTTGAACTTCCTGCTGTGCTTTTAATACCAGGTTACGATAATTTAACTCCGCTTGCTGGTAAGCAGCATCTTGCATGCGCACTGAATTCGTTATCTGACCGTAGTTAAGTAATGGCCAATTTAAAGCAGGACCTGCGGTTATGGTTCGATTTGACCAATTGAATATATTTCCAAGAGACGACGTGCCAATATTATTAGAAGCAAAGGCAAACGTTCCGGTGAGTGATAGTGACGGAAATAAATTGGCTTTAGCCGCACCAATTGCCTCAGACTGTGCAATGGCTTCCAGACGAGATTGAGCAATGTCGGGTCGATTAATTAACGTTTCTTTAGGTATTCCTACGGCAACCCTGGATGGGGCAATAGGAATACCTTGTTTTGGCACAAGTAACACATCAACTTTATCAGGAGTAGTACCCAATAACACACCCAACATATCCTTTTGTTGCCGCAATTCACTTCGCAACGTAGGGAGCGTGGATTGCGTTTGAGACAATTCCGTCTGAGCTTGCTCCACATCCAACAAACTAGTTTCACCGGCATTAAAACGAGACTTCGCTATCTTGAGACCCATAGCTTGTACATCTATATTCTTTTTCGTGACGTGAATAAGCTCTTCAGTCGTTCGAATAGAACTATAAGTGGATGCAACATCAGAGGTCAGAGTCACTAACGCGTTATCATAAGCCGCAAACGACGCTAAAAAGGCAGCATCGTTTGATAAAATTGCTCGTCGATATTTTCCCCAAAAATCAATCTCCCAACTCGCTGTGACACCCAATAATACGGTCACAAAATCGGATGGCAATACGAACTGCAATGACTGGCCGCCCATACGTTGGTATGTTAAATTACCCATTAAATTTTGTTGTTGCGGATAAAGCTCGCCTACCGATTGAGCAAGTTGCGCTCTTGTTTGCATGACATGAGCCGCGGTGCTCTGAAGTGATATGTTATTTTGATAGCCTTGGTTAATTAAAGAGGTAAGCGTAGGATCATGAAAAACGGTCCACCACTCTGCGTTCTTAAGTTTTGTTTCTTTGACTGCCGAAGATTGTGTTAACCAATGATCCGCAACTTTTTTTTCCGGCTCTTTATAATCAGGTCCGACCATAAAACAGGCGCTAAGAAAAAGATATAACACTATGATACTAACTTTGACTATCAGGCCTACCATGCCATGTTTCTTCCTCATTTAGCGCTGTCATAACCTTATCAGGTTAACTGAAAAAAATCGACCCTTGTCATGAATTGGGCTTTGGACAACCTGTATCTTTCAACATAAAAAATAGATAGTCAAAAAAATACGAACAATATACTTGACTGTCGACGGAAGTGGCACTAAAATTGCCAACCTATATTTTAGATTATGAGGACTACTGAATGCCCACCGTTCGCGTAAAAGAAGGCGAAAATCCAGAATACGCACTTCGTCGTTTCAAACGCTCATGTGAAAAAGCAGGGTTATTAACTGAACTGCGTCGACGTGAATTCTATGAAAAACCAACTGCTGAACGCAAACGCAAGCAAGCTGCTGCTGTGAAACGTCACCTTAAAAAAACATCACGTGATGTAACCTCTGGTCGAGCGGACAGACGCCGTCGCCGAACAGCATGACCATAAAAACGCAAGTCAGCAATGATTTGAAAGACGCAATGCGTGCCAGAGACCAAAAAAAACTGGACGCATTACGTTTGATCATGGCTGCTGTCAAGCAAATTGAAGTCGATGAACGCATTGACATTGATGACTCACGTATGCTCGTCATTTTGGATAAGCTTGCAAAACAACGTAATGAATCCATTACTCAGTTTAAAGCCGCAAACCGCGACGACCTTGTCGCCCAGGAAGTCTTTGAACTTGAGATAATTAAACACTATTTACCCGAACCATTAACCGATGTCGAAATCACCTCGTTAGTCGAGCAAGCCATTGCTGCTGTAAGCGCTCAAGCAATGAGTGACATGGGGAAGGTCATGGCTCAGCTAAAATCAGTGATGCAGGGACGTGCCGATATGAGCAAAGTCAGCGCCATGATTAAAGCGAAATTAAGTTAAGAACGGGCCAAGAATAGTAGCTAACCTCTGTAATTTTGTGACCTATACCTATGCAAGGTTTAATTCCACGACCATTTATTGACGAACTTCTTAGCCGCACAGATATTGTCGAATTCATTGATAGTTTCGTGCCCTTGAAAAAACGGGGAACCAGCCATCTGGCCTGCTGCCCATTCCATCATGAAAAAACACCATCCTTCAATGTTATCCCTAAAAAGCAGTTTTACCATTGCTTTGGTTGTGGCGCTAGTGGCAATGCGATTAGCTTCGCTATGAATTATCTGCATCAAGCTTTTCCGGATGCCATCGAAACATTAGCCGCACGAGCCGGCATGCAAGTTCCACGTGAGCAGACCTCAGATAAAATAAATAAGAGCATGACGCTCTATCAATTACTGCAAAAAGTTGCGCAATTCTATCAACATTACCTGAAAGCATCAGGCCAAGATGCCATTACTTATTTAAAGCAACGCGGCGTCAGCGGTGAAATAGCACGCCAATATCAAATTGGCTTTGCTCCTCCTGGATGGCGAACATTGGAATCAGAATTCAAACAAAATAAAGAGGACTTACTCACTACAGGCATGATCATCCAAAAGGACGACGGTAAAACATATGATCGATATCGACAACGCATCATGTTTCCTATCCATGATCGTCAGGGACGCATCATTGGTTTTGGTGGTCGTACCTTAGATAATGCTCAAAAACCAAAATACTTAAATTCGCCTGAGACGGTTTTATTTCAAAAAAGCCGAGAACTCTATGGATTACATCAAATTATTCAACAACAGACTACGAATCCCAACATCCTGATTGTCGAAGGCTATCTGGATGTGATTGCATTAGCACAACACGGCATTTCCAATGCCGTTGCCACATTGGGTACGGCAACCAGTACCTATCATATTCAGTTATTAAGCAAACACACACACCATCTTATTTTTTGTTTCGATGGTGATGCCGCTGGTAGGCAAGCAGCTTGGCGAGCATTAGAAAGTAGTCTGCCCCATTTAGACTCGGGCTTACATGCGCAATTTATTTTTTTACCCGATGGCCATGATCCCGATAGTTTAGTTCGTGAAGAAGGCAAATCAGCTTTTATGAAACGCATAGAAACGGCTATACCATTTCATCGATTTTTCTTCGACACCCTCCTACAGGGCATCGACAACACGAATTTGACCGGAAAAAGTCAACTCGTGATTGCAGCTAAACCTTATTTGCTAAAAATGGTGGATGGTCCCTATCGTCAATTACTTATCGATGAATTAGCACGCATAACACGAATTGAAAATCACCGCATTTTGCAATTAATTACTGAAAAAACGACGACACAATCATTAGACAAGCAACAACACACAAACCAAACGATAGCCCGCACCCCCATGCGCATTGCTATCGCATTATTATTGCAACATCCAGAAATATACACCGAATGTGCTCACGCACTCAAAACCATGACTCTTAGTCATAATAAACACCGTGTACTACAACAACTCATTCAACAAATTGCACAAAATCCAACAATTAATACCGCAACTTTAGTTGAATCCTGGCGAGGTTCGCCATTATTTGATACACTGAACAAACTCGCATCTTGGAATCACCAAGTGCCTGATAATGCCTTGTCCAACGAATTTGTGGAAATTGTTTTATTTATTGAAAAACAAAACCAAGAAAATAAAATTCAATTTTTAATTGAAAAAGCAAGAAACCTAAGCTTAACTGAAACAGAACGTCAGGAGTTACAAACCATGCTTAAACAACGACACACGTTACCCATAAAATAAATATTATTTTACACTGGTATGTTGCATGAACCCAGTTTATAATTCATACATTTTTTGTAACTGCTCGGAGGGTGCTGTTGACGCTCGGAGAACGGTCAGATTTGAGTGCCGGTTGAACGAAAACGGTTTCGAACAAGCGCAGCATACCTAGGCTTGGCCTGTCCCGGCGAAGGCCGGGATGAGCATTGTTCGAAATCGTTTTCGTTCAAGATGCGCCCAATATGGCCGTTTCTTTCTACGGAGTGAGTAGTTACCATTTTTTTACCCGTGGAACGGAGCCAATATAACGTTCCAATATGCTTCAAGTTATTTTTCAAACTTGAAGATAACTTTTAATTAGCGCAGGTATATGTATCTCTATGAGCACAAATGATCAAGATCAGCAACAATCGCAGATTACTAATGTCATTCGATTAGGGAAAGACCAAAACTATCTGACTCATGCACAGATTAACGATCTATTACCCAACTTAGTAGACACAGAAAATTTTGACGTCATTATTAATATCCTAGAGAACATGAACATCAAAGTGTTCGAGCAACCACCTGGTGATGATGAATTAGTGGCCTTGCTAGGCAATACGGAAGAAGCTCCCGAAGATATCGACGAAGCGGCCACTGTTATTGCATCGGTTGACAAAGAAACGGGTCGAGTTACCGATCCTGTTCGTGCCTATATGCGTGAAATGGGTACTGTTGAATTATTGACTCGCGAAGGCGAAATACGAATTGCTAAACGTATTGAAGAAGGCATTTACCAAGTATTAAGATCACTGGCACACTACCCTGAAACAGTGAAACTCGTATTAGACGACTATGACTTAGTACTCGTTGAGGAAATGCGTCTTAATGAAATTATCAGTGGCTTTGCTGATGATGACAGCAGCGCTCCGCCCTCAAGTATTGGCTCTATGCTCGACGAATCGCAACAAGATACTCCTGGCGAGGCCGCAGCCGTTGATATCATTGATGATACCGACGATGGAGACGGTGATGGTGACGGCGGTATTGTTGAGGCAGATGACGGCCCGAACCCAGAACAAGCCCGAATTTATTTTGATGAATTGCGTGAAAACTACAACAAAGCAATGACCTCATTAAACGAGCATGGAAGAACCTCCAAAAAAACGGAAGAACTGCTCGAAAACATGTCCGAGTCGTTTTTAAAATTAAAATTAACATCAAGACAAGTGGATCGGTTAACTCGTCATTTTCGCCAACTTCGCAATCATATCCGCGAATTTGAACGCAATATCATGCGAATTTGTATTGAGCGAGCCAAGATACCACGTAAATTATTTATCGAATCTTTTCCTGGCAAAGAAACGGATCTGCAATGGCTCGAAACATTGTTGCAGCACAACAAAAAACTTGATCATGATCGCATTAATGAATTCGCGCAAGAGATCAAACAATTACAAAAAAAATTAGCGGCTTTTGAAAACGAATATGGTTTAAACATCAGCGAAATTAAAGACATTAATCGTGAAATGTCCATTGGTGAAGCAAAAGCACGACGCGCTAAAAAGGAAATGGTGGAAGCCAATTTACGGTTAGTGATTTCAATCGCCAAAAAATACACAAATCGTGGTTTACAATTTCTCGATTTAATTCAAGAGGGCAATATTGGACTCATGAAAGCGGTCGATAAATTTGAGTACCGCCGCGGATACAAGTTTTCCACATACGCCACTTGGTGGATTAGACAAGCCATCACTCGCTCGATTGCCGATCAGGCACGCACCATTCGTATACCGGTGCACATGATCGAAACGATTAATAAATTAAATCGCATTTCTAGGCAAATTTTACAAGAAACAGGACACGAAGCCACTCCCGAAGAATTAGCGGAAAAAATGGAACTGAGCGAAGATAAAATTCGCAAAGTTTTAAAAATTGCAAAAGAACCGATTTCCATGGACACTCCAGTGGGTGACGATGACGAGTCACGCTTAGGCGATTTCATTCAAGATGACAACATTGAGTCACCCATTGATTGCGCGACAGCGGAAGGATTGCGAGAAGCAACACTTGAAATTCTTGCAACCCTCACCCCACGCGAGGCAAAAGTGTTACGCATGCGTTTCGGAATCGAAATGAACACGGATCACACGCTAGAGGAAGTTGGCAAGCAATTCGACGTAACTCGAGAACGTATCCGTCAGATCGAAGCAAAAGCGCTACGCAAACTACGTCACCCCTCAAGGTCAGAAAAATTACGTAGTTTCCTCGAAGGAGATGAAAAATAATGAAAAAATGTGGTAATACCCCGCATTAATCATTACAATTGTCGTCTGCGGGCCCATAGCTCAGTTGGTTAGAGCAGCGGACTCATAATCCGTTGGTCCTAGGTTCAAGTCCTAGTGGGCCCACCAATAAAATCAAGGCGCTGCGCTAAGGCCGACTATCGTCGGCAACTTGGTGATATAATCAGGGTTTATCGTTCATCGAGACCATTGTGCACAAACATTCAAAAACCCATAACAAAATTGTTCGTGGAATTTTAAAACAAATTGCCC
>JAUYQG010000099.1 GCA_030695645.1 Legionellaceae bacterium
TTTAGTGTGGTTTCTTCAGGCACCCTTGCTTTATTGCCTACTAATTCCCTCCTTTCAGGGCTTTGGTCGGACTTTCACCGACTCGATATTGACCATACCGGTCGCACGGCACGTCGCTAGCGCTCCTTTGCCCACCCTACGACAGAACGGGTGGTATCAACGCAGTATGCATGCTCACACGAGCGATATTATCGTTAATCTGATTTTAAGAATAGCAAAATTGTGCGAAAGAATAGTTTATAAAGAGGCTAAAACACGCTACAGCATTGGCCTTATCTATTTACCCAGAATTGCTGGAGGGTTAGGGTGAATTGACATTCTCTAATAAAAACAATACCCTCTTCAGTTTTATCCTTGTTCGAAAGAATCCATATGAAAAGAGCGTTGATTACAGGCATTACAGGTCAAGATGGCTCATTTATGGCTGAGTATTTATTGAACAGGAACTACCAGGTGTATGGATTTGCTCGACATGATAGTTGGCTCAAATCCACACTTGACCTTCAAATAAAAAAACGCATACAAATATTACATGGTGACATGTCCAATGGTGTCGATATTGCCACAGCGATATCCAATACCATGCCAAATGAAATATATAACCTGGCGTCGCAATCGCGCCCTGGTGAATCATGGACGCGAGCATCCGAAACTCTGACTATAAATGGTATGGGAGCTATTCAACTATTTGAAGCCGTAAGAGTTATATGCCCTAAGGCCAAAGTATACCATGCCTCATCATCTGAAATGTTTGGTCGCACAAAAGCAGCGCCTCAAAACGAAAACACCGCATTTGATCCGGCTAGCCCTTATGCTGCCTCAAAGGTCTATGCCCATCAAATGGCTAAAATTTATCGTGAAAGTTATGGCCTGTTCATTGCATGCGGGATTTTATTTAATCATGAAAGCGAACGCCGCCCATTGCATTTTGTAACTCAAAAAATTGCTTACGGTGCCGCGTGTGCCGCACTGGGTATACTCAATTCACCCGCTATCAATGAGCGAGGTCAGCCGATAGTCGAGCAGGGTAAACTGGCATTGGGCAATTTAGACATATCACGCGATTGGGGTTATGCCCAAGATTTCGTTCAAGCCATGTGGTCAATTTTGCAACAAGACAATCCGGATGATTTTGTTATTGGTACTGGACGTCTCCATACACTTAGAGAGTTGTGTGAAATAGCATATCAACATGTAGGTAAGAATTGGCTAGATCATGTCATGAGTGATCCGGCACTTATTCGTCCTCTTGATGCCAATTTAACTGTCGCCGACCCATCCAAGGCAGCCCGGATATTAAACTGGAAACCGTCCGTTAGCTTTGATGATATGATCCAAAAAATGGTACAGGCTCAAATCAAACTATTAAGACCCTTGATCGAATAATGAATATAAAAGCAATCACTAACCACACTTGGCCAATAAGGTTATTTTTAATCCTTTTTATCGTTTTAAATCTATTACCTGGCGGATTTATTCGCGCCCTTGTCAATATGGACCATTTTTTTGCGTCTCTGCATATGTTTGAATATGCGTCACAACATAGCTTTCAATTTGGAACCGATATCATTGATAATGTTGGACCTTACGGCTATCTCCATTATCCTTATACCTTTTCAGGGGGAGTATTTTGGGGGAAAATAATTTACTTTGGAATAATTTGTGTTATTTATGCCTATTATGCCACCCGAATTTCGGAAAAAATTCAAACATGTCCCGAAAAATTGCTTTTTCTATTTACTATTGTTTTTTTCCCGTTGCATCTTAGCTCGCCTTGGTATTCCTATGAAGTGATACCCAGGTTAGCTGTTCTTTTTTCCGCTTTATATTTATTATCAGAATCCGATAAAAAAACCTCGCTAACAGTCATCGTACATATCCTGTTTAACGGTCTTTTTTACGCTTTTTTAATTCTAGAAAAAGCAGCTAATGTTTACTATTTATGTTTGGTCATTTCCGTTCTTTCTTCATATTGGATTATTAAACGCCAATGGCAAAATATTTTATGGTTGTGTCTAGCATTTGGTTTTAGTGTGATTTTATTTTGGTTAGCGGCTAATCAATCCTTGCATGGATTTTTAATATACTTTCAATCGATGCCTATGTTTATTGAAGCCTATCAAGCCATTTTACCTCTCAAAACAGAGTCTAGCATGCTGGTCTATGCTCTGATTTATCTTATAATCAGTGGCTTTATTTTGCTTTTTCGAACGTTGGTATCTTTTTATCTTACTCAAACATTAGTGGAATTTTTTCGCTCCATTCTAATCTCAGCTTTAATTTTTTTAGTATGGAAACATGGAATAATGCGTGGTGCACTCTCATACGGATCGTTTTTGTATATTATGCCCTGTATATTCGCCTATTTATATTTCTATCCTATTTATGGTTTAGCATACATTTCCTCCAAAAATGATGTTCTAAAATATTTGGTATATCCTCAAGCTCATATCATTCGTTGTTTACTTTTTTTATTACTATTATCGCTGATTTTTATTAATGCCTTTGCTAGTGAGCAAGAAACTCACTATGCAAAAAGAATTTCATATGAATTTATCGATCGATTCAAATCATTAATTAACTATCAACCCAATACGACTCATCGTGTTTTAAATCAAGAATATCAAACATTACAGAACGCTCATGCACTACCTATCGAGTTAAAAAATAGATTGCAAAACAGCCGCGTGGATGAATTTGGAAATTCTCCAGAGATTTTATTATTAAATAATCTTCAATACCATCCGCGTCCTACTCCCATTCATTTTATAGTGGGCACAGACGCATTGAATAAGAAAAATGGACAGTTCTATCAAACAGAATTAACTGCGCCTGATTATGTTTTTTTACCTGATTTTGGATTTCAGTTAACCGACACACAAGCATACCTTAGCCTTCTTTTGAATTATCAAATCATACAACCAGTTGAAGATTGGTTGGTTTTGAAAAAAAAGAAGACTTGGTACACGATAGGATTTCAAATGGGCGCTAAAAAACAAGCTCATATGAAAGAATGGATTTCTTTGGAGTCACTTCAGGATAACTTTCTCTGGGCACAGATTGAACTAAAACCGACTTTACTCGGCTACTTAAAAAACTTTTTATATAAATCTAATTCTGTAATTATTGAATTAAAATTAAATGGCGATATTATTGAGCGCTATGTTATATCCTTATCCCAATTACAAAGTGGCTTGTTACTTAATCCAATTATTCAGCATAAAAGACAATTAATGTTTTCCTATCATGAAAAGCAAGTACCTTGGAACCAGGTCAGAGCTTTCCGCATCACTGTGGATGACCCGAAATCTCAACGTTTTTTTCAATCCAATTATAAGGTCAAGTATTCAAACATTCTTCTCAATTCTAAGGGTACAAAACAACAACGCTTAGATGTACAACGTGCGAAACAAACGATGACATTATATCGTGCTGATCACGCATTAGAATCCACGCATTTTCCAATTAATATATTAGATAACAAACTAGCCGATGATATTATTGTTAATGGTCTTGGCGAGCTTGAGCGTAGCGATAAAGAGCGATGGCGTTGGGCAATGGGGCCCCGTTCAGAGCTTACTTTAAATAATCAAGACATGACACCC
This sequence comes from Legionellaceae bacterium, assembly GCA_030695645.1. Lineage (GTDB taxonomy): Bacteria > Pseudomonadota > Gammaproteobacteria > Legionellales > Legionellaceae > JAUYQG01. Next base: position 3,606 of record JAUYQG010000099.1, read on the forward strand.
AATTTCTTACTTCATATTAATTTTAGAAACCATTTATCCATTCCCAACCAATCATTAACTCTGTATTTAAATGGAAAAATAATTGATTGCATCAAAAGCGATAAAGCAAATACGCCGGAGCAAACATCCATAAATTTACCCATTAAACTAAAAACCGGCGTAAATACTTTAGCCATCACGTATTCCGATTGGAATCATAACCATATCGATTACGCGCGCTTCGATCCAAGAACACTTGCTATTTTAATAACTAGATTTGAATTGGAGCACGACAAAAATCACAAATAACTCCCCTGGTTGTGAACAACGTTTATTCTGTTTTTACGCAAAAATAACTTACGTACCGAGAAGTTCCAAGAAGTTACAAGCCACCCTTCTTTTTCAGCCGTTTCTCAGTCCGTTTCTCAGCCGCAGTTTTTAGCGGCTTCTTTTTAGTATCTTTTTTTTGCTCTATGCCTTTACTCATGTTAATTCTCCGCTTGTTGATTTCAGTTTAACTATACCCCCGTTCGGAGTTTTTTTACTGGTTACTACTGATCCCCCTCTCCCCTCAAGAGGAGAGGGGATCCGTTCAGTAGTAAGTTGCAAAAAAAACTCCGAACTGGGGTTAACTATAAATATTTTCATATCGAGTTGGCAAGTAGATTAATCAAATAAAGTTGGGAGCACAGTCAGTGATGAATCATTACGTTTGTATTACAAAACTCGTGTGATCCATATTACACATATGTCGTAAACGAATAAAAATCAATCCAAGTTCTTGCATTGTAAGTTGCGCAAGACGAGGTTCAATAAGACGCTTTACGGAAATAGAACGACAATGCTCTACTAAAGCATAACTATCCTTTTGCAGAGCATCTCTTGGCGGTAATGCAACATGTAATTGAGAGCACTCAGGATAAGATTGGCTACTTAATGGGCATACTAAAGCACTGGCTGGCTGCACATCTAAAACAAACTGCCCCATTAAAACCACCACCGGTCTTATTTTTCCAACCTCAGCATGTTTCGAGGGATCCAACCGTGCCAAATAGATGCCACCTTGTGTCAATAAGGTTACTCTTTCCACCAAAACTCCCCATCATCTTTCAGCTTTACGTCTAATTGCTCAAGATCAGTTATTTCATCCAAGTAACTAGCTTGTTGCTTTAATGCCCTAAACCCAACAACCATGTCTTGCTGCTCTCTCATCAATCGATAAGCCTTAATTTCATTTGCAATCGCCAAGCGAATAAATTGTGAGCGTGAAATATGCATCTTTTTTGCAATCAATAAACTATCCTGTGCCAGCTCATCAGGTACCACAATAGAAAGTGCTGTCATATAAATTTCACCATTAAAAAGCATATCTTTTATCATATCATATTTGATATGATTTCGCACTAGTGCCTTTTACCAGGTCTATAAAAACAGGCATTGCGCCTAATCAAAGAGTGTCGGGCCGGGATGTTTAACTAGCTCATACAGTTGGGATAATTGTCTCGCGGTTACTCGTGGTGTGGATAAAGGCGGTAATTTATCCATGTCGAAAAAATCGATCTCAGAAATTTCCACGTTATCTGTTGCTTCTCCTGATATGATCTCACAATGAAAAAAACATGAATAAATGTGAGGCCAATGCAACGGATGGTCATGCTTTAATTTATCCCAAAAAGCAAGCAATTTAATAGCTGACACAGCATAACCTGATTCTTCTTGGGTTTCTCGTATCACCCCTTCTGAGGGTGATTCATTCACATCAGCAAACCCCCCTGGTAGGCTCCATAATCCGTCGACGCGCTCTTTGACTAACAAGACCCTATCGTTCTTGAGAACGAAGGATCGTACGTCTATTTTAGGGGTGGCGTAGCCCTTTTCTAAGGAGAAAATAGAATGAATCTCCTCATATGAATGATCGGTACAATCAGCAGCAAACTCTGCACTAAGTTTCATTAATCGATGATATCTTTCTTTGTCAAACGGTCCTTCGGTGTACGCTAGCCCGGACTGAGCAATCGCTTGAATTTCAGAAATCCATTTTAACCATTGTTTGCTGTTATCAGTCATCGTAATTATCCTGTAAAATGATTTTTCCATTCACGCAAATACTGAAAAACGTGTACTGAATCGGAAAACTTCAACCCGAAATGTTGCTCCACATGAAACACAACCTCTTTAACATGACAGCGTAAAAAAGGATTTACTTGTTTCTCTATTCTCAACAACGTTGGTAATGTAGGGATATTGGAACGACCTAATTCCAATACTCCCTGTAGTTTATTCCGTATTTTTTGATTAGATGGCTCTACCGTTTGAGCAAATTTAAGATTTTGTAGTGTGTATTCATGAGTACAGTAAATATTAGTGTCATTAGGTAATGCACGTATTTTTTGTAACGAGCGAAACATTTGCTCGGGAGTGCCTTCAAATATCCGCCCACAACCTGCGGAAAATAATGTATCGCCACAAAATAAATGCCCAGGGATGTAGTACGCTATATGACCCAAAGTGTGTCCTGGAAGATCAAGCACTTCAACTACGCTTACACTATCCATTATAGCTGTCTCACTATGATTCGACTTATTAACTGACGATAAAGCAAACAAGTCGGGTTCAGAAACAGGATGAGAAACACCCGCTATATTTTCACTTTTTGGACCATACACATTAACGGAAAAATGATTCAGTAACTCGCTGATGCCTCCAGTGTGATCAGCATGATGATGCGTTATAAAAATCGCGTCAAGCAGCAACTGATTTTCTTTCAGAAAATGCAGCAATGGTTTTGCATCACCAGGATCAACAGCTATTACTGACTTATTTTTAGGATTGATAATAAGCCAAATGTAGTTGTCTTGAAAAATGGGAATGGGCTGGATAAACATGTTTAAAATCAGTTTATGGCTAATTTATTTATCGTAACATGATACTGGACTTTGAACAAAACGAGATGATGTTTCACCGCCAATAAATAGGTTGTATCGGCAACTCATGTTTTGGTAAACAAGTTCTCGTTGCTTCAGAACAATCTACCGGAACACAACAATTAACATCCTGATCTTGGCACGATCCAGTGAAACGTGCAAAACGGTCATAAGGATTGCCACGTTCATAACTGACAAGACGGACTAAAATAGAATGGATGTTAGTAATGCTTGTGGTGCGTACACTTGCTACCGCCGCATCATACACAGCATCCGCTCTTAGACCAAAGGGAACCTTCTCGTAAGCAGTAAATGATGGTGATGTCTTGTCAGTCCTAAATCCACTGATATAACCCGAGTAGCAATCGGTTCCTGTTAGAAAGTGTAAGTGAATGCTGGTGACTTCGTTTGTCATTCCTGAGATAGGTTCAACGGTGACTATGACGTTATCTGTAGCTAGTTTGTTAGTTAGTAAATCGATGACTGATGGTACAGCATATACTTTACATGAAAAAAACATAAACAGTATGAGCTGGATGAATATATTAACGAGCGAATTTTCTCGGAATAGAAATTTCATTATATTTCCGTTGTGGTATTGAATTCGAGCCGCGAGCGTTTGGAATCGGAACGATTAAATGCTCCTCTCCCTAACGCTCGTGGCTCGAATAAAGCCGCATCGATGCATCAGCACCAAGACCCAGACAGCAGGTCCTAATCTAGTCTTCTACAGCTTCTATATCGGCCGGTCTATCAACTAATTCTACAATTGCCATTGGTGCGTTGTCACCGGCTCTAAAGCCGCACTTTAATACACGGACATAACCACCTGGTCTTTCAACATAACGTGGTCCTAGTGTCGTGAATAACTTGCCTACAGCCCCCTTCGATCGAAGTGTATCAAAAACACGACGACGTGAAGCAACTGAATCAGCTTTTCCAACAGTAATCAATGGCTCAACATAACGGCGTAGCTCCTTTGCTTTTGCCAATGTTGTGCGAATTATTTCATGTTCTATCAAAGAACAGCACATGTTTGAAAACATAGCTTTTCGATGACTGCTTGTACGACCGAATTTACGGCCTGAATTACGATGACGCATGACTCGAACTCCTAATATTACTCGCCTAAGTGTACTGGCGGCCAATTTTCAAGTTTCATTCCTAACGATAACGAACGTGCCGCTAAAACGTCTTTGATTTCAGTCAAAGATTTTTTGCCCAGGTTAGGAGTTTTCAACAATTCATTCTCAGATTTTTGAACCAAATCGCCTATGAAATTAATATTCTCAGCTTTTAAACAATTCGCCGAACGTACGGTCAACTCAAGATCATCAACTGGTCTTAGCAGTAATGGATCAAAGTCATTACGAATTTTATTATCAGCATTAGCTTCTTCAAATTTCATATCCACAAAAGCAAACAATTGACGTTGTAATATGCTAGCTGAAATTCGGATAGCATCTTCAGGATCAATCGTTCCATTTGTTTGCAGCTCAATAGTTAACTTATCTAAGTCAGTACGATTTTCAACACGAGTTTTGTCAACAAAGTAAGCTACTTTCTTAACAGGAGAAAACGCACTGTCAATTTTTAACTTGCCGACCGACTTCTTTTGAACTTCATCGTCGAACATCATAGGAAGAGATTCTGCAGAATGATAACCTATGCCTTTTTCAACGTTTAATGTCATCTTCAATTTGCCATACTCGTTTAAATGAGCAATAACTAATTCAGGATTAAGAACTTCAACACCGTGTGTCAGTTGAATGTCGCCCGCGGTAACTTGACACGGTCCAGATTTATCAATTATCAAAGTAGCCTGGGTACCAACGTCCATGCGAATTGCTACATCTTTTAGATTCAAAAGAATGTTGATCACATCTTCTTCAACACCTTCAATCGTACTGTACTCATGAAGCACGCCATCGATTGCAACCTCAGTTATCGCACAACCAGGCATAGACGACATCAAAATGCGTCTTAGAGCAGTTCCTAGCGTGTAGCCATAACCAGGCTCTAAAGGCTCCAATACTATACGTGAATGGAAAAGCGTATCGGACTGAACTTTTAGAACTTTAGGCGTAAGCATTTCATTAATATCTGTATACATTCGGCTATGTCTCCAAACTTACTTAGAGTAAAGTTCTACCACCAAGTTGACGTTAAATTCAGCAGATAGATCACCTAAATTTGGCAATCTCGTAAAAGTTCCCTTCAAATTACCTGCATCCACAGTTATCCAATCACAAGCCGGTCGTTGTTCTGACAACGCAATAGCAGCTTGAATTCGTCCTTGTGATTTCGCCTTTTGCCTAACTGTAATAACATCACCAACACCAACTAAGAATGATGGAATATTTACCAGTTTGTCATTGACTAAAATGGCTTTATGGACAACTAACTGTCTGGCTTCTGCTCGTGTACTGGCAAAACCCAAACGATATACCACGTTATCTAATCGCTGTTCAAGAAGAGCCATCAAGTTATCACCTGTAGCACCCTTTTGCTTAGCAGCATGCTTATAGTAAAGACTAAATTGCTTTTCTAACACGCCATAATAACGTTTGATTTTTTGCTTTTCTCGTAACTGAACACCATAACCGCTCAAGCGTGCTTTTTTATCACCATGCTGGCCGGGTTGCTTTTCAGATTTACATTTCGATTTGAAATCACGAACGCCACTTTTCAACAACAAATCAGTGCCTTCTCTTCGTGACAACTTACATTTTGGACCAAGATATCTAGCCATTATTACTCCTGAATCTTATACACGACGTTTTTTAGGCGCTTTGCAACCATTGTGCGGAATGCCAGTTACATCGGTTATTTCTACAATTTTAAATTCTTGAGATATTAATTCACGAATAGTTGATTCTCGGCCAGGGCCAGGTCCATGAATAAATACTGCTACAGATTTCATCCCGTATTCTTTGGCAACTGCCGATGCTTTTTCAGTTGCGATTTGAGCAGCATACGGTGTACTTTTGCGCGAACCTCTAAAGCCCGATCCACCTGACGTTGCCCAACAAAGTGCATTACCTTGTCGATCTGTGAAAGTGACAATTGTGTTATTAAACGAGGCATGTACATGAACAATGCCATCAGACACAACACGCTTTATTTTTTTGCGCACCTTCTGTTGTTTTGCTTTACTTGTTGCCATCTTAATTTCCTAAGTAAAAAATCAATTATTGGTGCCTTTTCGACGACCTTTTCTGGTTCTTGCATTTGTTTTCGTGCGCTGTCCACGAACAGGCAAACCACGTCGATGCCTCAAACCACGGTAACAACCTAAGTCCATGAGTCGTTTAATATTCATGGTAACGACGCGGCGTAAATCACCCTCAACCGTCATTTTTGTTATTTCATTTCTTAACAGCTCTAATTGAGCGTCAGAAAGTTGAGATACCTTAGAAGCTGGATCTAAGCCAAGTTGTTCACACAATTTCTTTGACGTAGACCTTCCAATTCCGTAGATAGAGGTCAGCGCAATAACAACATGCTTGTTATCCGCTATGTTAACACCTGCAATACGAGCCATTCATTTCTCCGATCGTTATTTTGCTCTGCCAGAAAGGGACAGAATAATACTTGTTTTTTACTAATAAATCAAGCAAGTCTAACCTTGCCTCTGTTTGTGTCGCGCATCTTTACAAATAACGCGAATTGTTCCGTTGCGCTTGATCACCTTGCAGTTTCTGCATATGCGCTTAACTGATGCTCTAACTTTCATTACTAACTCCAAATAATAATCACAACAACCCAGGTAATTTATTACCCTTGAAATTGGCTTTTTTCATCAACGAATCATATTGTTGGGTCATCAAATGGGCTTGTACTTGCGCAACAAAATCCATAATAACAACTACGATAATCAACAACGATGTTCCACCAAAATAAAACGGTACATGCCATGTATACATTAAAATCTGTGGCAATAAGCATACTAAAACCAGATACAACGCTCCCACTAAGGTTAATCTAGTCATGACCAGATCAATGTAACGCATTGTTTGGTCACCAGGACGAATCCCAGGGATATATGCACCAGATTTCTTCAAGTTGTCAGCAGTGTCTTTAGGATTGAAGACTAATGCTGTGTAGAAAAATGCAAAACACAAAATGGCGATTGCATAGACGATTAGATAAAGTGGTTGACCAGGTGATAAAGCCATTCCTATATCTGCTAGCCAATCCATACCCTTGCCATGAGCAAAAAACTGCGCCAAAGTCGCCGGCAATAGAATGATGCTTGAGGCAAAAATAGGTGGTATCACACCAGCCATATTGATTTTCAAAGGCAGATGGCTAGTCTGAGCGGCATACACCTTGCGACCCTGGGTTCGTTGCGCATAATTCACCCTAATGCGCCGCTGACCTCGCTCCATAAAAACCACAAATCCAGTAACCAACATAACAACAACAGCTATTAACAAAACAGTCAGCAGCTGCATTTGCCCTTCTTTAACCTGCTGAAACAACGATGCAATGGCATTCGGCATACTCGATACGATTCCAGAAAATATAATGAGAGAAATACCATTCCCAACACCTTTTTCAGTCATCTGCTCTCCCAACCACATCAAAAACATCGTGCCTGTAACAAGTGTTACTACGGCAGTCAAGTAAAACGTGATGTCTGGATTCAATGCAATTTGCTGGCCAGCAAGCCATCGCGCCATTCCTAATGATTGAAATAAAGAAAATAGCAACGTTAAGTATCGCGTATATTGATTTATCTTTCGTCGACCTGACTCACCCTCTTTTTTCAATTGCTCTAAAGAAGGTATAACCACAGAAAATAGCTGGATGATAATCGACGCGGATATATAAGGCATAATACCAATTGCAAACACAGTTACCCGAGATAATGCACCACCGGAGAACATGTTGAATAAGCCAAATATCGTGTTCTGCTGCTGACTAAAAAAGTTGGCCAGTTTCACAGGGTCGAGACCTGGCACAGGTATGTGTGCACCGAGTCGATAAATCAGAATACCAAAAACGACAAACAATAGTCTAGACTTTAATTCAGCCAGTCCACCTTGGGACTGTCCTGATTGTTGTTTTTGATTTTTCATATTCACGCTTCTATGCTTCCACCAAGACCTTCAATCACTTGACGAGCACCTTTCGTGACACGTAATCCCTTTAATTTAACGATGGTTGTCAATTCACCAGATAAAATGACCTTAACATCCAAAATTGCTTTATTTACAAGACCAGCGGCTTTCAGTACATCTAAATCAATAATCTGTGCATCCAGTTTCGCTATCTCAGACAAAGTGACTTCATCAACAGTTCGACTTACTCGAGACTTAAAACCCATCTTGGGCAATCGACGTTGAATCGGCATTTGACCGCCTTCAAAATTAATCTTATGAAAGCCACCAGCACGAGCCTTTTGACCCTTATGTCCTTTACCACTTGTTTTTCCAAGGCCAGATCCAATACCACGACCCAAACGTCTACGGTTTGGTCTTGAGCCTGCATCAGGAGAAAGCGTATTCAAATTCATTATACAGACTCCTCAACTTCCACTAAATAGTAAATGGCATTTATTAATCCACGAATTGCTGGTATATCTTGATGTACAACAGTACTATTGATTTTCCGTAGTCCTAATTGCTTTGCAATTCCGATATGTTTTGGTAAACGACCGATCAGGCTTTTAACCAATTTAATTTGAACTGTTTTAGTCATTATTGTTCCGCCATTAGTTGCTCAACTGTTTTGCCACGTTTAGCAGCGACATAATCAGGCGTACCAATATTTGTTAATGCACCAATAGTTGCACGAACAATATTGCTTGGATTGGTAGATCCAATGCTTTTAGCTAAAATATTGTGAACACCTAAAACCTCGAGTACGGCTCGCATTGCACCACCGGCAATAATACCTGTACCTTCACTCGCTGGCTTCATAAAGACCTTAGAGGCTCCATAATTCCAAGTAATTTCATGATGTATCGTAGTGCCCGCTAAAGGTATATAAACCATGTTCTTGCGAGCTTGTTCCATTGCCTTTTGGATGGCTATTGGAACTTCACGCGCTTTTCCTCGACCATAACCTACTTTACCCCTACCATCACCAATGACTACAAGTACTGCGAATCCAAATACACGTCCACCTTTCACCACTTTCGCAGTTCGTGTGACGGATACTAGTTTCTCTTGGTAACCATCTGTTTTATTGTCATCAAATGCCATAACCGTTCCTTAAAAATTCAAGCCACCTTCACGAGCACCTTCAGCAAGCGCTTTAACTCGACCGTGGTACCTATATCCAGCACGATCAAAGGCAACATCTATTATGTTTTTTTCTTTAGCTCGCATTGCAAGTAATTTACCTACTTGTGCCGCTTGTTCGGATTTCTTACCCGTTAAGGTTGTTTTTAACTCTTTATCTAGTGTAGACGCAGTTGCTAAAACGATATCACCTAATTCCCCACAGACAATAATCTGCGAATAAATGTGCGAACCACTACGATGCACAACCAAACGCGGTCGTTTAGACTTAGTGTTCCGTATAACGGCCTTTGTCTTTTTGGCTCTTCGCTGACGAGCTATCTCTTTATTCATCTTTTACACCCTATTTCTTTTTGGCTTCTTTAAGAACAATTTGCTCCCCTGCATAGCGAACGCCTTTGCCTTTATACGGCTCAGGTGGTCGAAACGCTCGAATTTCTGAAGCAACCTGTCCAAGACGTTGCTTATCAATACCCTTTAGTATTATTGTTGTATTATTGGGAGTTTCAGCAATCACGCCAGATGGAAGGCTGTATTCAATCGGATGCGAGAAGCCAAGAGATAATCCAACAGAATCTGATTTCGCTTGTGCCCTATAACCAACACCCACCAACTCAAGCGTTACTTCAAAGCCGGTTGTTACGCCACGAATCATATTGTTTACTAGTGCACGAACAGTTCCTGCTTGTGCCCACGCGTTAGGATCATTTGCAGCTGGTTTAAAATGTATTTCATTCGCATCGGCTTCAGACTTTGTTACACTCACCAATTTATTACAGTGTTGCGTTAAAGAACCTTTAGGTCCCTTCACAGTGATACTGTCTGTATTCACTGTCAACTCAACATCCTTAGGTAGAATTATATGGGCTTTCGCTACTCTAGACATATCTTTCCTCGTTCCTAATTAGGCCACTTCACAAATGACTTCACCACCAACATTGCTATTCTTTGCAGCATTGTGTGTCATCACGCCTTTGGATGTCGAGAGAATGGAAATCCCAAAACCAGGCACAGATGCTAAGTCCTTAACTGATTTATACACACGCAAACCTGGTCTGCTGATGCGCTTAATCTTAACAATAACAGGACGATCTTGAAAATATTTGAGGTATATCGTCATGTTTTTTAGGTTATTCTCAAGGGGCTCAACTGAATAATCAGCGATGAAACCTTCGTCCTTAAGAACCTTTGCTATTTCTTCTTTTAAAATCGATGACACTAGCGTCACATGCTGATGCTTGGCTTGCTGGCCATTACGAATTCTAGTCAGCATATCAGCAACTGGATCTTGCATACTCACAGTCGTTCTCCAATAAATTCAAACTACCAGCTGGACTTTCTGCCGCCGGTCACATTTCCAAACATAAGTTGCTGTCGCAAACATATTCTGCACAATCCGAACTTGCGATACACCGCATGTGCACGTCCACACTGCTGGCAACGTGTACTATGACGCACAGCGCTCGAATTAATAGGTAATCGGGCTAATTTAGCCTGAGCTTCCATTATTGTATCGAAATCAGTAGATGACTTGATTATTTTCTTCAATTCAACTCGTCTAGTCTTATATTTTTCAACAAGTAGCGCCTTCTTCTGCTCTCGTTCAAGAATCGATTTTTTAGCCACAATGATACCCTTTTTAGTTTCTATCTTTTAACGGAAGGTTAAACGCTTCTAACAAAGCCTTTGCTTCCTCGTTCGTTTTAGCACTTGTAGTGATGCAAATATCAAGCCCTCTAATAACGTCGATTTTGTCAAAATCGATTTCGGGAAATACGATTTGCTCTTGAATACCAAGGCTATAGTTACCTGTACCATCAAATGATTTTGGATTTAGACCACGAAAGTCACGAACGCGTGGCAAGGTAATCGTAATTAATCTATCTAAAAATTCATACATACGATTGCTGCGCAAAGTCACTTTACATCCAATTGGCCAACCATCACGAATTTTGAATCCCGCCAAGGATTTTTTAGCCAACGTTACTACTGGCTTTTGTCCAGCAATACGTGTCATATCTTCAACAGCGAAGTTCATAACTTTCTTGTCACCAACTGCTTCACCGACACCCATGTTAAGGGTGATCTTTTGCAGTCTTGGTACTTGCATAACACTTTTGTAACCAAATTTCTCCATCATCATATCGACGACAGTGCTCTTATATAACTCTTTCAGTCTAGCCATTTCCATCACCTAATTAGACAAGGTCAACCAGTTCATTATTGGACTTAAAGTATCTTACCTTGTAAGTTTTACCGTCTTTCTCAATCATTCTGAAGCCAACTCTGTCCGCTTTTCCACTTACTGAGTTATATAAAGCAACATTAGATATATGAATTGCACCTTCTTTGGCGATAATACCACCCTTTTCTTCCAACTGTGGGTTCGGCTTCACATGCTTCTTAACAAGATTAGCACCTTCTACCCACACTTTGTTATCTAGAACTCGCATCACCTTACCGGTATGATGCTTGCTTTTTCCGGCAGTAACGATGACCGTGTCATTTTGCTTAATACGTTTCATGTTTTATCCTTTCTACAGTACTTCAGCAGCAAGAGAAATGATTTTCATAAATCGCTCTCTAAGCTCGCGTGTCACAGGTCCAAATATTCGAGTACCAATTGGTTCGTATTGATTATTCAATAAGACAGCGGCATTGCCATCAAAACGTATCAACGACCCATCGTCTCGTCGTACACCTTGTGCTGTGCGTACAACTACGGCATTCATAACCGCGCCTTTTTTCACTTTACTTCGTGGTAGTGCATCTTTGATGCTGACTTTAATTACGTCGCCAACACGCGCGTAGCGTCTGTGTGAGCCACCTAGCACCTTGATACACATCACTTTACGTGCACCGCTATTATCTGCGACTTCGAGCACAGTCTGCATTTGTATCATTTTATTCTCCAGCTCCTAATTCGACCAGAAAAAGGCTGCTGATTATATCAGGCCTCTCTAACATTTAAAAGTAAATTAAGCCACTTTTAAGAAATCACCTCAATTAAAACCCAACTCTTCATTTTGGAAATGGGTTTTGACTCTTGGATTTTGACCATATTGCCAATTTTGCAAACCTGATTTTCATCATGTGCATGCAATTTTGTTCTGCGACGCATAATCTTTCCGTACTTAGGATGCTTAACCGTTCGCTCAACAACAACCACGATGGTTTTCTGCATCTTGTCGCTAACGACTTTACCAATCATCGTTCTACCATTTAATTCATTAGTCATGACGACCTACCTTTTTTTCGGTCATTATTGTTTTAACACGTGCGATTGCTTTTCGTGCCAAACTAACAACATGAGTTTTATCCAATGCGCCATTTGCTTTTCTCATACGTATATTAAATTGTTCTTTACGTAGAGACATAATTTCTGACTGCAATTCTTCGCTTGTCATCTTTCTTAAATCGATCGTATTTTTCATCACATCACCTTGCGCTCTTCAAACATGACTTTGAATGGAAGCTTAGCTTTAGCTAGATCAAATGCTTCAATAGCTAACTCGCGTGAAACGCCTTCCATTTCAAAAAGCACTTTTCCAGGCTGGATCTGTGCAACCCAATATTCGACGTTACCCTTACCTTTACCTTGCCTAACTTCAAGTGGCTTTTGTGTAATTGGCTTGTCTGGAAAAACTCGGATCCAGATCTTGCCACCACGTTTAATATGACGAGTCATTGCTCGTCGAGCCGCCTCAATTTGTCTTGCTGTAAGACGACCGCGCTCTAAAGCTTTCAAACCAAACTCACCAAAGCTTACCTTACTGCCTCGTAAAGCAAGACCGCGATTTCGGCCTTTCATTTGTTTTCGAAATTTTGTTCGTTTTGGCTGCAACATAATCGATATTCCTCACTTACTTGCTGGTATCAGTGTTACGATTTTTTTGAGGCACTGTTTCGCCTTTGAAAATCCAAACCTTTACCCCAATAATTCCATAGGTTGTTTTGGATTCAGCAGTTCCATAATCAATGTCTGCACGAAATGTATGCAATGGTACGCGACCTTCACGATACCATTCACTTCTTGCGATTTCAGCCCCGCCTAATCGTCCACTTACACATATTTTAATGCCTTTTGCGCCGCCCTTAAGCGCTGATGTTACAGCACGCTTCATAGCACGACGGAACATAACACGTTGCTCTAACTGCTGAGCAATACTTTCTGCTACTAGAACAGCATCTAAATCAGGTTTGCGAACTTCTTCGACATTCAGATGTACGGGTACACCAAGTTTGGCTGCTATCTCAGCGCGCAAGCCTTCTATGCCGCCGCCTTTTTTGCCAATTAGCACACCAGGTCGTGCAGAATATATGGTCACAACCGCATTATTAGCAGGCCGTGCAATATGAATCTTACTCACAGCTGCAGACATTAGTTTCTTCTTTAGGTCTTTACGCAAATTAATGTCCTGATTCAACAACTCAGCATAATTATGACTTGCAAACCAATTCGAATTACATTCTTTGTTAATTCCCAATCGTATACCAATTGGATTTACTTTCTGTCCCATAACTATTCCTCGTCAGACACTTTAATGGTGATATGGCAATTACGCTTAGAGATACGATTTGCACGACCTTTCGCTCGTGGACTAACGCGCTTAAGAGTTGTTGCTTCATCAACTAAGACGGTGCTCACTTTTAGGTCGTCAATATCAACACCATTATTATTCTCCGCATTTGCAATAGCTGACTCTAAGACCTTCAGCATCAATTGCGCACCTTTTTTAGATGTGAATCGAAGAATATCAAGCGCACCTGATACATTCATGGTGCGGATCATATCGGCTACCAACCTGCCCTTTTGTGCAGATAAAGGTGCATTTTTCAAACTTGCTGTAACTTCCATCATCGCCTCTTACTTGCCCTTGGCTTTTCTGTCGCCAGAGTGACCTTTGAATGTACGAGTCATGGCAAACTCACCCAATTTGTGTCCAACCATGTTATCCGTTATGTAGACAGGAACATGGTCTTTTCCGTTATGAACAGCTATGGTTAAGCCAATCATGTCAGGAATGATTGTTGAACGTCTAGACCAGGTCTTTATTGGTTTTTTAGACTTGGCCACAATCGATGCCTCTACTTTATTAAGCAAGTGACGGTCGATAAAAGGACCTTTTCTTATAGAACGAGCCACTATAATACCCTCTCAACTAATTATTTTTTCTTACGTCTTCTGACTATAAAGCGGTCAGTCCGTTTGTTACTTCTGGTTTTGTATCCCTTAGTAGGAACACCCCATGGTGTAACTGGATGTCGACCGCCTGAAGTTTTACCTTCACCACCACCATGTGGATGGTCAACTGGATTCATAGCTACACCGCGTACGGTAGGTCTAACACCACGCCAGCGCTTTGCACCGGCTTTTCCAAGAACGCGTAAACTATGTTCACTATTACTTACTTCACCTATCACTGCGCGACACGATAACAGAACTTTTCTCATTTCACCTGATCGAAGTCTCAACGTTGCGTAGCTTCCTTCTTTTGCAACGATTTGTCCACTACAACCGGCACTACGCAACATTTGGGCGCCTTTACCGGGTTTTAGTTCAACACAGTGAATCGTTGTTCCTAAAGGTATGTTTTTTAGAGGCAAACAATTACCAACTGCAATAGGAGAATCGTCACCACTTACTACGCTATGATCTTTCTCAAGTCCAGCAGGTGCGATAATATAACGTCGTTCACCATCTTTGTAAACCAACAAAGCAATTAAAGCTGTGCGATTTGGATCATACTCAAGTCGCTCTACGCGAGCTGGTATACCATCCTTTGTGCGTTTGAAATCGATCAAACGATATTGACAACGAACGCCGCCACCAATATGTCGAACGGTAATTCGACCATTATTGTTTCGTCCACCTGTTTTATTCAACTTTTCAATTAAGGGAGCATGTGGCTTACCCTTATGAATATTATGGTGAACTACGCGAATTTCACCGCGTCGACCTGGTGACGTCGGTTTTGATATTACTAATGCCATCTTAATTCTGCCTTATTCTGTCACTGTGAAATCAATGTCATAGTCTGGATGCAGAGAAACGAACGCTTTTTTCCAATCGTTACGTTTACCGCTAAGTTGCTTAAAACGTTTCTTCTTGCCTTTTACATTCAATACAGACACACTTTGAACTTTGACATTAAACATCTTTTCAACGGCTTGCTTAATTTCATCCTTTGTCGCAGTCTTTAGAACTTTGAAAGTATACTGCTTGAATTTTTCAGCCAAGACCGTTGCTTTTTCAGAGGTGTGAGGTTCTCTCAAAACCATCATCAGTTTTTCAGCATTCATTGCAACTGCTCCTCTAATTTTTTAATGGCGTCTTCTGTCATAAGAACTCGTTCATAACGAAGTAACGAAACGGGATCTAAACCCTCTACGTCACAAATATCGTATTGAAATAGATTTCGAGATGCCAAATATTCAAACTCACCAATTTCATTCGTGACAATCAATGCATTACTAAGATTTAAATCATTCATTTTCTTGATGAAATCCTTGGTTTTCAATGACTCGCATTGAAAATCACTCACAACAATCAAGTTCTCTGATCGATGAAGTTCGGAGATTATACTACGCAATGCGCGTTTGTACATTTTTTTATTAATCTTTTGTGAATAATCACGTTTCTTAGAAGCGAATGTAACACCACCTGAGCGCCATAAAGGGCTACGTATTGTACCAGCCCGTGCTCTGCCTGTTCCTTTTTGATTCCATGGCTTTCTTCCGCCACCACGAACTTCCGCACGTGTTTTCTGTGCACTATTACCACTCCGTGCATTATTCATGAAAGTCACAACGGCTTGGTGCACTAAACCTTCATTGAACTCACAACCAAATACGTCATCGTTGAGTTCAATTGTTGAATTCGTATCTTTAGTAGTAATTTGCATTATTCGCCCCTATTTTGCATTTTAACGGCGGGCTTTACTTCGACTCTTACCCCTGGAGCACCTGGTATCGCTCCTTTAATTAAGAGCAGGTTGCGTCCAGCGTCAATACGAACGACTTGAAGCGTTTGTATGGTACATCGCTTATTACCCATATGACCAGCCATCTTCTTACCTTTAAATACACGACCAGGCGTCTGATTTTGACCGATAGAACCGGGAACGCGATGTGAACGCGAGTTACCATGCGTCGCATCTTGTGTTCTGAAATTATGTCGTTTCACAGTACCTGCAAAACCCTTCCCTTTTGAAACTGCGGACACATCTACGAACTGACCTTCGGTGAATACATCACCAGCCGCAATAACTTGACCCGATATGAAGTTCTCAGTGGAGTCAACTCTATATTCGCACATCATATCGCCAGCTTCGATTTCGGCCTTAGCAAAATGACCTGCCATGGGTTTGCTCACACGACTAGCTTTTTTGCTTCCACCAGTAAGTTGAACTGCGACATAACCATCACGTTCAATGCTCTTTAACTGTGAAACGCGATTAGGATGAACTTCTACAACAGATACAGGAATAGAGACCCCATCTGCGGTAAATACCCGTGTCATACCGATTTTACGACCTAGTAAACCGATCCTCATTCTAACACCTCATTAATATCCTGTACCTGTCCATCTCATGATTGCTAAACTTTATTTAGCTTAACTGGTAGACTTAACTTTCGCTTTGCCTACCTACATTTCATACGGACCATATTTTACTTAATCATCTAGACTGATTTGAACATCCACACCAGCAGCTAGATCAAGCTTCATTAAAGCATCCACTGTTTTTTCAGTAGGATTCACAATCACAACCAATCGCTTGTGAGTGCGCAACTCATATTGGTCCTGAGCATCTTTATTAACATGCGGTGACACCAATACAGAGAATTTCTCTTTTCTGATGGGCAAAGGTATCGGTCCACGAACTTGTGCACCCGTACGCTTTGCAGTTTCAACGATTTCACGCATTGACAAATCAATCATTCGATGATCAAACGACTTAAGACGAATTTTAATATTTTGATTATTACTCATTATAATTACTCAATGATCTTCGAAACAACACCGGCACCGACAGTTCGGCCACCTTCCCGTATAGCAAAACGCAAACCTTCATCCATAGCAATTGGTGCATGCAAATTGATGACCAGTTGTACGTTGTCGCCTGGCATTACCATTTCAATACCTTCTGGCAAATCA
>JAUYQG010000103.1 GCA_030695645.1 Legionellaceae bacterium
TAATAAAATTATTTTTCGCAAAATATCACTGAATTCGTAGGGTGAGCAAAGGAGCTTGCGACGTGCCCACCAGCAGTGGTACAACGGTGGGCACGTCGCAAGCTCCTTTGCCCACCCTACCTCGTTCACCCAGAATTGCTAACCTTTTGTGCTTCAACTACTTTTTCTGGATTAAATCGGTTATGATCTGCGATTTGTTTTAGAGGGTGTTTTATGTCGTCAATCGCAGCACCAATGCAATTGCCTAATTACAGAACCTTTATTGATTCGATTTCAGTGCTTGATCTACCCATTTCAGGAAGTGAATTGCATGGTGTCCTGTGTGGCTATTTGGCTGCGGGTGCTCATCGAGAAGGAGAGGGATATCTGCGATCATTGATGCTCAATCGAACAGAAGAGTCCGATCGTGAAGCGGCCAGAGCGATATTTAGTGTGTACACGGTGAGTCAACAGCAAATTACTAATTTTGGTTTTGAATTCCAATTGATGCTGCCAGATGATCATGAGCCATTGTATGATCGTGCCCGTGCATTTAGTGAATGGTGTGAAGGGTTTTCTCAAGGTATTACTATTGCTGGTATTGATTTGGATGCACTAAAAAGTGACGAAGCGCAAGAAGCCGTGCAACACATGGTTGAGTTTGCCGATCTAGATTATGATGCGCTGGAAGTGAATGAAGAGGATGAGCGAGCGTTGATGGAGGTTGTTGAATATACGCGCATGGCTATTTTGTCTATTTATACTGATATTTTGGCTGATAAATTGGGTGGCACCGAGACGGCTCATTAGGAGTATTTTGATGATTACAAAACAAGAGTACATCGAACGACGCAACGAGTTAGCGAGGCGCTTATCACCGAATAGTGTGGCGCTGATCCCGGCAGCAACGGATGTGTTGCGTAATGGCGATGCACATTATCGTTTTCGTCAAGCGAGTGATTTTTATTATTTAACGGGATTTAACGAACCCGATGCGTTACTGGTTGTTAACGCAGGTGACGACGGTACTTGCATTTTGTTTAATCGTCCGCGCAATCCACTGGATGAACAGTGGACTGGAAAACGTTTGGGCCAAGATGATGCACCGAACGAACTAGGTATTGATGTCGCTTATTCGTTGGATACACTTGAGGTACAACTCCCCTTATTGTTACGAGATAAATTGGCTATTTATTACCCCATAGAGCATGAGACTTGGGGTAAGCGTATTATGCAAGCTTGGCACGTGGTTAAAGCAGAGGTGCGGCGAGGGGTGAAAGCGGCTGAGTCTTTTTGCGATCTTGCGCCGGTATTAAGTGAAATGCGCCTTTTTAAAAGCGACGGTGAAATTGCTATCATGCGAAAGGCAGCACATATTACAGTCGCTGCACATAAACGTGCTATGCAGGCATGTAGCCGTGTGCAGTCTGAATATCAACTCGAGGCGGAAGTATTGTATGAACTGAACCGTCTAGGGTGTCGAAACGTTGCTTACGACTCAATTGTTGCTGGTGGTGATAATGCCTGCGTTTTGCATTACACAGACAATAATCAAGCCTTACATGATGGTGAATTGGTGTTGATTGATGCCGGTGGTGAGTTTGAGAGTTATGCTGCTGATGTGACACGTGTATTTCCTGTTAATGGGCAGTTTGGTGTTGAACAGAAGCTCATTTACGACTTGGTGCTTCGTTCACAAAGGGCTGGAATTGCTTGTGTTCGGCCTGGATCTAAGTGGGATGACATTCAACGAGCGATTGTAAAAACGCTAACAGCTGGTTTAGTTGAGCTTGAACTGTTGCATGGTGATGTGGATAGTCTGATTGCATCCGAAGCCTATAAACCATTTTATATGCACAGCTCGGGACACTGGTTGGGTTTGGATGTACATGATTGCGGTCGTTATAAAATTGATGGCGTGTGGCGATCGTTAGAGCCAGGTATGGTTTTAACTGTCGAGCCGGGTTTGTATATTCAGGCTGGTATGGATGGCGTGGATCAACGATGGTGGGGTATTGGTGTGCGAATTGAAGATGATATTTTAGTGACCGTGGATGGTCATGAGAATTTAACGGCTGATTTGATGGTTGAAATTAGTGATATAGAGGCGTACATGCGTGGTTGATCACGACGTTGACCTATTAATTGTGGGTGGTGGTTTAATTGGCGCAATGCTTATGTTAGCACTTGCTCCTACGAACATTCGCTGTTTGTTAGTGGATACTCACGGTTTATCCGATCGAATCGATGTGGATTTTGATGCCCGTAGCCTTGCGCTTTCCGCAGCCAGCGTGCGTATTTTACAGATGTTGGACGTTTGGCCCATGTTGGTGGATCAGGCGGAGGCGATTAATACCATTCATGTTTCTGAACAACGTCGTTTTGGTAGTGCGCGTTTGTACGGTAATGCGGATGAATCGTTAGGGTATGTTGTGGAGGCTCAGAGCCTAAGTCGGGCCTTGTGCGGATTAATCGATCATGACCGCCTATTGGCTCCAGCAACTGTGACAGCGTTTGATTTAGATAATCAAATAGCGACTATCCAAACATCATCTGGCGAGTTGACAGTAAAAGCGCAGTTAATCGTTGCTGCAGACGGTGCTGACTCGTGTATGCGTCGTTTTTGTAATTTGAGTAGTCAAGTGAAAGAGTATGATCACCATGCCTTGGTGACCAATATCGGTTTAGCCCGACATCATCAGCATACCGCATATGAACGATTTACTCCATCGGGACCACTCGCTCTGTTGCCGTTGGTCAATTCCCGAATTGCATTAGTTTGGTCTTTGTTGCCTGATGAGGCGAAACGGTTAGTGCATGTTTCAGAGCGTGACTTTTTGTCTCAGCTGCACCAAGCGTTCGGCTATCGTTTGGGGCGTTTTGTTAAGGTAGGGCGAAGGATGGTTTACCCTTTGCGCCAAGTGACCATGTCCGAATTAGTAGCGGGATCCGTTGTGTTTATAGGTAATGCGGCACATACATTGCATCCTGTTGCAGGACAAGGATTTAATTTAGGCTTACGCGATGTTGCTATGTTAGCTCAATGTATTATTCGACACGGCCTAGATCATAACATGTTACAAAATTACCAGCGTTCAAGACGTCATGATCAAACGGTCATTACGAAATTTACGGATGGCTTAGTCGAGCTATTTACAAGCCAACATCCCTGCGTGGGTTTGGCGCGAGGCGCTGGATTGGTTGCGTTGGATAATAGCCCATTATGCAAACGAATTCTGGCGCGTTACGCACGAGGTTTCGCGGGTGTGACCCCTGATTTGGTGTGCGGAATTCCCTTGCATCTTGAGGATTGGACTTTGGACAAAAAGACACGAAAAGAGCCTCATGTCTTTTTGTCCAATTGAGGAGACGTAATGCATTATTCGACGGATGTTATCGTTGTTGGCGGGGGTGTTGTCGGTTTAAGTGCGGCAATTGCTATGCGTCAGCTGGGATTTTCTGTCATTTTATTGGATGCAGGAGCATTGACTGTTGATGTCGTATCCTCTAAATCTCGCGTGTATGCTATAAATCAAGCGTCACAAGATTTATTTAAAGAGCTGGGTGTGTGGGATTTGATGGATAAAGCTCATTTTTCCCCTTATAACCATATGCACGTATGGG
The DNA here is from genome assembly GCA_030695645.1 of Legionellaceae bacterium. Taxonomy (GTDB): domain Bacteria; phylum Pseudomonadota; class Gammaproteobacteria; order Legionellales; family Legionellaceae; genus JAUYQG01. The sequence goes on from JAUYQG010000103.1 coordinate 3,604, forward strand.
ATGCTGTGAATGATGCGCATATTGACTTTGACTCACGGATGGTAGGTGCTGATCGCTTAGGTTTTATGTTAGAAGAGTCGCTGATTAAACAGGCATTGTTGCAACGAGCGGCGATGTTAGAGGTCACTTTGATTCCAGCAAGTAAAGTCAGTGGTGTGGAATTGACAGCCGATGATATCCGAGTGATGGATGGCGTGAACTGCTGGACAGCCGAATTATTAATCGTTGCGGATGGTGCCTTGTCTGCCACGCGCGAATTGCTGAAAGTCCCTGTTACGACATGGTCGTATCATCAGCACTCAATTGTTGCAACCGTGCATTCGGAGAAATCTCATCAACGAACAGCGTATCAAGTGTTTCATTCAGACGGGCCTTTGGCGTTTTTACCCATGGTTGATGCGCATGAAAGCTCGATCGTATGGTCCACGTTACCGACTCGTGCCGAGAGGTTGATGTCGTTATCGGATGATGCATTTGGAGCCGAGTTGACAAAAGAATTTTCGGAAAAATTGGGAAATACGCATGTGATTTCTAAACGATATCAGTTTCCCTTGCAAATGCGGCATGTCCAGCGTTACAGTGGATGTCGCTGGCTGTTGATGGGGGATGCTGCGCATACGATTCATCCTTTAGCGGGTTTAGGTTTGAATTTGGGCTTGGCAGATTTGTCTACCTGGTTGGCAACTGTTAATCGTGATAAACGCGATATGTGGTCAGTTCGCAATTTGGGTCATTATCAGCGCCAACGAAAACATGCACTTTGGCAAACCATTGCCTTGATGGAGGGGCTGCATGTGTTATTTACAAATCCATTACCTCCTGTTGCCGCCTTACGCGGTTTTGGATTAAATATCTGTAATCGCTTACTACCATTGAAGCGATTATTAATTGAACACGCGGCGGGAACGCGCGCGATGACTGTTCTCAATGCGAGGCGCTAGCCTCTTCAATTGGAGATTGATGTTATGTTTAAGAACGTATTATGTAGTGTGTGTTTGATGTTGATGAGTGAGTTCGTTTTTGCCGAAGATGTTAACATGGTTGGTACGATCGATATTAAGCAACCCACGCACACTATATCGAAACGACCTACGTCACTTGCCGACTCGAATCAGCGGATTGTTTTATTAAAAATCGATTTATCAAATAAAGCACAACAATCCATAACTGAGCGGATTGACAAGGTACAGCATGGCTTACGCGCTTCGCGCATGGCAGCAGGGGTGTCAAGACAGGTTCAATTGGACATGAATGGCGTACCGGTTTTGAATCAAGGCAGTCATGGTACTTGCGTTACGTTTGCTATTACGGCCGCGATTGACGCTGTTTTAAATAAAGGCGATTATATTAGCCAATTGTGTCAGCTTGAGCTGGGCCGTTATCTTGAAAATAATACCTATACGTCTAGTGGTTGGAATGGTTCTTGGGGTCGAATAATATTGAGCCAAATGGACATGTTTGGGATTGTTCCAAAATCCTATCAACGCACGAACGGATGTGGTGGTTTAACGGACTATCCCTTATTTGGCGAAGATCCTATTGCAGAAGCATCGTTAACTGAGTTTCATCAAATGAGTGAACCTCTGTCTCAAAATCAAATCGCTTGGTCTTCTATTATGGAAGCATATCAAGTGAGCTCTGATCAACTTGATGAGGATAAAATATTATCGGATGTTAAGAAAACATTGAATGCTGGAGATCGTTTGACTTTCGGAGTTTTATTGTTAGATTTTGACCAAGGTACTGTTGGTGCCGTGGGCACTCATAATGAAAAATTTGATAGCTGGATTCTTACTCCAGACATTGCAAATGATATGAACGATCAAGCTGAATTTGCAGGGCATGAAATGATCATTACAGGCTATGATGACGATGCGATTGCTAAGGATGCTCAAGGTCGTTCCTATCAAGGGTTGTTAACGTTGCGCAACTCATGGGGCAGTAATATTGGTGATACAGGTAATTTTTACATGTCATATGATTACTTTAAAGCGTTAATGTTGGAAGTACAACGTATTCGACATTTGTCATAAAGGTGGTTTAAGGGGACCCCTGTTCGTACTACGACCAGTGTTGCTCCGAAAAGTGCAATTCAACAGGCAATAGTCCTTCGTACTGCACAAGTTCCTTGACGCGCCCTTATACGGGCGAACCGCCCGTATAAGGGCGCGTCAAGGAACTTGTGCAGTATTTTAAGGGCTGCAATAAGGCGGCAATACATGAGCATGTCATCAGGCGAAGTTGCTCTTGGAACATGTAGCAATTCTGGGTGAACGAGGTAGGGTGGGCAAAGGAGCTTGCGACGTGCCCACCGTTGTACCACTGCTGGTGGGCACGTCGCAAGCTCCTTTGCTCACCCTACGAATTCAGTGATATTTTGCGAAAAATAATTTT
>JAUYQG010000107.1 GCA_030695645.1 Legionellaceae bacterium
ATATTACTGGGTGAAATCGAACTATTTTATGAAAACAGTTGCATATAGTGTAATTAATGAACTGGTTGAGAGTAATGGATCTCAAGTTTCTTGGACAGAAAGACATGAGGCTTTTTTCATGTCTTTTTGTCCAAAGTCCAATTATACCGGTATCACCGGAAACTCACTAATAATCAATCGCTTTGGGTAACTACTCACTCCGTAGCAGGGAACGGCCATATTTGGCGCATCTTGAACGAAAACGGTTTCGAAAAATGCTCATCCCGGCCTTCGCCGGGACAGGCCAAGCCCATGTATGCTGCGCTTTTTCGAAACCGTTTTCGTTCAAGATGCACTCAAATCTGACCGTTCTCCGAGCGTCAATAGCAGCCTCCGAGCAGTTACCGCTTTGGAAGAATAAGAACTGAAAACAACGCATAAATTTGCACTTAGATTTCAAGTTATGATATAATTGCGAAATAATTAATCAGAGAAATATCGTTTATATGAAAGAACAACTCATTAATGAAATGATTGATAGCATTAGAGATGTCATTAGAATTTCAGCAGGAGATATCAACTCCTCACCCATTAAAAAATTCCCAACTAGTGCAACGTCTATCTTTAAGCAAAAAATTGACGATTATATTACCAAGATAGAAGAGAGTTTCCCAGATGCTAGGATACCTGAGGATTTATTGCCTTTAATTATAGCTAATGTTATACGTACAACCTTAGAGATGTCTAGTATATACAAAAGAGTTACAAACTCATTAACCTATGAATCTTTGCAGCAACTAAACTATAATTTAGACTTATTTTGCACTCAAGATGATGCATTAAAAAGCTTACGCATAGAGCCAAGCTTTAAAGACTTAGAGAGTTTGCGTCCTCACTTTAATCCGGGATTTCATGGTGAATTTGCCTATGCGCTACTACATATATTAAATGGTCATAAATTATATGTTGAGCCTTCACAAAAAGAATCAATAATCCGTATTGGCCATGTAACAGCAACAGAGCAACTCATTTCAGATAAGCCTGGTGAATTGATTGGTTGGAGAGCCGCATCAATATACGGCGTTGATATGCAACTTGCAAAACGTAAAAAGAATTTTCATACGCGTATTGACTCAAGAGAGTGCCCATCACCAGTCACAATGGCAAGAGAGCTTTCACCATTACCAATTCCATATACGAGCGAATCACAACCAATGACGATTGCTATATGGAATAGAAATTCTAGCAGAGACTCATCCCGGCATTTAAGCCTGGAATTGATTAAAAAAATTGTCATAACGTTTCGAGATCAAGAAGAAAATAGTCATGTACATGTATTACTTGTAGGTGATTTAAACGGGCTTTCTGGAATAGACGCTTGGACTCGTAACAATAACATGATGCTGCATGATTATAGAAACGCACACATTGTTAAAGACGGCGCTATAATGCCTAAGGATGAACAACTCTATACCCTGCGAGATATAATGAAAAATTTCAATCCAAAGCTTATTGTTGGGCCACGTTCAGGCCTTGTAGCTTTGTGTGCACTGGTTGGTTGCCAAGGATTACAAATCGATCTCACTGCTAGAAGCAATACTCAAGTTGTATCGCGAACTCATAAAAAACCATATTCACCATTAAAATCTCTTGCTATCGACGACTCTTGCACAAAAGGTGACAATCGTTTGATAGAGATTTTTGCAAGGTGCCCTGTTGATGGGATTGGTCCCTATGTAGAGTTAACCCAAATGTCTCCTACCCATGACACGGTACTTTCTGAATCCAGTAACAGGCTTTTAGAATTAACCATTGCAGCAATGATGGTTGCTCATGATCCATTTCAACCTTTAGCACTTGAGATGTTAGCAAGTCATCTAGCTGGCAACCCAAAAGCATTGCAAAATCTAATACAACTATTAGATGCCTACAAAAATAGCCGCAGCCAGACTATTCTTATGCAATCTACCAATTTAGCAAAATCTAAAGAATTTGGCGATCCAGATGGCCATGATGATAGTCACTCTCATGATGATTTCAATGGTGGTGGAAAATCAGATAGCTCAACAGATAAATCTAGCGAAAACGATAGTCCATCTAGTGAAAATCAAAGCAGTTCGTTCAGTGACTCAGCTCATCATTATACAAGAGCATACAAACATAAGGATAAGAAAATGGAAGCAAAATGTTTTTTTGACATGCTTGAAGGAAATCAGCAAGCCTGTAAAGAGCAATTTTTAATGTTCAATACAAATGATAAAAACGCGCTCTTTATTGATGCAATTTTAAACCTAGAATTTAAAAAATTCAAAGATCTATTTATGCAAATTATCCCCAAAGATGAGCAAACCAGTATCGTGCGACATAACAATTTTATTGTATTTGAATATGCACTTAGTTATCCAGAAATACTATTATTTCTTTTACAAGAATTTAACGATTCAGTCCCTGAAATGTTAACAAATAGTCCTCTTTTATGTTGCGCACTACAACATAAGCTATCTTCTGAAGCAGAAAACCTTGTTATGATAATTAAATCAAGTGTTAGCACTTTATTTTGGTCAGAATTACTGATAGCTAATGAAGCAAATATAGCCCGTTCAATGACTCAAAATATTGGTGTTGGTTATGCGTTGGAACAAGTTGAATGCCTTTCTTTAGCACAAAAACAGCACGTATTGCGTGCAGATAATTATGTAATTTTCAGATATGCCTCTTCATTAAAAGATAGACTAGAGGCATTAGCATTCTTAGAAAGTATCTGTATATCCTTAGATAAAGAAGCCAGATCTGCAATAAATGCCTATGGCGGGGATATAATATATCAAGCTCTTCTTAAAGATGATCACTGTATTTTTTCCACCTACTATAATATGCTCAGCGATGATACCCTATCAATCCTAACCTATCGAATTGAAACAGATGCGCCTGAAAAAATGCCTACTTTTATTCAATATCAAAATGAATTATCAATAAAATCCGGTTATATCACTCCTCCAAGAGAAGCAACTAGACGTCATACTCAAGTCTTTACACCGGACAGCGTCGCAACAAATCTAACACCTCCTTTTAAGAATACGATAAAATTTTCTGATAAATGTAGTAGTAATGAGCCCCTACGCCTATCCTTAAAGACAAAATCTATGCGCGCAGGTAATTTGCATACTTCACATCAATTTGCTCTTTTTCAACCTGAATCCAGCTTATTTTTAAAAGACAATGACTGTGAAGGAGCAGAAACAGATGACTGGTCTTTAGGGGGTTGAAGTCCCGTGGTACGAAAACGTATGCTAATAATCCCTGCCTATCCGGTTGTCACATAGTGTGATGATTTCGTCATTGCGAGGCACGAAGCAACCCAGGGAACAGAGCTCCGAACCCTGGGTTGCTTCGTGCCTCCCAAAGAACGTCTTCCTTATCCCCTTGTGCCCACAGGGCGGATGAGGGGCTCTCGACAGAGGCGCTCTTTTCCGATGTTTGCCGTACATGGCTGGCCGACTCGCAATGACGAGTATGTGACAACCGGATAGGCAGGTAATAATCATAGGGAACCGTGATGTTATTTTTTAGTTCGTGGGGGCTTGTCAATTGAAACTTAAGGCTAATTGGAAGGGCCCGTATTAGATCGGGTTTTTGTCCAAAGTCCAGTAATATTAGATTGGGGCTCAAAACAACTAAGAACAAAAGGATAAGCTGATTTAAACATCCAATACCCCAAACCAAACGCACTGACTGCAACAACTCCAAGCGTTACAACATGCGTCTCAGAAGATGGAAACCCCACAACCCCGCAGATCCCAATCATTAATGCAAAAACAGTCGCAATTAAAAAAGCCACAGTTAGTAAAACAACCAGCTCTTTTGATAGATAGCTCAGAATTAACGATGAACTTGTTTTTATTTGGTGGTTTAACGGATTTGATTTCTTATTTACGTTTGCGTCATTCAATAGTTTATCCGCTGTGCCTATAGCACTATGGCTTATGCTACCAACTACTAGCGTAGAGTGATCCAAGCAAAACAACTGGTATTGTTCACTTTGCTTACTAACGCTATAAAGATAATCATCATATTCTTTCGGGTTCATCTTAAATAAATGATGCAATACATCACTAATGCATTCCATTGAGTAATTTGCAGCGATTTTACCGCCATGACCATCAAATACGGCGTGCATTCCCATAAATGTAGGTGATTCACCTTCCGCCATAATAGTCTGCACAGCAACAGTAACATTATCTTTCGATCCAGCTGAAATGGCTGTTTGAGTAAGATGAATAGCAATCGATTTTTCATCAAAACATCTAAGGTCTTTTAATCCTCTGCGTAGACATAATTCATGCATTCTTGTTTCATACTTTTGATTCTTGTTTGGTAATTTCCTTGCTCGATCAATGGTATTTGTAAAACCATCAGATACGGTAATAACTTGTACTTTCTCAACCATACTTGAAATATGTAGTTCTTTTAGGATTTTGGAAATCGATGTGATGTTAATGTCAGCATCCGTAATGATAACGGGTCGAAAATCTTTATCACCAATAGCTCGCGAAACATTGAGCGTGGTTTGAACCTTTCGTTTCTTATAAACAATCCTATCACCAATAACCTTCAAAGGCATTTTAGAACGTTCAGTAAGTACCTGGTTAATTCGTAAGGCCTCCTCTGGCAAATCGGGTGTGTGTGTTCTTTTAGTTAACCGTTTTAAACCAAGTAACGTATCATCTGCCCCCCAAACCACGGCATAAGCAATAGTATCTGCTAATGTTGCTGTAATAAGATGTTCGCCTTTTATGATGGTTATGGAGGCCGTGGTACCACTATCATCGTCCGGATGATCGTTGGAGAAATTCTGATTCAACACATGATAACCAGTCCATAAACGCTGTCCAATCTCTTCTGGTGTTAACGTACAGAGTATATCCTCATCATATTCCTGATATACAACAGCATCTTCTTGAGCAACATGATGGGCCAAACCTCCAATATGAGAACAAACACCAAAATTACACGCTTGTTTCTGTTTGGTTTTAGGGGTATCAGTTGCCAGTAGTTTATAATATCTACCCATGCGATTCTCTCAATGTATCATGACAACGAGTTAGGCGATTAATGATTGCGGCATGCTCCGGATATTGTGTTACAAGCTCAGCTCCAATTGCTAGTGTAAAATCTTGGTATTCAAATCCTGGAGATACTGTGCATCCAACCAACCCATAAGACGATTTATTTTGCAACTCTGCTGCAAACCAGGTTCCTGCCGTGATAATCACCTGAAACGATGCATTATCGAATAATCTCGGATGACCTAATGATTTCACTTCATATAGACCATGTTGGTCGATAGTATGTATGTCGATAGCGCTTCCACCATCATAGTAATGCCATATCTCATCGGATTTTAATTGATGCCAAGCAGAAAAATCATGCTTTTCCAATAAAAAATAAATAGACGATGAGGCCTTTCGTTCATAAACCGCTCTTTCTTGGGTGAGCGTATCCTGATATCGTTCATTAAAGGAGGTAACATGATCTACAGACTGGTATACCAATCCGAAATACCCACCTTCAATATGACGGTCCAACTTCAACGTATCAATCCACTCGTGCATATCGGTCCTTAGACATAAGAATTGCGCAGTATACCCTTCATTACTTACGAGGCATATGGCATAATCGTCATTATTTAATGGCCATAGATTATGCGGATTTGGATTGATGGTGATGCTTGCCCTAAAACGATTAAAGATATTTTATTTCGCATGGCCATCCGAACAAAATCCTCATTAATCGTTGTATCCAACCACCCTCTCTCAACACCATCGTCACCATTCATCAAAAAAATACAGGTCGGATCTGGATTTGATGTGGTCGATAAATACATTGTTGATTACTTACAACCCGGTGATTTGGTGATTACCGCCGATATCCCCTTTGCCGATGCTGTCGTGACCCAAGGAGGTTTTGCACTTAACCCACGTGGTGAATTATATTCTGCAAATAATATTAAACAACACTTAGGAAGCAGAAATTTTAATGAGTCATTACGAAGTACAGGCATGATCTCGGGTGGTCCGAATAAACATAGCGCAAAAGAAATTCAGCGTTTTGCCAATAACTTGGATAAGTGGATAACTCAAAATGGGATAGAGTTTACGTGAATTTATAAAAACCACTTTACTCCCATAGAGCTAGCAATTCTGGGTGAACGAGGTAGGGTGGGCAAAGGAGCTTGCGACGTGCCCACCGTTGTACCACTGCTGGTGGGCACGTCGCAAGCTCCTTTGCTCACCCTACGAATTCAGTGATATTTTGCGAAAAATAATTTT
>JAUYQG010000125.1 GCA_030695645.1 Legionellaceae bacterium
ATTACTAGGTGAAATCGATCTATTTTATGAAAACAGTTGCATATAGTGTAATTAATGAACTGGTTGAGAGTAATGGATCTCAAGTTTCTTGGACAGAAAGACATGAGGCTTTTTTCATGTCTTTTTGTCCAAAGTCCAACACTAATCAATTATCCAAAGAAGCTGAAACAATCAAAGCAAATATTGGCAATTAATTATGTCCGATAGAGCCGGTGTGTCGAGAATGATTAACAGAACTAAACTTGGGCCACTATGCGCAAGGTGCAAGTGCTGCTTGCATTGGAGACTATGTTGCGCGGTGGACATCATGGTGTGCCGGCGTATTAAAATATTGTAGTGGTCAATTCGTTGTTATTAGTCACACGGGGCAAGAGAAAAGCCGGCAGCTCGGCTCTATGGACCTACCTAAGAAAAGTAATCATGAAAAAATTCACATCAACCATTGGATAGACAAAGTACATTATGCGGCTGTTGTTAAGATGAGAGGTGGTTACTCGACTAGTCAACGTCCCTAAAGTTTTTTTCCAGTTTTCTCAAACATAATCTGAGCACGGATTTTTCAGTTTACTTCGATCTGCCCCCTCTCCCGCGCTAGGCAGCAATTCTGGATGAACGATAAGGCCCTCTGTTCTAGGGCTATGTAGCGTTTTAATAAAATTATTTTTCGCAAAATATCACTGAATTCGTAGGGTGAGCAAAGGAGCTTGCGACGTGCCCACCAGCAGTGGTACAACGGTGGGCACGTCGCAAGCTTCTTTGCCCACCCTACCTCGTTCACCCAGAATTGCTACTTTGTTTTACTAGAGATTTTTTAATGGCGGGAACTGCTGACTGCAGAATTGCGGTTATTTCATCCTGCGTGTTGACGTCTGTGAGGGTATCTCGGGGATGCATTCATTTTCTATTAAAAATTGAATAATCTCCAAACCCTCCGATGAGTTACTTAAAAAACGCAAAGGCGACATCTGTTTGTCTATACCCTTTGAATGCTTCTGCCATGCCGCACAAGGAATAGCCTTTAAAATATGAGGATACTTCATCAAGAAACCATCATGAAGTATCTTACGTCCCTCGATTGTTTTGGTGAGCACGAATAATACGGAACGATCCTCGTTATCATTGAGTTGTCTTGTTAATGCAGCCGACCATGCTTCAGGAGTACTTGCATTAATCACGTCAGGATAATCACTTAGCAGTTTGCTCCATATGGTGCGACCAGTTGTCGTGCCAACAAAATAAAACAAATTAGTTGGTGCACTATCGTCGTTCAAAGCGAGTATTGGGCCCCATTGTTCGATAGAAATCGTATCCACAACAATCTGATAGAAGCTCATTACGCGCTTACTTTCAGCACGATCACTGCGGGACAGCTTGCCAAAAAAATTATTGCCAAAAAAATTAGGCATACCATTGTTGAAAATAGAGGATATTTGTACTACGGTATCTATTAAATGGGATAACACATTCATTTTATTATTTCCTCTGGAAATAATGTTACCGAGCATACGTGGATTGATGAGTGGCGGGTTAGTAACAGAACAGGCATTAAACAACGTAATTACTTCTTTATTTGTACGCAGAAAATCAAACAATTCAGTAGCTACCGTCTTATCTTTTAACACGTTGCAAAGCCATGTTGAATTATTTATCAGACTAGACAAGTCAATATTTAGCTTTTTGATCACGATTAAATAACAAAGACTTGCTTTTAGGGCTTGAGGTAATCGGTCTATCTCATCAAACGCCATGACTTTTTGTATGAAGTCATTTTCTATTGAAATGTTAGAATTATTGAGCCTAAAAAATAAGCATAATCGCTTAAGATGATCCTCTGAGTGGATCAGATGATAAAATAGGGGATGAAGGTCGCCTTCCGGAGCAATCCGAATTTCTGTCTCAAATAAGCATCGGATAAGTTTATTATCTTCATTCGTAAACAACGATGAAATGTACCCCTTCTGATGAAAGCTATGAAATATAGTAATCGCTTCCAGTTGATTATCGGATGTTTGTAGCGTTTCCGTTACGTGAACTGGTTTCAATGCTGATGATGTCGTTGAAGGATAATTCGAGCGTTTCGAATGGTCTCGAATCGGTCTATTGCGGATAGGTGTCGTCTGCAATGAATCAACGGTTTCTTTTGATATACCCTGGTACTCTGCAATACGATATGCCGTATCGCGATTACCGTATTCAAGCTGTTTGCTGATTTCTTTATTCCAATCAACAACACGGCTTGATGCTGAGATGGTATCATCGACGACACTAGTAGCCGTGATGCTATCACGAATTTGATCTAATAATAAATTCAAGCTTGGATTTCTATTCCTCTCTTCACAAATAATTAGCGTATTTTGGCTACGTGTGTACGCTGTAAAAAGACGATGAAACCAAGGCGATAATGTTTGATAGTTATTTTGGCCTTTTTTCGGTCTATTTGCCTCGGGCTTTTTATAGTCAGCTGCTTTTAATTTTTCTGAAATGGTTCTCAGAACGTCGGTTGATTCCTGTCCTGATAATAGATGGTAGATTACAACAGTATGATATTCCTGTCCCTGAATCTGCTCTGGTGTAAGAACTAATCCAGTCCTAAATAGTTGACAGGCTTCTTCAATAAACTCAGGTTGAGTGATAACAGCAAATCCTTCTGTCATCTCACGTCTATATTGTTCAATGTTTTTCCTGTCGGACAGAAAAGTCGCACCTGGTGCCGCCGCTGTTTCGTCAATAAATAATGATCCGGCTTCTTTTTTATCTATTTTACCAGTCACTTGTTGTTGGGCACTAAGTATGGCATTAGCCACCAAGGCAACACGGGAAGAACAACGATAGTTTTGTCTAATGGTACTCACGATATCTTTTATACCGAGATCCCAAAAGTATGTTTCTAACAAAATTCGGGATGGACATTGATCAATCATATTTTGCAACGGATCGATGCAATAAGCAATGGCGTGATTGTCCGCTAATTGATCCAGATTTTTTTGTTGAACCAACGATAATGATTGAGCCTCATCAACGACAATGAATTGATAACGATTAGGTTGTATCTCCTCGGCTGATAAGGAGTAGAACATCGAGTCGACTTTGTCATCACCAAGGTACTCGTTATAAGCAAGATAGCGATGATACACATGTCTGCGTTGTTGCTCTGTGGTACATGCCGATTGATGTTCTCCTAATGCGATGTAATCCTCCTCACTAAGACCTGAACAAATTCTAAATTCTTGAAATAAAAGAGAAGGTGTTGGATCAAGGTCATGCGATTTCAATTGATTCACCCAATCATGAAACAATGGATTATTCTCTTGGGGAAGCTCAGTCATCGGATGTGGTTTTTCTAATAGCTGTGCAAACAGTTCGTTATAAGTTAAAAAATCAACCTGAACCAAATCTTGTTCATCAGAATTTGGATTGGGTATATAAAAAGTTTCCCATGCTTTCATCATTTTATCAATCAAACGTAATTCCTGCGTCACATAGAGTATTCGTTTAGGCTCATCAGAATGACGATTATTCGTAATAAACTGCCGTAACAAAGATAATGCAATATAAGTTTTTCCTGATCCTGCTACACCATTGATAATGACAGGAAGTGGTTTGTTGAGTGTTTCTTGTTGATCAGAGCTGAGTTGGACAAACTGCTGGCTAAAACAATCCAAAGGAATATAGGTTTGTGATTTTTCGCTATTTTTTTCAAAAGTAGGTCGATCGTCCATGTCATTGGCCGATTCAAACCATGTACTGATTGAGGACCCAATGCCTTCAGGTTCCTCTAGGTTCTTAAGATAATTTTTAAGAACCGATTTTTTTAAAAACCGACTTTTTTGATAATCGTGCGTATCGAGACATTCTAAGATATGCAAATAAGGCTTGCCGTGCATTATGCGGGTAGTAAATAAAATGCGGACTTTACCACTTAATCGAAGACTGTATATTATAGGCGACGAATCAATTCTTCCCTTTAACTTTTCCAGATCAGCTGATGCATAGTCGCCTTGAAGTAGCCTTGTGATAGCTGTTTGATACTGAGTTAGCATATCGTTATCACCAGAGGCCCCGTTCCAATAATAAATTGTCGTCATAGTATGATCCAATTGCCAAGTTAATTCATGGATTGTGCATTATAAGGGCTTTGAAGTCAAATCGAGCGCATAAGTTATTAAGTTTATTATTGGACTTTGGACAAAAAGACATGAAAAGAGCCTCATGTCTTTTTGTCCAAAGTCCAATTTATTACCGCTTACCTAGCAATTCTGGGTGAACGAGGTAGGGTGGGCAAAGGAGCTTGCGACGTGCCCACCGTTGTACCACTGCTGGTGGGCACGTCGCAAGCTCCTTTGCTCACCCTACGAATTCAGTGATATTTTGCGAAAAATAATTTTAT
>JAUYQG010000127.1 GCA_030695645.1 Legionellaceae bacterium
ATTACTAATTATCCTGAATGTATATTTTCTTACAAATAAAGCCGGTTGTGTCACGTATTGTAAGCTTATAAATATCACAGATCTAAAATTATTTGGACAGAACTGCATGCGTCTTTTTGCATGCGGTTTTGTCCAAAGTCCAAAGATCTCCAATCGCAAAAGTTATTACGAAATCAAACGCCCCTCTTGTAACGTCAAAATTCTATCCATACGAGAAGCCAATGATTTATCATGCGTTACAATCACCAGAGCCGTTTTTAATGAGGCATTCAACTCCAACATCATATCAAACACTTTAGCCGCAGTCGTTTGATCCAAATTACCCGTTGGCTCATCCGCAAACACACAGGATGGTTGATGTACCAATGCTCGAGCAATAGCAACACGCTGGCGCTCTCCACCGGACAGTTGAGACGGCTTATGGTCCTCACGCGCGCCCAAACCAACCTGAGATAAAATAGCCTGAGCTCTCGAAATGGCTTCTTTTATTGGCATATCGGCTATTAACAAGGGCATTGCCACATTTTCCAGGGCGGAAAATTCCGGTAACAAATGATGAAACTGATACACAAACCCAAGCTCCCTATTACGCAAAATACAACGTTGCTTTTCCGCCATAGTTTGCCAATCTTGTCCACGAATCATCACCTGACCCGTAGTAGGCTTATCTAAACCACCCAACAAATGCAACAAAGTGCTTTTACCTGATCCCGAGGGACCTACGATAGCAATCTTCATCCCCGATGTGATGTCAAAATCAATTGCGTTTAATACATCCACTGAGGTATTACCATCGTGATATGATTTGCTCAATCCACGACATTGAACGATTTCATTACTCATAATGCAGCGCCTCCGCAATTACCGTTTTGGATGCTCGCCATGCGGGATAAATAGTCGCAATAAAACTCATCAATAATGCCACGGCACAAACTTGCCACAAATCGCTCCATAAAATCTTTGAAGGTAAATAATCCACAAAATAAATACTGGATGACAGCACATGCACTCCCAACCAAGACTGTAAAATATTTACAATCTTGGTTGCATTAGTTGCTAATACCAAACCACCCAACACACCTAACAAAGTCCCCACACATCCAACCATCATTCCTTGAACAATAAAAATTCGCAAAATAGTTGCCGGAGTCGCGCCAATGGTTCGTAAAATAGCAATCTCAGCTTGTTTGTCATTAACGACCATAACCAACGACGACACCAAATTAAAAGCGGCCACAGCAATGATCAGCAGTAAGATTAGGAACATCATGGTCTTTTCCATTTTTACAGCTTGAAAAAAAGCACCAAATGATTCAGTCCAATTACCGATTTGATACCCCTCCCCTAATTTAACCGATAATTGCTCAGAAATAACTGGTGCCTGATACACTTCGTCCACTTTCAAACGCAGCCCTGAAACATCATCGGACTTAAATTGCATCAGTTTCTGTGCATCGGTCAAATGAATAAACGCTAATTTAGTATCGAAATTAAAACCCGTACCAGCTGAAAATATTCCTCTAACGGTAAATCGTTTAAAACGAGGCTCCATCCCAGCCGGAGTGACCGTTGCCTGTGGAATCATTACCGTAATTTGATCACCAATCATCACACCTAAGTTTTCCGCAAGCCCGCGTCCGAGAATAATACCAAAATGATTTAAGTCGGCCATCGATCCTTGCAATAATTTAGTTTGCAAGTGCGTGATTGTTTCTTCTTGCTCAGGTAAGATACCGGTTAACATCACAGGTAAAACCTGACCATCATAAGTCAACAATCCCTGACCGCTCACATACGGTGCCATAGCACGAACGCCTGGCTCAGAACTCAACCTAGTTTCCAAATTTTGCCAATGGCTGATGATGCCATCTTGTCCTGTGATCGTAATTTCAGGGGCCATACCGAAAAATCGCTTATGAATTTCAACATCAAAACCATTCATAACCGACAAGACAGTAATTAAAACCATCACCCCCATACCAATCCCAAGCATGGAGCTCAATGAAATAAACGAGACAAAATGATTTTTCTTTTTTGCGCGGGTGTAACGCAACCCGATAAACAACGGCAATGGTTTAAACATAAGTGGGCTAAAATTAGTTAAAGTATTATTGTAGTTAAAATATCGCCTACAAGATATAGCCAGACAGCATTTGCGAAAGATATTAGACTGTAATCATCATCTAACCCACACACTTATCCACAGATTCTGTGGATAGTGAGTCGGCGTCTCTCGTTGCTGTCGCGAAATGATTTGCTCTCCCAAAGAACTTCTTCCTTATCCCCTTGTGCCCACAGGGCGGATGAGGGGCTCTCGACAGAGGCGCTCTTTTTCGATGTTTGCCGTACATGGCTGGCCGACTCGCAAATCATCAACAGCAATACAATTGGACTTTGGACAAAAAGACATGCAAAAAGACGCATGCCATTCGGTCCAAAGTCCAGCTATGACAACGGCGTAAAAAACTGATCAATATCGCCATCCGTCAACCCAAATTGATGCGTCATTTGATTGTTCAAAATCCCCTCAAATAAATCACGTTTTTTTGCTTGAATATCCAAAATCGCTTCCTCAACCGAACCGGCCGTAATTAACTTATATATAAATACCGGATTTTCTTGACCAATACGATGACTTCGTCCAGCCGCTTGATCTTGAACGGCAGGATTCCACCACGGATCATATAAAATCACGGTATCAGCACGAGTAAGATTTAATCCAGTGCCACCTGCTTTTAAGCTAATAAGAAAAATAGGCACTTCACCGGCTTGAAAACGATTGACCAAATCCTGACGATTTTGAGTTTGCCCCGTTAATTTAAAATAAGCGTAGTTGCGTTGAATTAATACCTCTTCAATTAATTTAAGCATGGAAGTAAACTGAGAAAACACTAAAACACGTCGGCCTTCTTCTACTAAACTATCCAGCAACTCCATAAGAGTATCTAATTTAACGGAATGATCATGAGCCATGGACGCCTCGGGTAACGATAACAATCTTGGGTCACAACAAACCTGTCTTAATTTCAATAACGCATCCAACAACACAATCTGGCTTCTTCCAAGACCTTGCTGTGCGATCGCATCTCGCACTTTTTTCTCCATGGTCATACGAATTGCTTCGTATAAATCACGTTGTGTTCCGGTTAACTCAATCATCCGGGTCATTTCTGTTTTAGGTGGCAACTCGCGCATCACCTGATTTTTAGTACGTCGCAACATGAACGATTGGATGCGACCATTCAAAATCATTTTTTTATCTTTATCGCCGTGTTTTTCAATAGGTATACGAAAAAACTGTCTGAATTGTTTCGCATCACCCAATAAACCAGGCATTAAAAAATGAAACAAGGACCACAACTCTCCCAAATGATTTTCAAGTGGAGTGCCTGTCAAACACAAGCGATGCTTAGCTTGCAATTGCTGCATGATTTGCGTGGTTTTAGTTCGTGCATTTTTAATAAATTGGGCTTCATCAAGAATTAAATAATAAAAAGGATAGGATAAAAAACGCAGCTTATCACGCTGCACTAACCCGTAGGTTGAAATCACCAGATCATACCCATCAAACTCACCTTGATGGCGATCAAATCCATGAAAAACCAATACCTTCAAATCAGGCGTGAAACGTTTCGCCTCTTCATACCAATTACCCACTAAACTGGTTGGCGCTACAATTAAGCTAGCTTGCTGCAAGTGTCCCCGCTCTTTTTCATACTGCAAATGTGCTAATGTTTGCACAGTTTTGCCCAAGCCCATATCATCAGCCAATATACCGGAAAAGCCGTTGTCTTTTAAAAATTGCAGCCAGTTTAATCCCTGATGTTGGTAATCACGTAGCTGAGTTTGTAATCCAACAGGTGGCTCTATAACGGGTAACGTACTAATAGCACCTAATTGTTGCAATTTGATGCGCATATCCTCCGTACCATGCCAACGCGATTTGGTTGCTCGCAGCGCCTGTTCGGCTTCCTGCATCAAGGCCAATTGATAACGACGCATTTGGATATCAGTATCGTCATTCCCCTCGCGTAAGCCATAATGCAGCAATAAACGTAGCAACGGCTTAATACGTCCTAATTCGATTTGTAGCCATTTGTTTCGTTCAATAGGTAAGTGCATGAGCTTGTTATCAGGCATTGTTTCAATGGTTTTACTATCGATACGACGAAGTAAATTCACAACCAATGGCACAATGCTAATGGGTTTACCATCAACTAATATTCCCAGCTGATATGCAAAAAAATCGTGACCACGCTCTTCATACTCAGAATACCAGGTAAAATCATCGGCACTGATGACCTCGTCCAAGTTCGGCGACATCATGTCCTGACTGCGCAACACACCAAATTGCGAAGCAGGCATTGGTTTCACGACCTCTAAATTTTCTTTAGCTTGTAATGCAAAAAAACAGGCGGCTGCGTGCTTGCATTTGACCTGATATTTGCAATTACATCGTGATCCGCTTTTGGGCCAAGTTTTTAAATCAATGTGCACATTATATATTTGACCGGAGCTGCCTTTCACACGGGCGCGGAGTAGCCCATCGCTCAAGCGAATACTTAATACATGCCCATGGCTATGATAATTTTGTCCACTCATCAACACCGCGGGTGAAAATTCACTGGTCATTCGCAACAGTGCTGCTTTTAACATAAATTCTGACTACACATCTTAAACCTATACTCCAAAAGAACCACAGAGTATAATACACTAACCACACCTAAAATATAATCATAACATCGAAATGCCTCCATCACTCACACTACTCATGGCTCAAATCAATCCGATGGTTGGTGCCGTAGCATTAAATTCCGATAAAATAATTAACATTATTACCACGCACCAACACAATCATGACGTGATTATCTTTCCAGAGCTCTCGCTGACGGGCTATCCCCTTGAGGATGTGTTGTTTCGTGATCAATTATATACAAAAATTGAAACGTCTTTGAAAGCCATTGCAGCATGCACTGCGAGTTGTTATGTGATTGTTGGTCACCCTTCTCGTGACCAAGATGTCCTACACAACACGGCCAGCCTCTTTTTTAATGGCCAACGTGTAGCTCAATATCATAAACAGCATTTGCCCAATTATGGTGTCTTTGATGAAAAACGTTATTTTACCCCAGGTGATTCTAGTCCATGCTTATTGACCATCAAAGGATACCGCATCGGTTTATGTATCTGTGAAGATTTATGGCATCCTGGTCCCGCCGATCAAATCATAGATAGCAAAGCGCATGTTCTTATTTCAATGAATGCCTCACCTTTTGATGTGAATAAACACGAACAGCGATTGGCCCTTGCGAAACAATACGCACAGCGCGGTGTGGCTATCGTTTATGTCAACCTAGTTGGTGGACAAGATGAGTTGGTTTTTGATGGACAATCGTTTGCTTTGGATAATCAAGGGCGTCTGTGCGCACGAGCCTCTGTGTTTTCTGAGCATCTGCAGACCATCACCATGCGTGATCATACGATGACTAGCAATATTACACCTTTATTAGAACAATCAGCCTTAGTTTATCAAGCATTGGTGTGTGGTTTACGAGATTATGTGAACAAAAATCACTTCCCTGGTGTATTATTGGGACTATCCGGCGGAGTTGATTCAGCATTAACGTTGGCCATTGCTGTGGATGCATTAGGCCCTTCACGTGTACTTGCCGTAGTGATGCCCTCGCGTTACACAGCGGACATCAGTAATCAAGACGCATTAGCCCAGCTGAAGGCACTCAACGTGGATCACCTGACGTTACCCATCGAACCTGCCTTCAATACCATCCTCACCACATTAGAGCCTGCCTTTGCTGGGCGACCACAGGATACTACTGAAGAGAATATACAAGCGCGTATTCGAGGAATACTGCTCATGGCATTATCCAACAAAACCGGTAACATGCTATTAACAACCAGCAACAAAAGTGAGTCTGCCGTGGGTTATGCGACGCTTTATGGCGACATGTGTGGTGGATTTGCCGTATTAAAAGATGTGTTAAAAACCACAGTATACTTGTTAGCCCATTATCGTAATGGCCTCTCACCGATCATCCCTGAACGAGTGTTAACACGAGCCCCTAGCGCCGAACTGGCCCCCAATCAAACGGATCAAGACAATTTGCCTGAATATGCTGTGCTGGATGCTATTATTCAATGCTACATGGACGATGGATTGGATGCTGACGCTATTATTACATTAGGTTACCCAAAAGACGTTGTCTTGCGAGTCATTACACTGATCATTCGCAATGAGTACAAACGTCGACAAGCTCCCCCAGGCACAAAAATAACGCCTTGCTCATTTGGGCGCGATTGGCGCTATCCAATGACTAATGGATTGTAAAAAAAAAGGATTTTAAATGAAAACTCAAATTGTTGTACATATGCTGTTTTTAAAAGGACATCATGTGGAGCTTTTACTGGAAAACCCAGGAAGCATCGTGATACATCTCGATAATCAATATTCCACAAAATCCTCTATAAAAGAATTTCATTACATATGGGATGGTACAGCTTTGTATCAAAGGAGCCGTGTTAATTTTTCTTTATCTAACACCGATTGCAAAATCGACATCAATGATCCAATAAGATTTGACCAAGAATTCCAAAAATTAATCGAAATTCAACACCAATCCCTATCTGACGACGTTATTGAATTATGTTTAACCCAAGAACAAGCTCAAACACTTATTACTGACAATGGGGGGCATACGATTGATTCACGCGCCTCATCCTTCTACTCTATGAATCGCTGGCGCGAACCAGGTGAGCACTGGCATATTAATCATGACGCAACGTCTCAAGATAAAACAAAATTTCGAAATTTTATTGCGTTGAAAAACAAAGCACCCGAACGATACACGTTTGACATTATGGCTGACCCTGAGGACCTTACTCGCGAATGGAACCTATATCACGAGCGAACCAAAGCAAAGGCCCATATTTTTGGTGAAAATTGCGCTATAGCCACTCAATGGTTTTTAGCTACATATGCCCAGGTGCCTCAACCAAAATTTTGGGCACCGCCTGTGGGCATCAATCAAGTGATGTATTATTTGCATTGTCCAAGTTTTGTTCCTCTCTTCGCATTACTTCCAAAGCGTGTGTTCGACAACGCTAAATTTCATCTGGAAATTCGTAAAAACCCCGTTCAAGAAACGTTTTTAACCATCAATATCCGTTTGGCGACACATGCTTTAACCATTTTTGGCAGTTTATCCGGGATTTTTTTAGCATCTCGATACTTATCAAAAGGTGCTAAGTGTGTTTTTGCCCCTCTTTTGTCTTTGGTTGCCCTCAGCAGGATTCCGCATTTGTTTTCTGACATCAATCAACGGGAAGCAAAGAGGATTGGAGAGGGAAATGAACACGCATTGAAAATGAATATCTAACGGATACAAGAGTGGGACGTTATGTCTGGCCCGGTCCTAACGGCTTGTTCTCTGCTTCCTTCGACACTAGTAACTCATCCTTTAGACTTTGTGCCTCTATTATCTTTTTTAACTCAGCTTTCATATACCGTGTACTTAAACTCTGTTTAGCCTCTTCCATCGTTTTGCTCTGATGCCCTTTTACAAAAGCGTGCTTTACATTATCCTTGGCAACATCCACACCAGCACGGATCACCAGGACAACATCCTTAAGAAAATCCAATCGACCTCTTGCGCAAATTTTCTCGGCTTTTTTATTGAATGTTATTGGATCATTAGATGCCTCAAGTAATGCTATGCCAGCATTGATGCTCTTTTTAGTGGCCAAAATGCTCTCTTTAAGAGCATGCGGTACCTCTAATTTTTTCTCATTCAATAATATATCAAGATACTTCATATCTGCCTCGGGAGGTTTAGTCAAATCCAACTCACCCTGAATGATTTTACGTTTCTTATTCGTATCGGCACTTGGTCGATTATAGGCTGCTATGACGTCTAGATCGACCACTTGTTTACCATGTAAATTAACTGGATTGGACACATCTTTTAGTCCAGAAGAACCCGGCAGACGATCAGATGCGATGTCTGGTGCGTTGCCTGCTTTACCTAAAGAAATTTGAACGTCCCCCGTAGAAGTCCATCCGTTGCGTTCCATTATTTTTTCAATGGTCATTGCTGTAACAAGATGTGCCATTTCACCACCTCGATCTTGGTTACTGAAACAACCAAAACCGCTAAGATGATCACGTGCTGCAGCAACAGCGATTTGACCGCCCTGTGCTAGCCGATCCCCTTTTTGTCCTATTATAGCGTCTGGAAGGAGGAGCTCGTCGATTGGTATCGTCACATATTGGGACTTTTCTACGCTATGCATAGCTGTGCCCACATCGTTGACAGGCACATAAGACAAGTGAAAATCGTCAGTGTGCTCCTCCACGTCCAGAAGCTGTTTAATCAAATAATCTTCTTTCTCCCATGCAATATCCGAGTTCAATGTTGTAAAATGAAGCGGTAAGGACTTGCCATCTTCGAAAAAATGTCTTTCCTCGGCGGCCATTCGAATTTGTTCAAAGTTTTCTATAGCATTGTTCTTAACGTCCTCGTCGCTGACACCTTTACCCAGGTAAGCAACCGCAGCCGTCCGAAAGTAATACGCTGTATTTTCTGCCTTGGCCTTATCTGCAAATAAATCGTTATCATCGTCGTTTATGGTCTCAACTTTTACCACCTCTATTTTTTCAATGTACGCATTTTTACAACCCACCAAATGAGTTTTCCGTGTTTGTGCCGGTAAAGCCGTATCATCGGCTATAAGCTTATCATAAAATAATTTGTTCGCTTCCTGTGTCGCTTGATTTTGCCAGTTTTGTGAGTTCAATTTATCAGGGTAAGCATCCACCTCATTTAATTCGTTAAGCGTTTCCTTTTGTGTGTTTGTTTTTTTAGTTACGGGATATTGTATTTCTCGACAGAGTATTCCATCGCCCATAATAGACACGGTGATTAAAGGACGTGCGGGATGTAACGTACTGGATAGATTTCGATAATGTGCTAATAAAGCTGCGCCTTCTTTGTCGGTGTTGCAGCCTGTGGTTAATTGAGCCTCATATAAAGCTTTTAATGAATCGGTGTTAAACTTTTTTTCAGCATTTTTGATGCGATCAATTTGTGTCTTGAGGTCATCATCTCCCATAATAGTTATAATCTTTAGTTTTAGATTTGATGCATAAGTAGAAAGTGGAGTTGAGCCATTTTTTTGTTTAATGGCATAATCAATGGCTTCTGCCTGTGAAAAACAACGCATCAACGCATTATTTCCGGCAATTTCTGGACCACTCAATAGGTGAGTTTGCTCATCTAAAGGTTTAGCCTTTCTTGCATCCCGTACCCAGCATATTTCACCGTCAACCGTTTGTGTGCCTGATGTCACTCCGAGCAACTGATCGTTTGAACTACGTAACTTGTCAATTTCATCTTTATAATTCATGACGCGTTATCTCGACTATGAAATGATCTGATACTATTATTATAATGCATATTGATCAGATTAACCACGTCGTCGCCGTATGAGTACATCAAGAACAAATTGGACTTTGGAGATGTATTCTCTTGATTGGGATCAGTAATCCCTGCCTATCCGGTTGTCACATAGTGTGATGATTTGAAGTCTATAAATATCTCAGATCCGAAATTATTTGGACAGAATGGGATGCGGCTTTTAGCATGCCATTCTGTCCAAAGTCCAAACAGCAATTCTGGGTAAATAGATAAGGCCAATGCTGTAGCGTGTTTCAGCCTCTTTATAAACTATTCTTTCGCACAATTTTGCTATTCTTAAAGTCAGATTAACGATAATATCGCTCGTGTGAGCATGCATACTGCGTTG
>JAUYQG010000131.1 GCA_030695645.1 Legionellaceae bacterium
ACCAAGTCTAGCGCCAAGCGTTTACAGAAGCCATCGAAAAAGAAAGCCCCTGTTACCGGAGAAGCTCGCTTTCAATTGGATTCTTTTGCAGTATTCGATCTCGTCCATTCCGAGTGGATGGAGTCAGGCTTGTTAATGGAATATCTGCTTGTATAATAAATTTCATGCTACTCTCATATAATGTTATGAGTAAACTATAATCATTATTATAATGTTCAGCTTTATGTGTAGGTGCTTATGATAAAACAAATGTCCATCATTTTTCTTATTCTGGGAGATAACTAAAAATGTATACAGGAATTTTAAGTGTCTATCATCTATTCTTTCAGAAGCTGCGAGTTAAGCTATGAAGAAGTATACGGCCCACAATAATTTATTGCCCTTATATCTGGCACATCAACTTGAAGCCCATGCCAATACTTATAATTTATGTTTTTCGTATCAATTAAAAGATGAAGACCAAGTTCATTTAGTCATTGAGAAGCTACAAAAGTTAATCAAATTACAGGCGTATTTAAGGCAAACATTCACGCTGGCGCATAATAAAGTAATCGCCAGAACTCATGCTGATTTGCCTGCTGAAATAAAATTCTTTACTTCTTCTGCCGCAGGTATTGAAAATCTTGAGAAAAGGTTAATTATAGAGCCGCATGAAATTGGTAAAAATTCGTCTATTCAATTAAATATAATAACGGTTACTGATAGCAATAGTTATATCGCACTATTCAACATCCATCATATCTTGATGGATGGGTATAGTTTAGAAACATTTATTACTGACCTAAATCAATTAATTGCTGGGAAAGAAATTACCAAAGAGAGTGCTGAAGCATATATAACAAGATTAGCGAATGAACTACCTCTGTATTCCGATAGTGACCATCCGGGATTTACGGATTATCTGAAGTCTGTAAATGACATTGCTAATAATATGGAGTGCTTTGATGCTAACCATAAGACGGATGTTTTATATTACACCGAAGTATTATCTGATTTAATCTTGAAGAAACTGGTTACTGTAGGTGCCCAGTTCCGTATCAGCACCTTCAATTTGTTATTATTGGCATGGGGAGTGTTTCTCGCAAAACTCAGTAATCAAAAACAGATTCTAGTCAATTACCCCGTTAATATCCGAACTGACAAATCAATTGCTGGATGTTTTATTAATACTGTCATTATGCCCTTAAATCTTGCGTCAGAAGATACATACTTAAGTGTAATAAATTCCTGGGTTGATAATGCTGATTTTTTTAAACAAATTGCAAGACTTCAGCTTAGTCATGGACTTAGTGTAGGTCCCATATCAAGTTTTGCAAGCTCTCATTTTGCAAAGCCCATAGATTTAATGATAGAAGACACGTATTTTAAAGGCAAAGGATATGCGCAGATTGCAAACTCAAACATAAGTATCAAATATAGAGAATATCAAAGCACGCTTACCTTTAGCTGTGATATTTTAGTTGGAATTTTTCCAGAATATGTGTTGCCATCACTTTTGCCACGCTTTTTTAATTTTTTAAATAAATTACTAGATACTCCGACCCAATTGTTATCACGTTTGGATTTAACCTTTCCATTGGAGAGAAGGCAAGTTTTATGTGACTTTAATAACACACTTCAAGCCGTTACTAACGATAAAACGCTCATTGATTTATTTGAGGAGCAGGTAGAAAGAACACCGGAAAATATTGCATTGGTGTTTGAGGATATTCGATTTACATACACAGAACTTAATTCAAAAGCTAATCAACTCTCCCATTACCTTATACATTATCATCAAGTTAAACCCGATGATCTGATAGCGCTATTGTTAGACAGAAATGAACACACATTGATTGCAATTCTTGCAGCATTAAAAACAGGAGGGGCTTATGTTCCAATTGATCTTGGTTATCCCCAGGAGCGGATAGAATATATTCTTGATGATACGGAAGTTAAAATTATTCTAGTTAATGAGGTTCATCAAGATAGACTTGAGCATTTGTTATGTCGCACATATTGTCAATCAACAGTCTCTCAAAAAAATATTGACATAGTGGCAATTGATAGCAAAAAAATCCAAACAGAGCTGACTAGCGTAGAAAAAACAAATATTGTTACTGCTGATACCAGTGCTAACCTTGCTTATGTGATTTATACCAGTGGGACCACAGGAAAACCTAAAGGCGTTATGATTGAACATAGAGGCGTGGTTAACACATTGCATTCAATGGCTAAAGTCTATC
Source organism: Legionellaceae bacterium (assembly GCA_030695645.1). GTDB lineage: Bacteria > Pseudomonadota > Gammaproteobacteria > Legionellales > Legionellaceae > JAUYQG01. The sequence continues at coordinate 2,226 of JAUYQG010000131.1, forward strand.
AAAGAGATATTGAGAAAAGAGACTGTCCATTAAAAATAACAGCATTTACGAGCTATGCATTTGATGTCTCTATATCAGAGTTTTTTGTACCTCTACTACAAGGAGATGAGCTACATCTTCTAAATAATACGTTAAGACAAGATATCATATTAACTGGAAAGTATATCCATGATAATAAAATTAATTACTTGTACCTACCCCCAGTGTTACTGGCCAACTTACCACGTATCAAATATCCATCATTAAAAGGCATTATTTATGCAGGTGAACCCTGCGATCGTGAAACAGCTCTTTACTGGTCTCATAAGACGAAATTATATAACTATTATGGCCCAACAGAGACATCAATTTATGCGACAGGGTTACAGTTGATGGCAGGGGAAGTTAATCTGATTGGGAAACCATTAGCTAATACTAGCACCTATGTTTTAAATACGGAGATGACTACACAACCGATTGGTATAATTGGAGAGCTATACATAGGTGGGGCTGGGGTGGCTAAAGGATATTTGAATCAGACTGAGTTAATGGCTGAACGATTTATCGATAATCCTTTTCAAACAGAGGAAGAAAAGGTACACAGCATAAACTTTCGTCTCTATAAAACAGGAGATCTTGTCCGATGGCTTCCTGATGGGAATATAGAGTACATCAGCCGCAATGATTTTCAAGTGAAGATCAGAGGATATCGCATAGAGCTTGGTGAAATAGAAGCAACAATAGCCGCCTATCCTGGCATCAAACAAGTGGTCGTTCTCGTAAAAAAACAGGTTGATGCTGAAGACACAAACATCTGTCATCAATTTCTAGTTGGCTACTATGTTGCTGATCAATCATTAGATCAAATAATGCTTCAAGATCATCTTGCTTTGCACTTACCTGATTACATGCAACCCACTGTATTGATCCAATTAAACCACCTACCTGTGACGACAAATGGTAAATTAGATAGAGGAGCTTTACCCACGCCTGACTTCACCCAAAATGATAGCCACATTCCACCCACGAATGACAAAGAAGCGTTGATTTGTAAAGCATTCTCTAAAATACTGCTTATAGATAAAATTGGCATTTCCGATGATTTTTTTAAACTTGGAGGCAATTCTATCAGTGCGATAAACTTGATATCTAACTTACAAGCTAACTGTAATATTAATGTGGCTGATATCTTCAATTTAAAGACACCAAAAAAAATTGCGAAAACCATCCCTTTTATAAAGGATAATCTTAGGAAAAATTTAGAAAAAATAAGATTAGGATATAATTCTGCTATAAAAAACAACTTTGAAATGACAACGGAGCTTCAAAACAAGTTAGATAGTTATATCTATGCTATCAGTCCATCATCAATAAATTTTAGCGCGTTGCCTATCAGTAATGTGTTACTCACAGGTGCAACTGGATTTTTAGGGTGCAATCTACTTAATTCGCTATTAACGTCATCAGAATATAGTGTGTTTTTGTTAGTTCGAGCTAACTCGCACGCAGAAGCTTTTGAACGAGTAAACCATAAGTTTAAGTTTTATTTTGATCAGAGTTTAGAGCATTTTCACAATCAACGTCTTTTTGTTTACGCTGGTAATATTGAAAAAAGCGATTTAGGTATCACAAGAGAAGACTATGGCATGTTGGTGGAACAAATTGATAGTGTCATTCATTCAGCAGCTCTTACAAAGCATTATGGTGATTATGACACATTCTATTCAGCAAATGTTCAAGCCACCATTAACTTATTAGAGTTTTCTAAATTAACAAAACTAAAGAACTTTCATTATATATCCACGTCATCTGTTTTAAATGAAGGTTATGTTCCTAACTATAATTATTATATTTTTACGGAAGATGATGATGGTGATAATTTGGAAGAGCGTTCAAATATTTATGTTAAAACTAAATATGAAGGTGAAAGAATAGTAGTAAAGTATAGAAAGCATGGAATATGCAGCAATATCTATCGAGTTGGTAATCTGGCTTTTATTTTAAGCAATTGTAGAGCGCAAGAAAATATAGAAGAAAATGCGTTTTTTACTCGGATTAAGTGCTTAATTAATTTAAAAATAGTTGCACCAGAAATTGGCATGGAGGAAATCTCTCCAGTAGATCTAACAGCAGCAGCTATTGTGAAACTGTTCGACAAGGAGCAGATAAGTAACAATACCTTTCACATATTTAATCCTGAACTATATAATTTAGGGGCTATTCTCAGTCAAAAAGAAATGTATAACGTCAGGATGGTGACCATCAATCAGTTTATTTCCACCATCATTAGACTTGTAGATAAGTCTAAATATCAAAAAGAAATCGAGCTTTTTTTATTGCATCGTGGTTGGTTAAATGAAACACATAGATCTTCAACGAATATTCGTATTCTTCAGGATAGAACGCATGCTATTTTGAAACATTGTGGTTTTGAATGGATGCCTATCACGGACGAGGCGATGATCACATATCTTAAACGGGAGATTGGGTGTGACAAGCAAAGCTAAAATACTAGATCTTCTTAAAATAGTCGCTCCTATCTTGCCAGCTCCAATTTATTGGGAAGACACTAACAGCGTAATTTTAGGGGGAAACGAACCAGTTATTAAGGCTACAGGCGCATTATATGCTGAAGCATACGTGGGAAAAACTCTTTTTGAATTATATCCTCAAGAAATGGCTGAACAGATCAAGCGTCATAATGAAGAAGTCATGAGAACAGGAAAGATCCTTTCTCAAGAAGAGGTAATTAAAGATATTTCTACAGGAGAAATCAAATATTTTACAGCGATTAAAGCACCTTTGCGTGATGATGATGGAAATATTATTGGGATCGTAGGAACATCTGTTGATATTACGGCAGAAAAAGAAGCGGAGAGATTGAAGCTTGAAAATGAAGGACGAAAAGCTCAATTAGAGACCCAAGAGCGATTTACAAAAATGGCAAACCAGGTTGCACATGACATTCGTTCACCATTGGCCAGTTTATTAATGATTGTTAAAGCGTGCGAAGAGATTCCGGAAAGAGAGAGGATTGCCTTAAGGGCAGCAAGCACTCGCATTAGTGATATTGCCAATAATTTGCTCCAGCAGTATCACTTAGATAAACAAGATTCTTCATTTGAGACGGAAGAAAAAAGACCGATTTTACTTTCTGCAACGCTATTACAGCTTTTAACTGAGAAAAAATTTCAATATCAGGATTGCTCGGTGGAGTTTGATTGTCAAATTGACCACAGTGGACAGTTTGCGTTTATTTCAATTGAACCCTCTTCGTTTAAACGCATGGTATCTAATTTAATAAATAATGCCGTTGATTCATTTTCTGGTAAGCCTGGTCTAGTGACTCTTAAAACGGACGCTACAAATGAATGGGGACATGTTATTGTTGCTGATAATGGCAAAGGAATGACTTCCGTGCTTATTGAGAAAATTATGAATAACATGGCTGTCACTGAAGATAAAGTAGATGGTAATGGCATTGGTTTAACGCAGGTGCGAGAAACCCTTGCACGTAATGAAGGAACGCTATCAATTCATTCAAAGATAGGGACAGGAACGGAGATTAAATTAAAGTTCCCTCGAGTGAAAGCCCCTTTATGGGTCGCTGAGGAAGTTACATTGGGCAGACAGGATCTTGTTGTTATTCTAGATGACGATCATTCTATTCATGGTGCTTGGGACTCTCGTTTTGAGGCTATATTAAAACAAGCACCTGAAATTAAGATTTATCATTTTGAAATAGGACAAGAAGCACTCACTTTTCTCAAGGCATTATCGAACGATGATATCAAAAGAACTATTTTGCTTACGGACTTTGAGTTATTAAAACAAGGGCTGGATGGGCTTAATATAGTGGAGAAATCTAATCTGTCCCGATCTATTCTGGTCACTAGCCATTATGACAATCAAGACATACAAAAACGTGCTTATGCATTAGGAACTAAAATTTTACCTAAACAGCTTGCTTCTGAAATTCCAATAATTTTTCTTGAAACAAAGGATGCCGTGTTATCTCATATAGCACAAGGACAGATTGGCGAATTTGTACATGCTATTCTTGTAGATGATGATGCGGAATTTGCAGAAAATGTCATGTGTTATTCCTTCGATGACAGCGATGTTATTATACATTTCAGAAGCCCAGAAGAATTAAAAGAGAATTTGGCTAAATATCCAGAGAAGTATCTAAAGACCACCAAAATTTGTTTAGATAATAATTTTGACATGTCAGACATTAAAGGTGTTCAACTTGCTCAAGAACTACATGATATGGGTTATACTAATCTTTATTTAATCTCAGGCGATAGCTTCCATAGGGGTGAATTGCCAGAATACCTCACAGTACTTGCTAAAGGCGATGTGGGTAAAATAAAAAATTGGTAGATTGTACTCATTTGGACTTTGGACAAAAAGACATGAAAAAAGCCTCATGTCTTTCTGTCCAAGAAACTTAAGATCCATTACTCTCAACCAGTTCATTAATTACACTATATGCAACTGTTTTCATAAAACAGATCGATTTCACCTAGTAATATAGGTCTGTAAATTTCACAGATCTGAAATTATTTGGACGGAATTGCATGCGTTTTTTTGCATGCAGTTTTGTCCAAAGTCCAATACTCATTCAATCAAGTGTATTGAGATAGTTTCGGTACGACAATATCTTTTTTTGATCAATATCATGGCCAACGAAACTATCTGTAAATGCATAATAGTAATTGGAATGCGGCTCTAAGTTAAAAAACTTCATAAAACGATCATCGCTTTTAAAAACTGTTGTTGGCAATAAATAGTTTTTCCACTCAATAGTTTTTAGGCATTCAAAATCCTCTTTTTCATACAATGAAAGTAACTGCTCTTTTGATTGAATGGCATCAATAACCCATTTAGGGGCGTGATATTGTTTGGCTAATTGTATCGAGTTGATCATGCCCAGGTCGCTTCTCACAAAAAACCAACTTAAATTAGCATTCTCATCCAGAAATAAATAACTTCCTTGCTTATCATATAAATAGAGCTCACGAATATTGTGTTTCTGAATATGGTTATTAAGTACAGGTTGAAAATTACCATCAAATAAAAAACTAGTTTTCTCCGTCGGATCTTTGGATAGTTCGCGCGCAACCGCATAGGACATCAATTGAAACGCATGTGCCGATTTTTCATCTATACAATTCAATAATTGATCTACGCGATTTGGATCCCATTTACTGATAAAATTCTTTCCCTCGGACATGGTTGTTAATTTTCTATCAAATTCGGAAAATCGTTTTCCCGTCAGTAACACATAAGAATGAAACGACATTTCGCCTAATATAGGTTCCCCCATCATTTTCATAACCTCAAATCCAGTTTTGTTTGGCATATCATAATCAAGAACACTAACAATAATATCTTTAAAGCGATTTACATTGTAAATGTCTTTGCGCGTATCATGAATAAGCTTTGTTGTGTTTATAGATTTACCTGATAACCATTTTTTAAATAATCCAACATTTTGATGCTCAAAATATTGAATAGCTTTATCGGGATCAGTAAATGTTATAACAGGCAATTGTTCGGAAAGTTGATGAGATAATTGCTTTAAAAAATCAGGGTCATCATCTACGAGCATAACAGTCATCGGACGATAACAAACTGGCAGAGCACATACCGATTCATTGAGTAGAGAAAACATGATGTGACCTTTTTAATTATTAATTTAAATATAGTCGTAACTACTCACTCCGTAGCAAGGAACGGCCATATTTGGCGCATCTTGAACGAAAACAATTTCGAAAAATGCTCATCCCGGCCTTCGCCGGGACAGGCCAAGCCCATGTATGCTGCGCTTTTTCGAAACCGTTTTCGTTCAACCTGCACTCAAATCTGACCGTTCTCCGAGCGT
>JAUYQG010000148.1 GCA_030695645.1 Legionellaceae bacterium
TTAATTACACTAGATGCAACTGTTTCATAAAATAGATCGATTCCACCCAACAATAGATGCCTGTAAATTTCACAGATCTGAAATTATTTGGACAGAACTGCATGCGTCTTTTTGCATGCAGTTCTGTCCAAAGTCCAAATCCCTAAACATTACTATATTGAGTGTTTTTCATCATAGTATAACCTTTGATCAACTCTGCAATACCCGCGTCCAAAGACATACTCGTTTTAAAGCCAGTCGCTTCTAATTTGGCGTTGGATACAATGTAATTTCGTTGATCAGGATCAACACCAAAAGGTGCGTCTATCACAACAAAATCTGGGCATTGTTTTTGAATACGTTCGCAAAGCTCTTTTTTCGACACGTTTGCATCAGAAAGGCCAACATTATAAATTTGTCCTTTCATGGTATCAAAGTGAGTTATACCATGCTGAAATACACGGGATACGTCGCGAACGTGCACGTAATTACGCTTAAATGAGCTTTCAAATAAAACAATAAATCGATCGTGGACGGCGCGATAGGTGAAATCATTAACCAATAAATCAATTCGCATCCGTGGAGACATACCGAAGACAGTCGCCAAACGAAAGCTAATTGCGTTTTCACGTTCCATCAAAATCTGCTCAACTTTCACTTTTTCTTGAGCATAAAGTGATATGGGTCGAAGAGGCGAATCTTCTGTACAAAAATTGTTTTCATCTCCTGTTCCATAAGCGCTATTCGTAGTCGGCATCAGCACCAGCTGCTCTCTAGACATCAACTTCAACATCAATAAAATTGCATCATGATTTATCGTACTGGCGCCAACAGGATCCATACTACATAATGGCGCTCCCACCAACGCAGCCAAGGGAATGACGATATCGGCTTTTTTTATCAGCGGTGCAATTGTACTTTCTACTCGAATATCCCCTTTCACGACATTAAAATGGGGATGATGGCAGACATGATGAAGACTGGTTTGCTTAAACATAAAATTGTCTAATACCGTAACTCGGTGCCCTGCTTGCAATAGTTCTGGAACTAATGTTGAACCAAGATATCCAGCACCGCCTGTAACAAGAATGTTGTAACTCATTTGATTGACCTCATTAATTAAAATATGATTCCGTTTTTTGTCCAATATCCGAGTTAGCGCCATCCGCTATGACATCACCAAAAATAGCAAACTCCACACAAGCACACAACGTATGCGCTAATATAATGTGCAACTCCTGAATGGTACTCGTCTCAACACCGGGTGCAACGATGCAATAATCAGCCATACTTTTGGCCGAACCACCGTCTCGTCCACAAAATACAATGCTCGGTATACCGATCTCTCGACAGGTATCCAATGCTTTCAAAATGTTGGGTGATCGTCCTGATGTGGTAATTCCTAAAAAAATATCGTGTTTCGTCGCTTTACCTGCTAATTGCCGTGAAAAAATCAAATCGTAGCCATAATCATTCCCGATAGCTGTTAATATTGAACTATCGACAGTCAATGCCTCGGCGGCCAATGGCGCTCGATCACCTGCCAATTTACTGACAAATTCAGCTGCCAAATGCTGGGCATCCGCCGCAGAGCCACCATTTCCGGCAATATAGAGGCGTCCGCCTTGTTGATAGCGAGTAACGACAGCTTGCACCGCTTGTCCAAATTCGGCCAGATTATCGGTATCCTGCAGCAATTGCCGACTAGCCAGCATGGAGGCTTCTATGTTGTTTTTTAATTGTTGTATAGGGTCCACAGCATATCCTTATATTCTTTCAAGTAGTGATGCCGAACGATAATAATCTTCGGGCAAACCGATATCGATAAATGAACCGGAACATTCTAAGCCGAAAAAACGACTCCCGGCATCAAGAAGTGCTGGAAAAATATCATCTTCCAATGATACGGGCCCTTTCCAATGACTCAGTACTTCGGAAGGGAGTGTCGACGGGTTAACCCAGTATACGCCTCCACTTGCCAAGCGACCGCTTTCATTTTTTATTTCCGACTTCAACGAACGAATGCAACCATCGGATGCCACGTCTATCCCCATGTAACGTCCAGGATCGTTGGTATAAAACAACGAGAAAACCCAATCGGCAGAATGCCTTGTGGCAAATTGCGACAAACGCTTCAAATCCACATCAAAATACGTATCACCATTTAACAACAAAAAAGGTGCATTCGATTTTATTTGCTCAAGTGCCAATAGAAATCCACCTCCGGTTCCCATTGGGCTATGCTCAACGACATAGTCTATCTGAGCACCGCGATAGATTTGTCCAAAAAAATCCATGATCACGTCATGCTTATAACCGACTGATAGAATAAAATGTTCAATACCTTGAGCAATCCAATAGTCCAGCTGATGAGCTAAAAAAGGCCGACCATGAATAGGAGCCATAGGTTTAGGCACATCGTGCACGATGGATCTCAGCCGCGTCCCTAAACCACCGGCCAATATAACCGCAGTACTCACCATGAACTAGGCCTCGCTTAACACCGAAACTGAATTGAGCACATCACAAATTTCATCGATTTCATGATCTTTTAGATCGGGGAAATTACCAATGTAAAAACCATAAAAATGCACATGCTCTGTTGCCGGAAAATCAAGATGATGTCCATCGGGAACAATACCTCGTAAATACGGCTGACGAATTTGATTGCCACCGCCGGCACTACCTCGACGAAACTCGATTCCTGCATCACGCATAACCGGCATGAGGCGATTGACTAACGCATCATCGGGTCGCTTCAAGATCAAGTTAAATGCATAATTACTTGAACCTTCCACTTTAAAATCAGTCTGATAAACGTTGGGGTCGATTTGTCTGAGAAAACGCAATAAATTTTCTGTGCGTCGCTCAACGTTTTTATCCAAGCGCTTTAATTGCGAACGCCCCATTATCCCACCGATTTCAGTATTTCGGACGTTATAGGCTGGGTAGGCAAAAATAAAATCAGGATTTAAATCCGGATTATTCACTTGATACATAGTCTTCAGCATAGAATCATCCGACTCACGAACCATGCCATGCGACCGTAACATACGTACTTGTTGATAAACTTCAGGATCGTTCGTGCAAATCATGCCGCCTTCAATCGTGCTCATATGATGCGCATAATAAAACGAAAAATTGGATATCCAACTTAAACTACCCAGCCGTTTGCCATCATGCGTCGCACCATGCGACTCACAAACGTCCTCAATCAAAGGGATGTTGCGTTTTTCAAGTTCGAACAATAATTCATCGGTTATACCATCAAATCCTTGCACATGCGTCAGAAATACCGCTCGAGTCTTATCCGTGATTTTGGCTAAAATTTGCTTGGAATCCATGGCCAATGTACGAGGGTCAATGTCTGCAAAAACGGGTGTAAAACCATTTTGTAACACCGATGCAACATCAGATACCCATGCCAATGGCGGTGTGATGATCTCACCCCCGTCTGGATGACGAATTTTCAGAGTGGCCATAGTCAATAAATTAGCCGAGGCACCCGAGTTAACAAAAACACTGTATTTCATCCCAAGCCATTCTGACCATTCGGCCTCAAAAGCCCGCACATTAGGACCATGAGTTAATATGGGATCATCTTGCTTTAAGTGTTCAATTACGGCATCCAAATCTTCACGAAGAATATTGTTTCTCATCAATGGATATTTCATACTTTCCCTCGGTTTGCAAAAATTTAATTACTTTTTGGGTTACGACGTGAACACCTATCCCCACTTGCTCATGCAATTCGGTGCGACTACCCAATTCAAATCGATAACTTCCTTCCACACCAATATTAAGCAACCTAATGTTCATATTTCGCTGAGCCAGCCAATCAAACATCATGGCATCCAGCCCACCTCGTCCGCGAAAACCCTCTTCAAGCGTCACGATGGATGGAAATCCTTGTAATACCGTTTGCAAGGATTTTGCATCAAAATGTGAGATATCATATAGATCGATAACGGTTGCATTGATATCTAAAGACAGCAATTCCTGTGCAATCTTTAGTGCGGTATGCACCATATATCCCGTGGCTAGCAAGCAAATGTCATCACCAGAGCGCAATTGATGAAACCCTTGAAGCATATCCGGAGTGCTTTCCTCATATAAAACAGGCAATACTTGCGCATCTAATCGCAAATATTTTGGCCCATTGTTTTCTAAACAGGTTTCAAACAGTGCTGCAGCGGCAACATGATCAGCAGGTGAATACACCGACATAGTCGGTAGCGCTCGCATGATGCTTAAATCTTCATAGCATTGATGTGTCGGTCCAGACACAACATAACTGTAACCGGCACCCACGCCAATTAAAGTCACATTTAAAGTACGAACGGTAGAGAGTAACACGAGATTTACTCGAATTTGCTCATAACACCGCATGGTAATAAACGGCGCAATAGCATACGCAAATACCTTAAATCCTTCCGTAGCTAGGCCCGCCGATATATTGATTAAATTTTGCTCGGCTATGCCCACATTAACAAAACGATTCGGGAATTGCTCTCTGATTCTATCCAGTACGGGTGAACCAAAATCCGCACTAACAAAGAAAATTTTGTCATCAAAGGCCATTGCTTGGCACAAACGATCAAGAAAAGCATCTCGCATGGCAATAGGACGAATAGTCATCGCGTTTCCTCCAGCAATGCATCAAGCAATTCCGGTTTAGGATTCATGATGTGACACAACGGGGCATCCTCTAAGTTGGGAACGCCATGTCCTTTCCTTGTTCGTGCAATAAGTGCTTTAGGCTTGCCACATGAACGTGATTTCATGCTCAATAATGCCGCTTGCACCGCCAAGACGTCGTGTCCGTCCACCTCCATACAATCCCAGCCAAAAGCCTCTAAACGAACCGATAACTGGCCATTAGAAACAATATTTTCAGTATGACCCAACATGCTAATTTGATTATTATCCACAATCAGATGCAAATTATCTAAACCATGATGCGATGCAAACATAAGAGCCTCCCAATTGGCTCCCTCATGCAACTCACCATCACCAGTTACCACAAATACTTGGCGATCACTACCCTTAGTCTTAAGCCCCAATGCCATACCCGTGCCCACACCCAGACCATGCCCCAACGAGCCATTCACCGTTTCGTATCCAGGAATAATAGGGTCCGGTATACCACCTAGAAAGCCTCCGGTTTTACACACACGACCTAATTCACTCATGGGATAAAAGCCCAGATCGGCTAAAATAGGATACATTGAAATAGAACCGTGACCTTTACTAATAATGCAACGATCCCGATCTTCAGCTCGTGGATTTTTGGGATCAATGCGCACGATACCGCCGTAATACAAGGCAACGTAGATTTCCACCGCAGACAACGACGATGCCAAACGAGTTTCTGGCGCACTTCGGTGTATTTTGAGTGTTTCCCGCCAAACCCAGCTGGCTTTTTCAGGTAAATTTAAAACAACATCTGACGTCATAATATGCCTTACGCTAGTCCACCGGGTTGATATAAAACCACACGACTACCTGTATCTTCGAATTGAAATGGCACGTGAATTAACTTATCTAATCGCGCGCGAACACGAGCCTGCAATTGGGGTTTCACGAACAGCAACAAAAACCCACCGCCACCCGCACCCAAAATTTTTCCACCAATTGCACCTTCACTGCGAGCCGCTTCATATAATGCATCTATTTCTGGTGTGGACACTTTGTCAGATAGGCTGCGTTTATACTGCCAACTTTGATGCAGAAGCTCACCAAACGTTTCTATGGGAGTTGCTGGATTATGAAGAATTTGCACGGCCTCATCCACCATCGCTCTCATGTGCTTCAGTTCTGTGACACGATTTTTCATGTTTTCAATTTTTGAATGCGCAATTTCAGATGCAATTCGAGAAAATCCGGTAAAGCAAAGCATGAGGTGATCTTGTAATTCTTGCTTACGTTCTCGCTTCAACATCACAGGCTCAACTCGAAACGAATCCTCTCCGGACTTAAACTCAATGCGATTAAAACCACCGTACGCCGCTGAGATTTGATCTTGTGATCCCACGTGTTCTTTGATAATGTTTTGCTCAACATGAATAGCGTCTCTCGCTAAATGTTCTTTAGTGACGTATTCACCTTTCAACGCGGCCAGAGCATGTATCAAACTGACTGTAAAAGAAGAGCTTGATCCAAGGCCTGATCGAGCGGGTAAATCACCATCATGATGAATTTCAAGCCCTCGTTCATGATCAGACCAGTTTAGAACAGCTCGCACGGCCGGATGCTCTATTTCATCGGGATGGAGGACTGTTTCAATTCGTGAGTAAACCAGTCGGTATTTATGCTCAAAAAAAGGCGGTAAATATCGACAAGTCAGATAACAATACTTATCAATAGTTGTCGCCAGCACGGCACCACCGTGCTCTTGATACCACGCAGGATAATCCGTTCCTCCACCAAAAAGAGAAATACGAAAAGGTGTTCGCACAATAATCATATTGAATCAATCCCCTAATATTTTTCGTTTCAATTTGATTTTTGTCATCTCATTTAAGTGCTCAACCACATGATTTCCAAATTTTTTCCCTACGAAATCAAGATATCCAGGATTAGAAAAATACGTCATAAACGCTTCATCCCGAAACTTTAGTACTTCAGCACTAGCCAGTACATCCGTTCGCAAAGGCAATGCTTCGTAGCTGTGTTGAGAATAACCTATCCAAGAATCAGGAAGATCCCAATTGTTTTCAATGGCCATGTCGTATAGTTTTGACCCCGGGTACGCCATCGCACAATAAAAATTAGCAAACTCACAATTGGCTTCCAATGCGAGATCCAGCGTTTCTTGCATGGATTCGTGCGTATCATCTGGTAATCCAAAAATGTAATTACCAATAACATTGATGCCCGCATCTTGGATTTTTCGGACGGTTTTAATAATGTCCGTTGAACCAAAGCGACCTTTTTCCACACCATCTCGTACGTGCTTACTGCCAGACTCAATGCCCAATGCTAACCATCTAAAGCCGGCACGATGCAGCTTATCTAAAAACTCATCACGAACGGTATCGACTCGTGCATAAGCCCAAATATTTAAATCATAGCCACGCTCAATGATATGATCGCAAATCCCTAATACGTGATTTGGTTTCAAGACAAACATTTCATCAACAAATTTAATGTTTTTCACACCATAGTCATTCACAAGAATATCAATTTCTTTAATTACGCTATCAGGAGACCACAATCGATACGACGGTTTACCAAATGGTGCATTAATACAGCAAAAGGTACACTTGTATGGACATCCTAAGCTGGTGTGCATGGAGACATAAGGTTGTCTGTCAAAAATATGGTCGAAACAATGCCAGTTATGAGCCCGGTATTTATCCATCGGCAGTAAATCCCAAGCAACGCCCGGCATTTCGCCATCCAAATCTTGCATAAGCGGACCAGGTGCATTGGATTTAATCACACCATGATCGCGGTACCACAAACTTGGAATATCGACAAACGATGGATTAACCTGTTGTAAAGCACGAACTGTTTGCAATATCGTTTCAGGACCTTCCCGATCACAAACAAAATCAATGGCCTCTTCACGTAATGTACGCTCTGGAAGAGCGGCAGGATGTGTGCCTGTCATCATAATATGGCAATGCGGCATGATTTTTTTCAATTCTTGAGATGTTTCACCAGCTGCAGGCATGTTTTGAGTCGATGCCGATGGCTGAAAGCCATAGACGACCATAACGATCAACGTGGGATCGTAATGTTCTGCAATAAACGTTGCAACATGCTGTGGACTCATATTGTGAGCAGGGGCATCAACAATGGCAATTTTCAATCCATTTGTACGCAAATACCCTGCAAAAAGTCCGGCAAGTGACGGGGGTTCAATCGCCGAGAATTCATTACTTAACTCTTGGTATACGGCCTGTCTATTTCCAGGATTAACCAGAATGACATCCATTTTTTGGGCTTTCGTAACCATATTATATCCTTGTTGTTCATTATTGATTGGACTTTGGACAAAACTGCTCGCAAAAAGCTATACTGCGCGCGGCCACAAACTTACGTTTTTTGACAACGCTATTTTTGTTCCAGAGCAACGTTTGAAGCGAAGCGCAATAGTCATTCTATTGTCAAGCTTCGAACGTTGCTCTGGGACAAAAATAGCAAGACAAAAACTTAAGTTTGTGGCCGCGCGCAGTATATATGCCATGTTGTCCAAATACAAATAATTGTTGGCTAACTCATAACTCGAGCCTAGGATAACTTAAAATCCCGAGAAAGAAAACCAGCATGCTTTGAATTTTCACTTACCGATCACAACATGTTTAGAAAAACTAAATGAGCTGGTAAATGCTGGTGAAACGGCGTTCAAAACATGCGTTTCGTTTCCAGTAGAGCTCACAATGAAATCCATGGCCAGCTCTTGTTTTTGCTTATCAAACAATTGCGCCCTTATCCCCACTTTTTTACTTTTAATCAAGTCCGATGCTGAAAGACTAGGAACCAATGACCGAGCCGATGCAACAAAGCGGGATTTGATAAAACGCGGAATTTCTTGATGAGCATACGCACGAAACCCTTGTTTATTCGTCATGTAGTGTCGACCCAATTGCCTAAACGTATCCACAGCTTCACTCATACGAATACCACTCCATCCCGTATAATGCTCTCTCCCTAAAACAGGAATCGCGGTCGGGCCAACATAAATGGTACCATGAATGCTTTTTGTAAAATGCACACCTAAAAAGGGAACGTTCATATCCGGTACGGGGTATATTAAATGGTTAATTTGTATGGAGGATGACGGCGCTAACTCATAGTACATGCCTTTAAACGGTATCATCGTATATCTATCTTGCAATCCGCAAGCGCTTGCTACTTGATCCGCGTATAATCCCGCCGTATTAAACAAATGTCCATACGACATATCATGCGTGCCGACGGATATTTTTTTCTGTTTTGTATTCACTGTTTTGCAAAAATGATTAAAATAAAACAGAACGTGTTGTTTGATTAACGATTCCTGCAAATGCTTCAAAATCGACTTAGGATCAACAACCGCCGTTTCTGGAGAAAATAAAGCCAGATCAGCCTCAATACGCGCATGAGGCTCCAAACGTCTTAAATCATCACCGTTGATAAGTTGCACGTTCGTTCCATTTTCTATAGCACGCGCATACAATGTGTTTAAAACGGCCGCATCAGCCGCTTTTCCTGGCACAATAATCTTACCAATACGATGGATGGGCAAATGATGTTCGTCACAATACGCTGCCATCGCGCGCGAACCCTCAAGACAAAACTTTGCCTTTAAGCTGTCTGATTTATAATAAATACCAGCGTGCAAAATACCACTATTTCGACCACTGGCGTGCAAGCCTATTTGATGCTCTTTCTCCAAAACCACAATTTTCGATTTCGGATACTGAGTGCGCAACTCGCGAGCAATCGTTAAACCTAAAATACCCGCACCAATAATGACAAAATCCGCATGCATAATGACCTCAAACTTTATTCTTGTTCCGATACATTGCTAATCACATCCTTGATTAAATATTGAGGACGTCCCTTTGTTTCACGAAAAATGGCACCAACATACAATCCCACAAATCCAAGCATCATCATTTGGATTCCCCCAGACAATAAAATTGCTGACATAATAGCGGGCCAGCCTGGCACATACCATCCCATGATTTTCTGAAAAAGAATAACACCAATATACGACAATGAGACACACGACAAAACCAAGCCCAATAATAAAATGGCTTTTAATGGCGCATCAGAGAATGAAATCAGCGCTCGATCGAGCCAGTAATATAATACTTTTCGACTCATTACACGCATTTTAGTATTTTCTCGCCCATCAAAACGCGCCTCTCGTTCATAAAATACTTGGACTTGCTTATAACCCACCCAACTGACTAGTCCACGCATGTAGGGTTTATCTTCTTTTAGTTCCAAAAGCCGATTCACAACATCTCTAGACAGCAGTTTAAAATCACCTGAGTCAGCAGGAAGATCGATATCTGAAATAAGATTAATTAAACGATAGCCCAGTTTGGTGATGAGCAATTTTAAAAAGTGTTCGCCCTTACGACGCGTTCTTGTGGTATACACCACACCAACGTCCGGATCGTCTTGCCAGACCTGAATCAATTTAGGAATCAACTCGGGAGGATCTTGCAAATCCGCATCCATATAAACAACGGCATCTCCCTTCGCCTGACTCATCCCCGCCATGACGCATTCCGAAACGCCAAAGTTTCGTGTCATATTCACGAGAACCACATCTCCATGCGCTATTTCCGATCGCAATAGTGCCTCAGATCCATCACTGGAGTTATCATTCACAAAAACGAGCTCATAAGAGCCAATGGTTTGCGACTCAATTAACCCCGAAAACACCGAGCGCATTCGACTTAAAAGTTCAGGAAGCACGGATTCCTCGTTATAAAACGACAAAACAACCGAAATTTTCTTATTACAATTTTTTTTCATGTCTTAACCCATATAATAAATACACAACAGCAAGCACCATAACGGCGGCAAAAATCCAAGGCGCATTTCCGCTCAGTAGTTCAGGAAACGAATCGCCACATATCACTAAAATAATTTGTAATGGCAGCATAAACAGCACCAAAAAAAACGCATAGACTGAAAACTCAATTCCAGTTAATCCAAAAAGATAGCCTAACGATGACCCCGGGGCCGCCGGATTTAATTGTACTGTAGCAACGAACTTCCAACCATGTTGTTTAGTTTGTGCTAGAAACCAATCGGTTTTTGCATACCGCTTCGACATAAAAGCATGTATTTTTTTTCGTAACAGCAATCTGGATAATCCAAACGTAGTACAGGACGATAAAAAAGCCGCTGTTATGGATATCCCCAAACCCAACCACTTACCCCACAAAACACCCGCTATAACCGCCATCGGCGAACAAGGAACTAAACATATCGCAAATAAAATATGGGATAGAACATAAATCAGTGGCGACAACACCATATGGTGTGTCATAAAAACCTGAATTGTATGAAATATAGCGGACAAACTCATGACTGTTTACGCCCAAAACACACTTTAGCTAAAACAAAGGCTTTGCCCCAACGAAGGAACGTATTTCGAACCATAGAAAGAGAGCGTCCATTCCAGGCACGTGAAGCCGCAATCGACTCAAAATACAATCGTGTTACGAACCGGTATGGCTGTTGTTCTCGAGCCAACTCACGTTCAACAACGGCGTGAGCATAGTTCATAATCCAACGATCAGGAACGGAGGCGAAGTGTTTTTTAAACATATCATTGATTTCTCGATGCACTTCGACACGCGCTCCCAGCGTTTTATTATCACCATACAAACGAGAGCCGGCCAGTTTTTCTTCTAGATAAGCAAATTGAACGTCTTGTTTTGCTAAGCGAAGCCAAAACTCATAATCCATGCAATACGTCAACGACTCATCTAATAAACCAAACTTACCCAAGACTCGACGTCGAAAAAACAAGGCTGGCTGACAAATAAAACAAACATCTTTTAAGCGTTCAAAATGCCAGGGCTCGCTAGGATATGTCTCGAAAGGTTGGTCATCAATATCAATATGATCCGCCATACCATAGACCACGTCGATCTCGGGATGGTTATCAAAAAACGCAACAACTCGCGCAATAGCATTCGGATAGTACACATCGTCCGAATTTAACCAACCAATAATCTCGCCATCGGTACTCTGCAGGCCTTTATTTACCGCGTGCGTTTGGCCCTGATCTGGTTCAGATACCCAGGTAACATGGGGTTTAAAGCGGCGTAAAATATCCACCGTATCATCCCGGCTACCACCATCAAACACCACATGCTCTAACTCAACTTCGGAAGGCATTGTTTCTCGTTGGATTGCGACACTTTGCAGGGTACGCTCGATAAACCGTCCTTGATTAAATGAGGGCGTGACAATACTGACCTTCATTCGGCATTCTCCATTATATTATTCCGTAATTAAACACTCGACACACTCGGCAAGAGAGCTGAATACCGGAACATGAGGGTAAGATTGCAATGTGTTCTGATCAGTCATCGATGACAGCACAAGCATCGGCTTCGCTCCAGCCGCTTCGGCGGCTTGAATATCCGTTATTTTATCCCCGATAAAAATCAAATCACTAGGGGCACAAGCAAATCGCGAAGCCAACTCAAACAGCATCCCCGGATTAGGTTTTCGGCACAGGCACTCATCCTCCGGCATATGCAAACAATATACAATCTCATCAATACGTCCACCTGCTGCGAGCACATGATACATCATTTTTTCATGTATCGCCGCTAATTTTGCCTCACTATAATACCCACGCGATACCCCAGATTGATTCGTCGCCACACCAATTCGGTAACCGGACGCGGTTAAACGGGCAATGGCCTCAACACTACCGGGCAAAAAAATGAACTCATCCTCCGATTTGATATAGTAAGGTGAATCTTCATTAATAATCCCGTCTCTATCTAAAATGATGACGGGTAGAGTGCTCAATTGGGTCATAAATAAAATGCTCAAAGTCCAGTTATCGTTTCGACATCGAATTCTACGGAGAATCGCTCATTTGTACAAATATAATTAGGGTGCTAACATGAAAAATAAATTATTATTTGGATAATCCAAGACATACATCAAGGATGCTTTATGACACTTTACAAGATGATATTATCACTATGGCTGTTATGTTTTCTATCGCATACTGCCGTTGCCTCTCAACAAAATTGGACCTCTTGGGTAGCTGATGTACGTAAAGAAGCTCTTGAACAAGGAATTTCGCCCTCCGTATTTGATTCCGCGTTCGCTGACATTCATGAACCCAGTCGCCAGGTCAAAGGACTTGCTCGTTCGCAACCCGAGCATCGATTAACCTATCAAAAATATTTAAACTCGCGTGTCGATACCTATCGCATTGCTATTGGCCGTAAAGAATACAAACGAAATCAAGTCATTGCCGATGAAATAGGCGAGCGCTATGGTGTCGATCCTTGTTTTATCATGTCATTTTGGGGCATGGAAACGAGTTATGGTAGCTACATGGGTACATTCCCTGTCATTAAATCCTTAGCAACGTTAGCTTACGAATCCACTCGTCGCGAATTTTTTCGAAAAGAACTGTTTTTAGCTCTGCACATTTTAAATGATGGCCATGTTAGCTTAAAGGACTTTAAAGGCGAATGGGCCGGGGCCTCTGGGCAACCACAATTTTTACCATCAAGTTGGGTAAAGTATGCCGTAGATTATGATGGCGATGGTCACAAAGATATTTGGAAATCCAAACCAGACGTATTCGCATCAATTGCCAATTACATGAAAATTAATGGCTGGCAACACGGTGAACCTTGGGCTATTTTGGTAAAGCTTCCGTCTAATTTTGATAGGTCACTTGAAGGTAAGTCAACCGTCAAACCAGTCAGTGAGTGGTCTGCGTTAGGTATTAAAACAGAAAGCGGGCAGCCATTACCCTATCCAAATCTACAAGCTAGCATCGTGCAACCGAATGGTGGACCGGTCTTCTTAGCCTATCCCAATTACAAAATGATCCTCCGCTATAATAATTCCATCTATTATGCTGGAGCAATTGGTTATCTCGCGGATAAAATTTGCCAGCGATCGAACTAATTGGACTTTGGACAGAACGACATGAAAAGGTCTCATGTCGTTCTGTCCAAGAAATTCGAGATCTATTGTAACTCCCCTTGACTGTCCAAACCGTCGACGTCCCGCGGATCTTGGGCTAAAAATTGACTTCATTATTACACGTGGTTATAATATGTCCAAATATCCGTATTTGGTGCATTATGTCAGTTAACCATCGAGACAAAATCTCATTATTTCATTCGCCACGAAATAATGTGGCCCGTATTAAGAGGAAAATATTGGAAGAAAAAGCCAATTTTGTTAAAAAAGAAGTAGAGTATATTCAAGAAATGTCGTTAAAATATCAAAATGGGCTTTCTTATAACCTTCAGGTACGGGCACAGTCGTCTCAAGAACATATTAGAACACATATCAAGTGTATTGCATCAATCTTGACCCCAAATACCGACCTCCTATCAGCAGACGCCCTCTATGAGCAGAACCGCGCAGAGCTAAACGCCACAAGCCAACAGATATCTACGCTTCTAAGTCAATTAAGAAAGGCGCAAGCTCCCTCCTTCCTTTCCAGACACTCGGTCCACTTTGAGATAAAAGGATTTATCGTGTTCGGCGGAGTAGCTGCTGCCATCTTAACAGTCGCTTTGATGCTCTTGACCATTCCAAGTTTTGGGTTTGCTATGATGATAGCCATTGCAGTCCCTTGCGCATTAACAGCTACTCTTCTGTTGACTGAGCATTTACACCAAGCTTGTCGTGGAAACGGGCTGATATTTAAAGAGGATTCATCATCTAAATATGATTTTAAAGTTCAATCAAGCGATTGGCATCTAGCAAAGGAAGACGAAACAGCGTTGATGAATCTAGTAGGCCATGAGACTCTTACACAATACGAAACATTCAAACAACAACTAGGTGACGATAACACAAGAAGCAATCAGAGCAACCGCATGTGACTACTATTCATCGATAAATCGCTATGATTAAAATTCGGATAAAAATAGTCATAAAAACCTAGGCAACGTCCCTAAAGTTTTTTGCAACTTTCTCAATCTTAATGTGAGCACAGGTTTTTCAGTTTACTTCGATCTGCCCCCTCTCCCGCGCTAGGAGTTTTAGTAGTATGATAATGTCCTTCTAACAACGATCCTCCCAAGGAACTTCTTCCTTATCCCCTTCTCCCCGAACACGGGGAGAAGGTGCCCACAGGGCGGATGAGGGGCTCTCGACAGAGGCGCTCTTTTTCGATGTTTGCCGTACATGGCTGGCCGACTCGCAATGACGAGTATGTGACAACCGGATAGGCAGGAATTAACGATCTAGTTATGAGGGATAGATCTGAAATTTCTTGGACAAGAAGACATGAGGCTCTTTTCATGTCTTCTTGTCCAAAGTCCAAAGTCCAAACTTAGTATAATGTCCAATTAATAGCGCCGTGCTGATTCCATAGGTAGCTTCCCCTGTCCCGAACACATCTTGCCTTTAAATTAGATGACGACAGAATGCTACCGGTAATACTTCCTGAATCCATCACGCACAAACCCTGATGCGATTCAAATGTAATAACACGACCCTGGCCACATTCATACGTAAGAATAATATCGGGGCCGTAAAAAACTTGCTTCATTTCAAAAGGATAAGACGAAGTCCCTGAAGGGATAAGCACGGGAACTTGGGTGCTGGAACTCATCGTTCCTTGGATGACTTGTTTTTCAATAAGTTGGCATGTGTTCTCAGTATTGTTGTTGATCATGACACTGAAAAAGGCACAATTATTGGGTGCGCTTGCCATCGCTGCCGATGCAGCGAATATCATAACTAAAAAAAACCGATACCGTTTCATAAGACGCTCTTTGATAATGCGAAAGTGAGCCCATTGTATCAAAATAATATGAAAATGGGATAAGGGATTCGAGCTTAAATTTGGACTTTGGACAAAAAGACATGAAAAGAGCCTCATGTCTTTCTGTCCAAAAAAACTTGAGATCTATTACCCTCAACCAGTTCATTAATTACACTATATGCAACTGTTTCATAATATATTGGACTTTGGACAAAACGGCATGCAAAAAGACGCATGCCATTCTGTCCAAATAAGTTTAAATCTGACATATTTATAAGCCAATAATATCAACGACAATCGGCTCATTTTGTAAAAACATTTACAATCAGGACAATTAAC
>JAUYQG010000149.1 GCA_030695645.1 Legionellaceae bacterium
GTTAATTGTCCTGATTGTAAATGTTTTTACAAAATGAGCCGATTGTCGTTGATATTATTGGCTTATAAATATGTCAGATTTAAACTTATTTGGACAGAATGGCATGCGTCTTTTTGCATGCCGTTTTGTCCAAAGTCCAAAGGTAAGGAAGGCGTTCTTTGGGAGCGCGTCTTTTTGCGCGAAGGATCTCCTGGTAGTAGCACCGTTCGGCACTCTAATTACGACCAGGTCAATTTAGGTCGCGTTGATTTGTGCTATAATATAGGTATATATAAGAGGATGGCGGAAACAGCCCACTACAAAAAAACGATGTATGTGTTCGTTTTTTCGTATAAACCTCAGTTCGGAGTTTTTTTTACTGGTTACTACTGAACTGATCCCCTCTCCTCCTTGGGGGAGAGGGGATCAGTTCAGCAGTAAGTTGCAAAAAAAAACTCCGAACTGAGGTTCGTATAAATAAAATGTTGTTTTCTGCACAGCAAAGGGCTAGCTTATGAAAGCTCATGATAATGCTCCAAAACCTAAAATTGACGGCGCTCCCGACACCAAGGTAACGTTAAGCAATCAAGTTGGTGAAGTGTTGGGCGTATTTGATCTGGCCTTGTTGGTTGATCCTACAAATGCTGGTATTGGATACTTGCAACTTCTTCTTACCGGTTTGATCATTGAGCAATCTAATTACGTAAACAAGATTGAAGGTGAGGAACCTGACGTTAAATCAGTTGATGTTGAAGATTTAAGTAAACTCCTTCCCCCAACAGCAGCAGGCGATCTTCCAATCAGCTCTGATCTTTCTAGTTCCTCTCTTAGCTCTCTTCCCTTCAATGCTGCTTCGACTGCTTTTGTTAATACCAAGGGTCAGTTAGACACGGAATATGGTACGCAAGCCAGTTTTCAAACAACACCAACTGTCACTAACACATCGGACGTACTGGGACAATTTGTGACTCAAACGCAGCTTCCTGGTGTTCCTCGAGTAGTGACAGATACATCTATCATCGGCAATGCTACGGTGCCTATAATTGAAGCGAATGCTGCTGCCAATATTAGCAGAGCACATACCACCTTGGCCGAAACGAATGTTCCGATGAGTACTGGTGGCGTGCTCACTAGTTCAGATGTGGATAGTCCTACCACTTTTGTAGCGCAAACGAATGTGGCTGGAGCCAATGGTGTCTTTAATATAGGAATCGATGGTGCTTGGACTTATGTGGCTAATAGCGCGTTTGATAATTTGAATTCGGGTCAAAGTGTCAGTGATCAATTTAATGTAGCGAGTGCCGATGGCACGGTAACTACGGTTCAAGTAACTATTAATGGTGCCAATGATGCCGCTGTTCTAAGTAGTGCCAGTGCGACACTTTCCGAAACCAATGCGGCTTTAAGCACGGGTGGCACATTAACCATCACCGATGTGGATAATCCTGCGACTTATGTAGCACAAACCAATGTGGCTGGAACCAACGGTGTTTTTAATATAGGAGCCAATGGTGCTTGGACTTATGTGGCTAACAGCGCGTTTGATAACTTGAATGTCGGCCAAAGTGTCAGTGATCAATTTAATGTAGCGAGTGCTGATGGCACGGTAACTACGGTTCAAGTAACTATTAATGGTACGAATGATGCGCCTGTCGCACAATTAGATATTGGTGGTACAATCATAGAAGGTAGCATACTCACCAACTCAGTAAATGTATTGGCTAATGATACAGACAGTGACAATAGTCTTAGTGTAGCCCAATTTGCTCAAAACGTCGGAGGCACAGGAGCTGTGATAGCGAATGGCATCAATACCATCACGACAACTTTAGGTGGTACGGTCTTGATGAATGCTAATGGTACCTATACTTACACAGCTCCGGCGAATCTTAATCATTCGAGTAATGACACAATCGTTGATGGTTTTTTTTATAAAGCAAGTGATGGTTCTATTCAGACAGCCTGGACGCAAGTATCCATAAATGTTACCGACACGGCACCCATTGCAATAAGTGATGTAGATAGCGTGGGCTTTGGCGGACTTATTTATGGAAATGTAATCACCGGATATGGTGGTAGTGGGGCCGGAGCTGACACCATTGGAGCAGATAGTACCAAAGTATTATCGGTGCAATACAATGGTACAACATATAGTAATTTTGCTGAGGTATTAGCCTCAGGAGGCGGCAATAATACACTGACATCCTGGACTAATGCTGGAATAGAAGTCTTAGGATATAACTTGGGTACCGCAATTTTTGGTACGTCAGTCACTCCGTCTGTGCGAACTAGCTATGGATTGTACATTAATTCACCAGGATCCTCCGATGACTCTAATGAAATCGACTCAACCAGTACTACACAAAGCGAAGCGATTGCCTTGAATATGGGTGATAATTATAGTTCTTTGCAAGTTACGTTTAGGGATGTACAAAGTGACGATAAAATTGGTTGGAAAGCATACGACAGCAACCAAGTTCTGGTAGACAGTGGCATAATTAACAATACCACTAACGGACTTGGTGCGCAGGCGGAAGCATCGTTTACCATTAGCCCAGCGGCTCCTTTCCAATATATTGCTTTTTATGGTACGGATGCCACCGATAATTTTACTTTGTGGAGTGTGAGCAATGGCGTACCTGCTGTAAGTAATCCTAGTTTAACCATTACCGCGGATCATGGCACCTTAGTGTTTTATGACAATGGTAGTTATACCTATCAGTCTGATGAGACATTAACCTCCGCAGGTGGGGGTAATAACCTATCGACTTGGACCGCTGCTGGTGTGCAAGTTTTGGGTTATAACATGGGTACGGCAATTTTTGGTGCCTCTGTAACACCCTCTGTGCGCAGTGGATATGGTTTATTCCTAAATTCACCAGGAACTGATGATACAAATGAAATCGACTCAACGAGCAGTACGCAAACTGAGACGATCGCTTTGAATATGGGTGCTGATTATCGCTCGTTGCAAGTCACGTTTAGAGATGTACAAAGCGATGACCAAATCAGTTGGAAAGCATATAACAGTAGTCAAGTCCTTGTGGATAGTGGTGTCATTAATAATACGATAACCGGTTCAGGATCAGCAAATGAGGCCTCATTTACCATCAGTCCCAATGCGCCATTCCGCTACATTGCTTTTTCCGGTACAGATGCTACGGATAATTTTACAATTTGGAGTATTAGCAATGGCGTACAAGCTGTCACTAATGACGTATTTACTTACACAGTACGTGATGCCGATAACGATACGAGCACGTCCACTTTAACGATTGCACATCAAGGAACTGTTACCGCAGTTGCTGATGTCGATAACGTTTATGAGTCGGGGTTACCTACAGGCACCGATCCAGGACATGCTGATATTGTTGCTACTGGCAACTTGTTTGCCAATGACCAAGGAATTTCTTCAACATCAAATATGACACAAATATCGTTTGGCAGTACGACAGCAACGCCCGTTAATGGCGTTGTTACAATAGACACCCCTGAGGGATTATTGACCGTATATACGACTACTACAAATGATCACGTCCAAGGTGATTATCAATATACATTGCAGACAGCGGGCGATCCTGTGAACGAAACATTTTCTTACCGTATAACGGATACAGCAACAAATCAGGTTAGCAACAGCACATTAACGATTAATATAGTCGATGATGTACACGTTTTATCCGGCACAAGTGGGGTTGACACCCTAACTGGAGGAAATTACACGGACCTCATTGATGCCAAAGATGGTAATGATACCTTGTTTGGTGGCCTGGGCCCCGATACATTAATTGGTGGTCAGGGTAGTGATACGATGACTGGTGGTGGTGGTCAAGATACGTTTACGTGGAAGAGCGGGGATAGCACTGGAAATCCCAATGATACAATTACTGATTATACGAAAGGTGCTGGCGGCGATACCTTGAATTTATCTGATCTATTAACGGGTGAGTCGCAAAATGCGCAAAGTCTTGACTCTTATTTAAACTTTAGTTACAACAGCACAACAAATGCAACTACTGTTGCGGTTGACGCTGATGGTGGGGCTACATTTAATGTCACTCAAACCATTGTGTTGGCTGGTGTTGATTTAACATCTGGCGGTACATTAAACACCGATCAAGATATCTTGACGACACTGATCTTTAATGGAAGTATAAAAACGGATGCCTAAGATTACCGTTCACGCAAAGCACTTTGTTTTGTTTTTAATATGGGTTTCAGTAAGTAATCTAAAACCGATTTTCGTCCAGTTAATATGTCCACGGTTGTTTGCATACCAGCAATAATATATAACGGTTTTTCAGTCGTACCTAAATGATTTTTTTGCGTTCTAACAAGAACCAAATAGTAGCTTTCTCCCCTTTTATCATGTTCATCAACAATCGTATCTGCAGAAATATTTTCCACCGTGCCCTCAAGGCCGCCATAAATAGAGTAGTCATAAGCGCTGACCTTTACCATGACCTTCTGATTAGGATGAATAAAACCGATATCTGCTGGGCGAATTTTGGCTTCAATCAGCAATGTATCATCAACAGGCACAATTTCAAGGATGTCCATACCCGGTTTGATAACCCCTCCAACCGTATTCACCTTTAATTGTTTGATAATTCCATTGACTGGGGAACGAACCGTTGTTCTGGTGAGTCTGTCTTTATCACCTTGCATTTCGTCCTGAAGGCTTTTGTACTCACCTTTAGCTTCATTGTAGCGTTCAAGCGTTTTACTTTGGTACGCATCTAGTTTTCCCTGTAATTCGCTAACGGTTCGTTGTAAGCGTAACACCTCGACTGGAGACGCAGCACCTTTGTCAACTAATGGCAGTGTCATGTCCAACTCTTTGTTAGCTAGGTCGACATCCTGTTGCATTTGATTTTTTTCTTTCTTGCGCGATTCAAATACACCAATTTCTGATGAGATCAAACCTGCGTTATGTTTTTCGAGTTCTTTATCATACATCAACGGCTGTGTATCAATTTCAGCCTGTAATCGTATGAGTTCAATTTCGAGATCTACTGCTTTTGATGCAAGTTCATTATATTTTGATGCAAACAAGGTATCATCAAGAAGCATCAACACTTGACCTTTGTGTACAAGATTGCCTTGTTTGACGTATATTTCACGAATGATCCCACCTTCCAAATTTTGGACTATTTGTATTTGTCCTGATGGAATTACTTTGCCTTGTCCCGCCGTTACTTCATCCAAAATAGCATATTTTGCCCATATAAAACCAATCACGAGACACAGGATGATGGACCATAAAATTAAATGAGAAAAAATATTCGTTTCTTTTAAGGTACCTGGACTACTATCATCAATAATACCTAAGTTTCGATTTAACATAATTGACCTTTGTTGCATGGATTGATTTTATGGCTCGGATCCCTTACTTCTTGTCTTCAGCCGGCTTAGACAAGTTCCGCAATGCCATTAAAACGGATTCCTTTGTACCATCAGCGACAATGTGACCATTATCAAGAACAATAAGTCGGTCAACCAAATCAAGCATGGATACTTTATGAGTCACCAAAATAAGTGTGGTATTTTTCTCCAAATTGTTTTTTATGTTTTGACGAAGGCGTGCCTCACTACTATCATCCATTGATGCTGTCGGTTCATCGAAAATCAAAATGTGAGGTGACAATAGTATGGCTCTTGCTATCGCAACCGCTTGTCGCTGTCCTGCTGATAACCGGTTGCCTCGCTCCCCAACTTGTCGGTCAAAGCCTTCAGGGTGATTTTTGGTAAATTGAATAACACCCGAGAGTTCGGCGGCCTTAAGTATTTTTTCATCTGAAGCGTAAGGTGCACCCATGCGAATATTGTCTTTGATGGAACCATAAAATAAAACAATATCTTGAGGCACGTATCCAATTTGTCTTCTTAAATCCGCGGGATTAAGCTGTAAATAATCCGTTCCGTCAATGTCTATGCTGCCTTTATCAGGACGATATAGAGCCAAAATCAACTTGGCAATGGTGGACTTGCCAGAACCAATACGTCCTATAATAGCAACACGTTCTCCAGCTTTTATTCTAAATGAAATATTATTTAAAATAGGCTGCGCTTGATCGGGATAATGAAACTCGACATTCTTAAAGTCAATAATACCTTCTATATTGGGTCGATGTAAATAATGAGTGGCATCCTGAACGTCTGTTGGTAATTGCATGACTTGGTTGATTGAACGAAAAGCTTGTACGGATTGATAATAGCGAGTAAAAATTGCCGCGACTTGCCCCATAGGAGCAAGTGCTCTGCCTGCTAGTATGGTGCATGCAATCAATGCTCCGACAGTTAAGTCCCCGTCAATAATTTTATACACACCAAAGATTACGATGGTTACGTTGGAAACTTGTTGTGCTAAATTACTGAGATTTATACTTGAGTTGACTAATAGGCGAAGATGGGCGCCTAATTTTGCAGCGTAAATGACCACGTTCTCAAAGCGACCTTGCATAATGCCTTCAGCACCACTACTTTTTATTGCTTCGATGCCTGCTAGTGACTCAATCAATGTAGCTTGTTTTTCGGATGCCAATTGAAACGAGGTTTTGGTGAGCCGGGTCAGTGGAGCCTGAAGTATGAACCCCATTGCAAAAACAAAGGGTAGTACGGTGAGGGGAACGAGAACCAACCCGCCACCAATATAGTAGATGACAAATAAATACAAAAAGACAAACGGTAGGTCTACCAGCACGGTAATCGTTGTTGATGTGATAAAGTCTCTGAAACCTTCGAACGATTGGATGACGTTCGCAAATGCACCGACAGAGGAAGGTCGAGATCCTATTTGGATACCAAGTATGTGCTCAAAGATAATTGCAGATAATTTAACATCCATTTTCTTGCTGGCAATGTCAATGAAGTATCCGCGTAACGCTTTCAAAAATAAATCAAAAATAAAAATTAACGCAATGCCGCTAGCAAGCACCCACATGGTCTCTGTTGCTTGATTCGGTACAACGCGGTCATAAACATTCATGGTGAATAGAGGAATAGCTAGCCCAAATACATTGATTAAAACGGAGGCGGACAAAATTTCGAGAAAAGCAGGCCATGATTTAGCAATAGTGTTCCAAAACCAGTCTCGTGGCTTTTTCTGGAGAGTATCTTTTGTTCGTTGAGTGAACTGATAAATTGGTCTCACAAAAATGGCGTGACCTGAATAGATCTCCTCGAGTTCATGGTTCGGTATGTCGATGGCGCCTTGTCCTGTTTTATGCGTGAGAATAGTACTGATATCAGCAGACTTTTCAAATAAAAGACAAGCATCTCCATCTTTTAATAATAATACAACGGGCAGAACGAGGTTGCTGATCGAGTTCAGCGCTATTTTGTTGATCTCGGCCGCAAGTCCCGCACGCTCAGCGGCTCGTATGAATAAGCCTGGTGTCAATTTGTTATCCACCAAAGGGAGGCGTTCCGTGAGTGAAACTGGGGTACAGGGCGATTGGAAGTGTTTTGCTAGTATGAGCAGACAACTCAGCAAAGGATCATGAGAGGCCAATAAGTCCTCAGAAACGTCCCAACTTGGTCTGTCCTTGTCCGTCATATTTTATCCATGATACCTGAAATCCCTTTGTATTGTTCCCGAATTTTATTGCGTGCCGTCAATTTTTCGATGGCAGCAATTGGAAAATCAGTAATTGCTATGACATTTTTTGCTATTAAAATTTGAACTAAATCTTCAATAACTCGAATAAGCTCCAAATCCGTTTTTAGAAAAGCGGCCTCATGGTTAACATGACACTTGGCCAGAAATACATGCACCTCTTTGTCTGTGGATGGTAGTTTTTCAAGGTGTTCGTCAGTATCCTTATCAAATATAGCGATAATTTGATTATTTGAGTCTCTTTTTATGTAAACCATCCATATCCCTATTAATAAGTAGACCCTAAAAATATAGCTTAGTTGGGATGTATTATCAATTGGGTATTCTTGTATAATACGTGCCTACTATGATTTGGACTTTGGACAAAAAGACATGAAAAAAGCCTCATGTCTTTCTGTCCAAGAAACTTGAGATCCATTACTCTCAACCAGTTCATTAATTACACTATATGCAACTTTTTCATAAAATAGATCGATTTCACCTAGTAATATAGGTCTGTAAATTTCACAGATCTGAAATTATTTGGACGGAATTGCATGCGTTTTTTTGCATGCCGTTTTGTCCAAAGTCCAAATGATGGATTCGCTCAGAAAAGGGTGATTTTTATCAACGCGTCAATAGCACCCTACGAGCAGTTACCTTATTTGATTAATAGGGTGACCCTGCTCAAAAGCCGTAATATTGTTTACTGTTGTTTTAACAATGTTTTCTATGGCTTCCTGAGTCAAAAATGCTTGATGTGGTGTAATCATCACGTTAGGAAGTGAACGCAACTTTAAAAACAATTCATCATGGATCGCCTCTCCCGAATGATCTTTGAAAAACAAATCTTTTTCTTTTTCATATACGTCTAAACCGGCATATCCAAGACTGCCAGACTCAAGTGCTTTAATTAATGCTTGTGTGTCACATAATGCTCCACGCCCGGTGTTAATTAGCATGGCATTTTTTTTCACTTTAGTATAGGCTGTCTCATCCATTAAATGCATCGTTTGATCGTTTAACGGGCAATGCAGGCTGATGATATCCGATTCATTTAATAAGTAATCGAGTGCTACGTATTCAACATTTAAATTTTTGCAAATATCATTCGGTTCCGGATCCACCGCAATCAGACGACACCCAAATCCGTTCATGATTCTTACAAAAGCGGTTCCTATATTACCTGTCCCAATAACACCGACTGTTTTTTTATAAAGATTAAATCCCACCAAGTCATCCAGTGAAAAATTATTATCTAAACCTTGCAAATAGGAGGTAAGAATTTTTCGATTTAATATTAAAATTAAGGCCACAGCAAATTCTGCAATGGCTTCAGGAGAGTATTTTGGTACACGGACAACAGTTATTCCAGTTAACTGCGCTGCAGTTAAATCCACATGATCAAATCCAGCTGAGCGCAATGCAATTAATTTAATCTCATAGTCTGCCAATGTGTTAATTATGTCTTTATTTAAACAATCGGTTACAAAACAACAAACCGCATCACACCCTTTTGATTTTTCAATCGTTGTCAATGACAGTGCCTCTGTCACAAAAACCAGGTTATGTTGATGGCCCATCGTGGTAAAAAGGGGTTTCTCGTAATCTTTAATATTGTATATCGCTACCTTCATAGGGATACTCCGGTTTTCCTGAAATGACCTGACGGTGTATTATCCTAGAAAAAGCAGTTGAAGCCTACTACGAAGGCTTCAACTGCTTTTTCTAGGATGATCAGAGCTTGCGTTGCGCCCAAAAACTAAATGTCCATAATGTAAGATCCCTCTTAATCTAATAATAATCATTAGTATACGTCGGAAATCATATAGAAGCATCCTGTTCCAGATCCTGAGGAGCTGGCCTTTTATATGTTTGCTTTGTAAGGTATTCTTTTGACAGAAACAATCAAATCAGGACGATTATTCTTGGACAGTTCATCCAATAGCCTTAAATTAGTGCGATTAGGTATCGATACGCAACAGGAGTTGATTGTATTCATACCTGCAAGATGCTTTATTTATAAGTCAGAAGGGTTTGAAGCTGAGACACAAATTGTTGTAACGCTTAATAATCGTTCCATTGTAGCCACACTCAATATTGTGCAGTCTGATATCTTAACAGATTGTGAAGCGAGCTTATCAGAAAGTGCGTGGGAGAGAATTGGTGCAATAGAAGGTGATTCCATTCGATTATCGCATTTCCTACCCTTAGTCTCATTAGGTTATGTGCGTTCCAAAATACACGGAAACAAGCTCACTGCGTATGAATTTGGAGCGATTATTTATGATATAGTGGCCGGTAACTACTCAAACATTCATTTGGCCAGCTTCATCACGGCATGTGGTCACGACAACTTGAGTATTCAGGAAATTATTTATTTAACGAAAGCCATGACGAATGTAGGTGGGCAATTACATTGGGATAATCCTGTGATTGTTGACAAACACAGTGTAGGTGGGATTCCGGGAAATAGAACAACGCCCATTGTCGTCGCTATTGTGGCAGCCTCAGGTCTCATTATTCCAAAAACCTCATCCCGTGCCATCACGTCGCCAGCAGGTACTGCCGATACCATCGAAACCATGACAAACGTTAATTTAAGTGCCTCTGATATTCAAGCCGTTGTTGCACGTGAAGGTGGGTGTATGGTGTGGGGGGGCGCGCTGGGATTAAGTCCTGCTGATGATATCCTCATCCGAGTGGAGCGTGTGTTGGATCTCGATCCAGTAGGTCAAATGATTGCGTCAGTCCTTTCAAAAAAAGCAGCAATTGGAGCAACACACGTGGTTATTGACATCCCGGTCGGTCCTACAGCAAAGATACGTTCAAGTCATGATTTTCTGAAACTTAAAGATTACTTTTTTCGTGTTGGTAAAGCACTGGGTCTCCATATCTACACCTTAAAATCAGATGGGCATCAGCCTATAGGAAAAGGCATTGGCCCATGTTTGGAAGCAAAAGATATATTGGCGGTTCTTCGTAACGATAAAAATGCGCCGGTTGATTTAAAAGAAAAAGCCATCCTATTGGCCTCCATCCTTATGGAGTTTAGTGGGGCTATATCGGTTGGAAAAGGGCTCGCTCTGGCAAAACAATTATTAGAAAGTGGTATTGCTTTAAAGAAATTTATGGCGATATGTGAGGCACAAGGTGGATTTAAAGAACCATCAACAGCGCCAAGTACACATGATATTTGTGCCACATTAAGCGGAGTCGTATCTGAAATTGATAACAGAAATCTTGCTAAGGTAGCGAAATTAGCTGGCGCACCTCATGATCCAACGGCTGGGATTGAGTTTTTTTCCAAAATAGGAACGCAAGTCGATGTGGGACAGGTATTGTATCGTATTCATTCCGAGTCAAAAGGCGCACTGGAGTACTCACGTGCTTATGCTCTGTCTATGCCGAATATCGTTACAATCAAGAGTGATAAATAAGATGAGCCAAGCCGTTATTTTTGCATTACCGGGCAATTCGCAGTTAGCTCATGCTTTAGTGCATATACTTAACTTTGAGTTGGGTATTGCCGAAATACGAGATTTTCCAGATGGCGAATCGCTTATTTGCATTAAGACTGATGTTAAAAATAAAATAGCTATTTTAATATGCTCACTTGATCATCCTAACCCCAAAATAATACCGCTGATGTTTATGGCGCAAACACTCAAAGAGCTTGGCGCAAAAAAAATCATACTGGTCGCTCCTTATCTAGCCTATATGCGACAAGATAAACGGTTTCATTCAGGTGAGGCTATCTCATCCGTTCTTTTTGCTAAATTTTTGTCAAGTTGGATAGACGACCTGATCACGATTGATCCACACTTGCATCGCATTCACCATCTCTCTGAAATTTATTCGATATCCAACATTGTAACATTGCATGCGACAAAAAATATTGCTAACTGGATTAGTCATAACGTTGACTCACCGTTGCTGATCGGACCTGATGAGGAAAGCAGGCAATGGGTCTCTGAAATATCAGAGTATGCTAATCTACCATGTGTAATTGGCCAAAAAAATCGTCTTGGTGACAGAGAAGTCATTACCACTATTGCAAAAAATAAAAACACGGCTAATACACCGGTGCTTGTAGATGACATTATATCTAGCGGTGCGAGCATGGTGGCTGCAATTAATTTATTGTTGACGCAGGGATTTAAAAAACCAATTTGTATTGGCGTACATGCTTTATTTGATACAAAAGCCGAACAGAATTTAATGCGGTCAGGAGCGTCACTGGTTGTGACGTGTAATACAATTTTGCATTCAACAAATAAAATAGATCTGACGGAAGTCATAGCCAAAGGTTTGTCCAAACTCCTCGGTTTTAGATGAGTTATATTTTGCACGCAAAGATCAAATCTTTTATTGATATGGCTCTTCATGGCAATGAAGCTATGATCCGCTTGTTTCTTGATCACATGCTCCCAGCTAAACCTACTGATGAACCTATTCAAATTGATATGACTGATGCCTTTGATTTTAATAATTGGACTTTGGACAAAACGGCATGCAAAAAAACGCATGCAATTCCGTCCAAATAATTTCAGATCTGTGAAATTTACAGACATATATTACTAGGTGAAATCGATCTATTTTATGAAAACAGTTGCATATAGTGTAATTAAT